>PUNT01000047.1 GCA_003551905.1 Halanaerobiales bacterium
AGGATGCCGTAGATGTAATTACTGTCGATGAAGAACAGGGTGAGTACAGCATCCTCATGGATGAGGATAAGGAGATTATAGCTGAATTTGTTCCCATTCCCATCACAGTTCCCGGCCATTTCACAACTATCCAGGGGGCTATTAATGCTGCAGAGTGTGGGGATATAATAGTTGTTAAACCAGGGACTTACAGGGAGAACATAGATTTTAAGGGCAAAAACATAACTGTCCGCAGCACAGATCCGGAGGATCCGGATGTGGTGGAGGCCACCATAATTGATGGAAACGGCAGTGGAAGGGTGGTTACCTTCAACAGCGGGGAAGGAGAAGATGCTCTTCTCTGGGGCTTCACCATCACCGGCGGTGATGCTGGAAGTAATAATGGTGGAGGTATTCTGGTTTCCAACTCATCCTCGCCGGTGATCAAGGATAATGTGATCATTGAAAATACAGCTTATTACGGTGGGGGGGCGGCAGTAACAAATCAATCCTCGCCTGTTTTTGAGGGGAATTCCTTCCTTGCCAATGAAACCACTCACTGGGTGGCGGGAATTTATGTTCATAATCAATCTTCTGTGATCCTTCAGGAAAATACCTTCAAGGACCATGAAGGCGAGGCTATTCGTATCGGTGGTATTTCCTCTGGTGATGATGCTATTGCCAAAATTACCGGGAATAAGATACAAAACAACACTCCTAAAGGGTACGGAACCGGCGGGATCACTATCATATACTCTTCTGAAGCTGAAATAATCAACAACGAGATTAAGAATAATACTGGAAAAGGCAATTATGATGGCGCTGCCATCACCATCAGTTATAACTCTACCGGGGAAATCAAGGGCAATAATATTACCGGAAATGTGGGCAATCAGAGGGGAGCCATAGTGGTCTCTGAGTCAGAAGCCACTATCAAAGACAATACCATTACCGGCAATTCAGCAGAAGACCCAGATGGCTGGGGAAGAGCTGACGGCGGGGGAATAGCCATTGTTTACTCGTCTGTTGCAGAAATTTCAGGAAACAACATCATATCTGACAACACGGCCGAGTACAGTGGTGGTGGTATTGTTGTTGATGACTCAGAGGCTACCATTGACAGTAACGAGATTTCAAATAACTCAGCCAATCTACATGGAGGTGGTGTCTATATCCTGGGAGGAGACGCAGAGGTTGTAATTACCGAAAACACCATCTCTCATAACAATGCAGTGGGCGATTCCCAAGCCTGTGGAGGTGGAATCTCCATCTGGTATGGAGAGGCAACCATTTATGACAATACCATTACTGACAATTATGCTCAGCAGTACGGCGGCGGGATATATATCGCCTTTGAACACGTAGGGATCTTTGGGACTGGAGAAGAACCATGGGATCGGGAGAACTGCCCACCGGGTTCGGAAACACAAAATACTTATTCAGATAATGACCACGGCGACCAAACCATTCGCCATGGCCTGGATGTTTTTTTCCGTGAGACTATATAATGTTGGCTTTGTCATAAGGATGGACGTTCCATAGCTTGCCGGCAAGGAGAGGATGGAAGGGATTCTATATACTGTTATCCCTTCAGTACTATCCGGAAGTTCCAGAGGTGGCAGTAATGGTTTTAACGCTATTTTTGAGATTTAAAAGAAAAATTATGACGCAAAAAGAGGGGAGGTTTGATAGTGGTGTTATTATTATTCAGAAGAACAGGGATTTTAATTTTGCTTTCTCTACTTTTCCTGCCTTTGACCGGCTGCGGCACAACTCCTGAACTATTTGGTGTAACAATAACCTGGGAAGATGGAGGTTATGTTGAAGAGAAGGTTAATGGTGAGTGGGTGGAAGCAGAATCAGAGCGTTCAGTTGAAGCCAGTACTTCTATCCAGCTGAGGGCAGTAGCCAACACCGATTATGAATTCACAAGTTGGGAGGTTGCAGGAGCAGATCATGGTGAGCTGAACAATGAAGAAATCACAGTAACCAATTTTACAGAAGGTGCTCTAATCAAAGCAAACTTTTGCGAAACAGCTCCTGAAGAATTTGAGGTAACAATAACCTGGACCGATGGAGGTGTTGTTGAAGAGAATGTCAATGGTGAGTGGGTGGAAGCTGAACCAGAGCGATCAGTTGAAGCCAATACTCTAATTCAACTGAGGGCAGTAGCCAGCCCTGATTATGAATTCACAGGCTGGGATGTTACCGGAGCAGGGCATGGTGATCTGAGTAATGAGGAGATCACAGTAACACATTTTACAGACGATGCTTCAATAAAAGCAGGTTTTGCAGAATACCTGGATGTTTTTCTGGTTCATGATGCCCATGACCTCCATGATGCCCTGGATGTGCAGGATCAGTATGATGTGATTCGTTTGGGGTCTGATATTCTGACCGGCGTGGACTTCCATGTTATTCTCAGTTCCCACGGGCTGAGGTTAGATCTCAATGGTTACAAACTTGCACTGGATGAGTCCAATTTCATTATTGAAGGGGATAACATAACGGTAAGGGGAAGTGAGATTGAGCTGGAGGGGTGGGGCGAGTTCCTCATACAGGGACACGATATTGCTTTAGAAGGATTAACTCTCACAACTGCAGATGAAGATCTTTATATTGATACTGGCGGGGAAGTTAAGCTAACCATAACTGATTCTGATATCTTCCTCGGTGGGGGAGACTTCTATTTAGACGCAGAAGAAATTGATGACAATGAGGTTGTTCTATATATCAATGGTTCCAGTTTTACAGCAGAGAGTTTTTATGTTGATTGTTATGAAGGGGACAATTCAGAGATCTTTATTGACATCAGTAATTCAGAATTCTATCTCAATGGTGAATCAGTTATTGATCCTGCTGGGAATGAGACTGAGCTTGAGATGACCGTTTCCAGCTCTCAATTTGAACTGGGCGGTAGATTTATTGTTTATGGTGATAAAGCCCATCAGGAGCTAGCAATAGAAATCATTTCCACCGATTTTGCTCTTGAAGATGGAGATTTTCATATTGATGCCAGTGGGAATTACGGTAATATTGCAATAGAGATTACAGGCTGTGTTTTTGAACTCAAGGACGGATGTTTTCGATACAGAACTGATGGTACAGATGATGTAAGCTCAATTACCATTGTTAACTCCACATTTGATTTAAAAGAGGACAACTTAAGAATTGAGGCTGATGCAGGTGGTGTTGAGTTAAAATTGGAAATAGATAATTCCGATTTTGATCTGGGAGGTAATGACCTTCTAATCCTGGCTGGAGATGCTGATGATGTTGATGTAGATATCTTCAGCTGTAAATTTGAAGAGGTTCAATTATTTGAAATCCATGCTGAAGAGGCTGATTTTTCGGATATAACATTTATTGAGATTTACAATTTTAGTGTTCTTGAAGGTACAACTCTGGAAATTCACGATGCAACCCATGATGGAGACCCTATTGATAAACAAGGAGATTTTTATGATGCTATCATTGAAAATGTAAGTACCTTTCTGCATGCAGTGATCATAATTTACTGGGAGGGGGAAGAGATTGATAGGATTGAAGGGTGAACGACCACCACTCATAGAAGTGGATGGCTTCCTGCTTCCATGAACATAGCCTACAAAACAGGTTTTATGCGTTCTCTACAGGCATAACTTCAGGCAGTACCTGCCCTGCATGTTTGTTTATAAGGAGTTCTGGGTACCTTGGATATCTGACACACCAGAGAGATTAGCCTGGTTATGGTATTTTCGATTTATGCAACCCTATATATCCAGTTATTGTGGGCAGTCAGCGAACTATATGGAATTACCTTACCTGGTATTAACTGTGATATGATTAGATCAGATAACAGGAAGGATGTGGAGGGAAGTTATGGGCAGGAATTACAGAGAGGTCAGATAACAGGGAGAAGTAATGCTCAAATATCAATGGGGAGGTTATATTGTGTCTATTACCAGAAAGAACACAGGGAGAACTGTTTGGCACTTGTTTCTGGTAACTCTTTTATTGCTGATTCTGGTGAGTGGCAAGTTATACGCAGCTATGATGACTGTGGATGAGTTGCTGGAGCTCAACCCGGATATTTCTGATGGGGAATATTTCAATCTCCGGGAGCCGGAAGCCTATCAGGGTATGGAGTTTTTTGTAAAATCGGAAGATCTGCCTGGTGCTTATCAGGATACGTTTGCTCTTTTCATCAGGCCTGGGCCTCCGGGAACAAAAGGCTTATTCAAAGGGATGGCTTTCATGGTTGAGGTTGAGAGGGAAGAAATTGTTATGGTGCAGGGTAATTTCCCCCGGGATGAATGGCATCCCTGGTTTGATCAGGAGGAAGGGAGACCTGCCCACATAATTGTTGAAGGGCATATGTATTCCCAGCAGATCTATCTGAAGAGGCCGGAAGTGGAGTTTGAAAGAAGGCACTTGAGACAGTACAGTGTTGATATTGAACTGGGGGAAGCGGTACCACTCAACTTCCATGAGCTGAAGGAAGTAAATCCAGGTCTTGCTCATTATGAGGAACTGGACCCGCCGGTTACTGAAGATGGCAGTTTTGTTTTTCTCGCCCCCCGGGGGCCGGGAATAGGGTTAGTGGCTGAGGCCAATGGTGATATATACGCCCTGATATACATGATGCCCTGGGAAGATGGTGAAGGTACCCTGTATCATCCCCAGGTGGGAGAGGTTTATATTTATCCTGTGTTTTTACGAGATCCGGGAGGTAAATTCAGTCTGGAAAAATGGCTGGGAGAGCCTTCTGAAGATGTGGTGGTGAAAGAAGATATAGAATTCCATGGTTTTATTGAGCCTGGCTTTGTCCTGCAGGAAATTAATTTCAGCTCCAGGCACGGAGTGGTTACTGTTGAGGGAACCATGCTTAATGAAACCGGGCAGAACTATATGATGGCCGGCTTCAAAATAAAATTTTACGGTGAGGATGGTGTATTGCTGGCGACCAAGGATTTTACAGTACTTAATATTGCAGATGGCCAGGAAGGTGATATTGTAGGAGGATTCCCACTGCCTCCAGAGATTGACCTGGATAACCTTATCTATGAAATTGAATTTGTCGGTGGTCACTGATTTGATCTGGAAATTGCTGAGCTCGTGGGCAAAATTGAGAAGGGATGAATGGGGAGGGAGGGAGAAACTGCAATTTGGGGGAAGACTGGGGATAGCAGGAAGAAGTACTTATATAATCCTATAGGGAGGTTTTATTATCTTTTTTCACAGACCCAATACAGGGAGAGCTTTCTTGCAATTGTTTCTCATAACAGTTTTAATGCTGGTTTTTTTGAGTGGTGAGTTATACGCAGCAAAAATAACTGTGGATGAGTTGCTGGAATTCAACCCGGATATGCTTCCCACTTCTTATTTCCAGGTTGGTGAGGATGAACTATATTCGGGTATAGAAGTGTACAAGGTAATTGATATTATGTATGAAACGGATACGGAAGAAATAGTAATGGTGCAGGGTAGCTATACCCGGGATGAATGGTATCCCTGGTTTGATCAGGAGGAAGGAGAAAAGGCCCATCTTGGGTTTTTTGAAGGGGATATGTATTCACAACAGATTTACCTCCGGAAGCCGGTAGGAGAGCTTGAGAGAAAGCATATAAAAAAGTGCAGCGGTGATATTGAGCTGGGTGAAGCGGTGCCCCTGAATTTCTACGAGCTGAAGAAAATAAATCCAGGACTTGCTCATTATGAGGAACTGGACCCTCCCATTGCTGAAGATGGCAGCATTGTATTGCTGGCTCCCCCGGGGTCGGGGCTGGCTTTCGTGGCTGACAACAATAGGGATATTTATGCCATAATGCAGATTATAGCCCTGGAAGAGGGTGAAGTCGTAGTCCATGAGACTGGAAGCCCGGGTGGAGGTACGTTAAATCATCCGGAGCTGGGAAAGATACTGAACTTTACAGTATATTTCCGGGAGCCGACAGAAAAATTTGATTTATCCGGGTGGCTGGAAGATACTGGAGAAGTGGTTAAAAAAGATGTGCAGCCCTTTGATGGTTTCATTGAGCCCGGGTTTATAAGCGAGGATATTGATGTGCAGGTTTTTCCCGGAGGTGGTTTTGTTTCAGGGACTGTCCTCAATGAAACAGGCAAGGATTATTCTTTTGTTTCTTTCAGTATTAAGATCTATGATGAAGATGGTGTTGAGTTAGGTGGGGGTAAGCTGTTTGTAATGGATCTTGCAGATGGGCAGAAGCGAGAAATAATGGGAGATTTTTCCCTTTCTCATGATGTGGATATTGATGAGATTGTGTTTGAAATAGATTTCCTGGAGGGAGAGGAACCATGGGACTGAGACGGGAAAGCATACCTTCTGCCAGAGATAATGGGTTTGTAAATGGAATAGAGTATGGTGGTGGTTGGTAAGAAGCGAAAACACTATTCAAGAAGGAGCTGGTTTTTAAGTGACAAGAAGAATTGTTCTGCTTTTATTGTTTATGGGGTTTTTGCTTCTTGTTGGTTGTGCTGGCATGTATTCAGCCAGTATAGAGCTGGTTAGCCCATCCCCCACAGATGGCCTTTCTTATTCTGATGATAATCTAAAAATCTCCTTTTACCGTTATGTCACCGAGAGCATTGAATTTCGGCTGGAAAATGTAGGGGATAAGAAAATAACTGTACTTTGGGATGAGGCAATTTTTGTGGATCCACAAGGAATTGATATGAGGGTAGTTGCTGTAGGTGATGAGGATATTGATGGGTTCTTAGAGTCTTTTCCTCAGGAACTGGCACCTGATGAAGTAATAGAAGATAAAATTATACCCCGGGAGAATATCTATTTCCGTGCCAGATCAGAAGACTGGCATGTTTTTCAGATTGTTCCCACAGAAACTGCTGATCTTTCTTTTGTCCGTAATTTTCAGGGGGAGATGATTTCCCTTATAGTGCCAGTAGAGATTGGAGGAGAGGTTAGAGAATATCAGTTTGACTTCTTACTGAACTTAAGTCTTTTTCGCTGGAGCTAGGGAAATATAATCTTAAGCCCGGGGAGAAACATTTTTTCTCCCCGGGCTTCTTATTTTTCATACTGATGTCCAGCCCCCATCCACATACAGCACCTGGCCGGTGATATAGCTGGACGCATCTGATGCGAATAAAAGGAGAGCTCCATCAAGCTCACCTTCTCTGCCAATACGTTCCATGGGACATTGATGCTCCACAAATTCATTAAAATCTGGGTTGTCCAGTATCCCTTCAGTCATCTCGCTGGCAAAAAACCCCGGACCAATGGTGTTTACGGTAATATTATATTTAGCCCACTCTGCTGCTACTGCCCTGGTGAAAATATTCACCGCTCCTTTGGAGGCATGATAGCTGGAAGCGGGGATGAACCGGTTACCTACTGCACCATACATGGAAGAAATATTTATTATCCTTCCATATTTTTGCTTGATCATGACCTGTCCCACATACTTGGTGAACAGGAATACTCCGGTTATATTGGTAGCCAGGACCTTTTCCCAGGAATCCAGGGCATGATCTTCTGTAGGTTCAACTGTTGCAGTTCCGGCATTATTTACCAGTATATCCAGGCGGCCAAAATCATCCAGTGTTCGTTTTACTGTTTCTTTGACCTGTTCCGGGTCCTGCACGTCTGCAATATAGTAGTGACAGGGTACACCCAGTTCTTCAATACTCTTTTGCACCTGCTTGAGCTTTTCCTCTCGTCGGGCCACCAGGGCCAGGGAGCAATCATAATGAGCCAGTGCCCTGGCAAATTGCACTCCCAGGCCACTGGAAGCGCCGGTAACCAGAGCAATCCTGTTCTTCAGATCGCAAATATCTCTCATATTTTCTATCACCCCCTCCTTAATTTGTGCAAAGTATGGGCAATTAATGCAGAACCTTGACATGAAGACCATTGCTCACTCAGTAATGCAGGATTTGTGATCTTTCTGGTAGAAATGATGATTGTAAGGATATTATGAAGATGTAGGGGAGGGAAATAAAACCATGAATGAGAATGTTGCAGGTGTGCTGGAGAAGGCTATTACTGAAAGAAAAATGAAACACCGATTTTTATCCCTAAGTGATCTTCCTCTCCTGCAGGAGAGAATATCCGGGTTGCACCGGGAGGGAATGTTAGAAATCCGGTATATGGATGGGCCTTTCCCTCCTCATGAGTTTCCTGAAGCCTGTTCCATTATTGTTATGGCTCGGCCACAGATGGCCAGTCGATTTCTTTTCACCCGGGGAGGCAGGCAGGTTGAAGTCATTATTCCCCCTGGTTACCGAAAT
>PUNT01000033.1 GCA_003551905.1 Halanaerobiales bacterium
GCATGGTGCCATCAATAAGAAAAGCGTCAACTTCTGTATGTAGTTTGCTCATAGACCTGGCCATAGCTTTAAGGGTAGCCTGAAGAATATTAATTTTGTCAATTTCCTCCTGGGCAATGATTGCCACACTCACTGATTCTGCGTATCTGTGAATCAAGCAGAACAATTTTTTTCGGGTATTGGGAGATATTTTTTTTGAATCATCCAGTCCAAATATGTATGTGACAGGTGAAAATAGAACACTAGCAGCTACAACAGGGCCAGCAGCTGGCCCTCTGCCGGCTTCATCCACGCCGGCCAGCTTTCCCCCCCACCTGTATCGATGCCTATCATCAAAGTCTTTCATTTCACGAAACAAAGATACTCTTGTTTCCATCCTGCTGTTAATTTTGTCCAGGTGTTTACCCAGATTTTTGGCTGCAATCCTTTTATCATCCCGTAAAAGCTGGGCCAGTGTTGGTGAATATATTTTTCTGTTTTTAACAATTTCTGACAGGCCGGCTACCCTGTATTTATTGAGCAAGGCAATCATCCTCCTCGGGGGTTTCCAGGGTGAACTGGCCTATTTTGCCAGCTCGAAATTCCTTGATCAATATTGTAGCAGCAGAATCCATATTTATTTCTCCTCCCTGGGCATAACAACCTCTAGATTCCCCCAAGCTACTCAAAATCTCCAGGGGCTCTTTTCCCGCAACCTTAATTTTTAATCGTTTCTCAATTCTTTCCGGTGCCATAATACTAATTCTACTGAGAATCTCCCATGCCACTTCCACTTTATCGAATATTCCCTCCTGGATAATCCCTGCTGCACTCAAGAGAAGCCCCTTTTCTCGATCATGAGAGGGCAAAAGAATTCCCGGTGTATCCAGATAAGAGAATCCATGTTGAGTGTGCACCCATTGTTTTCCCCGGGTGGTACCCGGTTGATTGCCGGTTTTTACCCCCCTCTTGCGGCTTAAAGCATTGAGAAGCGTGGATTTTCCCACATTGGGTATACCTGCTACCATGATCCGAAAATCCCTTGTTCCTTTTCCCCTTTCCTGTCGATCTTTATGCATAGCTCTTGCTTTTTTTTTGATATCCTGTACCAGAGGTTGTAAACCTTTCCCTTCTGGTATATCAAGGGCAAAGGCCTTCATGTTTTTGGAATTTAATGTTGTAAGCCATTTCTCAGTCAGATCTGGGGCAGCCAGATCTGACCGGGATAGGATAGTTAAAGTTTTTTCAACTGGTAATAGATCTTTCATGAATGGGGGATTACTGGCACCAGGAACTCTGGCATCCCTCAGTATTAAGAGGAGATCTATCAACTTGATATCTTCTTTAATTTGCCTTTTAGTTTTTACCATCAAACCAGGAAACCAGTTTTCCATGATAACCTCCCGGAAAGAGGAAGAGGGACATAGCCCCTCTTTTTTAGGTCCTCTTTTCTTTTACCCTGGCTGCTTTTCCAATCTTCTTACGCAGATAATATAGTTTTGCCCGGTTAACATCTCCCCTTCTGACCACTTCTATTTTCTTTATATTGGGAGAATTGACCGGAAAAGTTCTTTCCACACCGATACCGTGTGAAATTTTTCGAACAGTAAAGGTTTCCCGTATACCTCCACCTTGACGGCGGATAACAATTCCTTCAAAGAGCTGAACTCTCTCTTTACCGCCTTCAACAACCTTCACATGAACCCGAACTTTATCGCCGGGAGCAAAGGAGGTAAGGTCTTCTTTCTTCTGCTTGTTTTCAATCCTGTTTATTATATTCACCAGATTTCCTCCTTTCATCTAGCCCTTCTTCCCTGATAATATCTTTTAACAGTTTTTTGTCCTGTTCTGCTAGAAAAGCCTTTTTCAATAAGTCAGGCCTGAATAAAAGTGTTTGCCGCAAGCTTTCTTTCCTTCGCCATTCATTGATTTTCTGATGATTGCCACTTAAAAGTACTGATGGAACCTCCATCCCCTTAAAATTTAGTGGTCGGGTATAATGAGGATGGTCAAGGATCCCCTGATAAAAAGAGTCTCCTGCTGCAGAGTCTTCATCACCCAGTACTCCGGGAACAAGCCTAACAACTGCATCTATAACCACCAGGGCAGGCAGTTCGCCGCCAGTAAGGACAAAATCACCAATTGAAATGTGCTGACTGGCAATATTTTCACTTACCCTTTGATCGATTCCTTCATAGCGGCCACAGATGAGTATAATGTTTTGCTCCTGAGCTATTTCCCAGGCTAGCTCTTGATTGAATGTTTTCCCATGTGGGGTAAGGAGTAAAATATTTGGTGTTTTTTCTATTTCTTTTTTGAGAGATTCTACAGCATGCCATATGGGCTCAATTTTCATGACCATGCCAGGACCTCCACCATATGGATAATCATCAACCATTCGGTGTTTGTCCTGAGCATAATCACGCAGGTCGTGTACATTTATTTCCACCAGTCCTTGTTCCTGTGCTCTCTTGAGAATGCTACAGTGCAAAGGACCGGAAAACATCTGGGGAAAAATTGTCAGCACATCAATACGCATCTTATTGTTCCTCCAGGAGGCCGGGCAATGGGTCGATTGTCATAATCTTTTTGGTTTCATCTACATCCATGACAACTTTTTTCAATGCGGGGATGAGGTGTTCTCTTTGGCCGTCATCTACTACATAGACATCATTGCCAGGCAGGGAAAGTATTTCTTTAATCTTGCCTAGAGGCCTTCCTTTTTTTGTTTTTACTTCCATGCCCAGTAGTTCACTTATGAAATAATGGTCTGCTGGTAACTTCACCCGTTCATTTACTGGTATTTCAAGGTACAGCTTTTTGAGTTTTTCAGCATGCTCAATACTATCAAAACCTTTAAATTTCAAGATGACCACATCTTTAATTAACCGGTAACTTTGAATCTCCAGGACATGAAAACCATTCACTTTGCAGAATACTCTATTTAGCCTGGAAAATCTTTCCGGATCATCTGTTAAAGGAAGAACCCGTACTTCTCCTTTTTTGCCCTGAGGTTTGATGACATAGCCTACTGCTACATAGTCCATTTCCTACCCTACCTTATTTCCACAACTTTTCCGTCCTTGACAACGATTTCTCTGATCATTTTTTCTTCCAGATCATCGCCTACACTGATTGTTGCAAGACCATTAAGGGTTTTTTGATGAACTTCATCTCCATATTCAAGTTTTTCAAGTTTCTTTAATCTATTTTCTATTCTTTCTCTTTTTGAATAAGCTGCTCCCTTTTTCTGATCCATTTCCTGTTTCAACTCCAAGCGCTGCTGTGGGTTGGTCTTATCGATATTTTCCATCAATCTTTTACTCTTAAAATCTATCTGTTCCAGTTCCATATCGATTTCTTTGAGGAGGTCTTTTAGTTCTTGCTGCATCTTTTCTTTTAAACCCCTGGTCAAGATTGCTTTGACATTGACCTTACTCTTCATATGGATACTTTCCATGAAACCCCCTCCTAAATTATTACTCTTCTATCTCCACAAAACTGCGCTTGCCTGAATTGGACGCGGCAGCCCTGGCAATTGTTCTTATAGCCTTAGCGATCCTGCCCTGCTTGCCTATTATTTTTCCCATATCCTCTTCTGCCACATTGATCTTAATTCTGATGTTTTTTTCGTCTTCTTCCAGATGTATATTTACCTTTTCCTTGTTATCAGCAAGGGCCTTTACTATATATTCCAAGAGTTCCTGCAAGAAAGTACCTCCTTTCGGTTACCTCCTGGCCCGGAATTTTTCCATGATCCCGGCTTTTTTAAACAGGGTCCGGACTGTATCAGAGGGCTGTGCGCCTTTTCCCAGCCATTCCAGAGCTTTTTCTTCATGTATCTTTATTTCCTCTGAGGGCCTGGTGGGGTTATAATATCCTAGTTCGTCGATATGCCTGCCATCTCTGGGTGTACGGGAGTCGGCAACGACAAACCGGTAGAAAGCATTACGCTTAGAACCCATCCTCTTTAACCTGATCTTTACTGACACATTTCCACCTCCATTTCTTTATCTAACAGGTATATTTCCGGGGAAAAAAGGCATTTTCCCTTTTCGGAAACTTTTGAACAGTTTTCTGGTTTCCCGGTATTGTTTCATGAGACGGTTAACTTCCTGTGGTGATGTTCCACTGCCCCTGGCAACCCGTTGCCTCCTGCTTCCATCTATAATGTCGGGGTTAATTCGCTCCTCTTTGGTCATGGAATTGATTATTGCTTCTATCCGGTCCAGTTGTTTTTCATCGACTTTTATATTTCCCAGCGCCTTTTTATTCATGCCCGGCACCATGCTTATTAGTTCTTCAAAGGATCCCATGGAGCGTACCTGTTTGAGTTGTTCCAGAAAATCCTCCAGTGAGAAAGAATCTTCGCGGATTTTTTTCTCCAGAGCCAGGGCTTGCTCTTTATCATAACTGGATTCTGCTTTTTCTATCAAAGTCATTACATCGCCCATGCCAAGGATTCTAGAAGCTAATCGTTCAGGATGAAACGGTTCGAGCTCATTAACTTTTTCCCCCACTCCTACAAACTTGATAGGCGCACCGGTTACAGCCCTAATAGATAGAGCAGCACCTCCCCGGGCATCACCCTCCAGTTTGGTCAGAATTACCCCGGTTATTCCCAGATCATCATTAAATTTTTGTGCTAAATTTACTGCGTCCTGACCAGTCATGGCATCTGCTATGAGCAAAACTTCATCCGGCTGCAAAACTTCTTTAATTTCCAGTAACTCTGCCATCATCTCTGCATCAATGTGCAGGCGGCCGGCAGTGTCAAGAAGCAATAAATTCTTGCCTTCTTTGACAGCAGCTTTTTGCCCAGCCCGGCAAATGTTCAGTGGTGAAGTGTTAGTGCCCAGGGAAAAGACAGGAACATCAATTTTTTCCCCCAGTTTTTTTAATTGATCTATGGCTGCAGGTCGATAAATGTCTGCTGCAACCATAAAGGGGTGATGACCGCTTCCTTTAAGGTGATGCGCTAGCTTAGCAGTTGTGGTAGTTTTTCCGGATCCCTGCAGTCCCACCAGCATAATAGTTGTAAACTCTCGTCCTTGAATCAGTTCAGATTTTTCTTTACCCATGAGATGGGTTAATTCCTCATGGACAATTTTTATCACTTGCTGTCCGGGGGTAAGGCTTTTTAATATTTCCTCACCAGTTGCCTTTTCCTCAATTTTGCTCACAAATTCTTTGACTACTTTAAAATTGACATCTGCTTCCAGAAGGGCAATTTTTACTTCCTTGAGAACCATTTTTACATCTTTTTCTGTCAGTTTTCCTTTTGATTTTAATTTTTGGAAAGCGGCCTGTAGTTTCTCAGAGAGTTTGTTGAAGATCAATTGAATCATTCCCCTCGTGAACTTTTTCAAGCTTTTCCAGCAGTTCCAGGGAATCTCTTGCTGCTGAAGAAGAACAATCCTGAAGCTTTCTGCGAATTTCTCTTAAAACTTCCCTTTGCAATTCTTCCTTTCTGATTAAACCCAAGATTTCTTCATATTCTTGCAAAGTTTTTTCAGCTGTTTGCAGGTGATCGTAAACAGCCTGCCGGGTTATATTGAATTTTTCACCAATCTCGCCCAGAGAAAGATTATCAAAATGATATAGGGTTACCATTTCTCTCTGTTTTTCAGTCAAGAGATACCCATAGAAATCAAAAAGCTGTCCGATGCGTACAGTCCTTTCCAGCAAAATATCACCTGCTTGTTAAGGATTTTTGCTTTACAGGTGAAAGTATACCGTAGTCTAAAGACCTTGTCAATGTTTTTATTTGTGATCTAAGTTGTTTTTTCTGAGAATTCCAGCAGACTGTCAACAAAAAGCTGGGAATTAAATGGTTTAAGATCTTCCGGCTTTTCCCCCAGTCCAGCCATGAAAACTGGAATTTTCAATTCCCGGGCAATGGCAAAAAGTATACCACCCCTGGCTGTTCCGTCCAGTTTAGTCATTATCAAGCCATCCACATTCAGGTACTTATGAAATATCCTTCCCTGTTCCAGGCCGTTTTGACCGCTAATTGCATCCAGAACCAGAATTGTATGCAAATTGTGCTCATCTTTGGATAAAACTTTTTTTACTTTCCTCAATTCTTCCATGAGGTTTTTTTGCGTGTGCAGCCTGCCGGCTGTATCAACAATAAGGATGTTGTTTTCTCTAGCCAGAGCAGCTTCCCTTCCATCAAATGCCACAGCACCAGGGTCAGCTCCGGCTTCAGGAGCTATTACTGGGAGCTGGAGTTTTTGTGCCCAGAGAGAAAGCTGTTCGATGCCGGCTGCACGATAAGTATCAGCAGCTACCAGTAATGGAGAATAATTTTGTTGCTTGAAATAAAAACCGAGTTTTGCCGCAGTGGTAGTTTTACCAGATCCATTTACTCCAACTATTAGCAGTATGTTAAGAGCATTATCCTTAAAGTGAATTGTAGCCACTGGAAGAATGCCCAGCAGTATTTCTCTGAATGCTGTAAGTAGATCCGTACCTTTAAGATTTTTTTCTGATTGCTGATTTTTCAGTTCATCAATTATATCCAGTGTGGCGCTGACGCCAACATCTGCCTGGATCAGCGTTTCTTCCAATTCCTCATATATATCTTTATCTGTATCAGATATGAGAAGAGAAGCAATTCTTTCCCATAGACCTCCCCTTTTTATTCGTTTCCAGATTCCCATAACAACAACTCCTAACTGGCTTTTCCTTTTAATTTGTAGGATATTATTTTTGAGACACCGGCTTCTTCCATAGTTATTCCATAGATAGTATCTGCTTCAGCTATGGTCCTTTTGCGATGCGTGATAATTATAAACTGTGACAGCTTTGAGAAATCACGGAGAAAGGAGACAAAACGATCCACATTGGCGTCATCCAGGGGAGCATCGATTTCATCCAGAACATAGAACGGGCAGGGTTTTACTTTCATCAAAGCAAACAAGAGGGCAATGGCTGCCAGAGCTTTTTCTCCTCCTGACATGAGTGACAGTTTCTGCAGTTTTTTACCTGGAGGCTGAGCCACCACCTCAACACCAGTCTCAAGGAGATTATCTTCATTGGAAAGATATAGTTCGGCGGTGCCTCCCTGAAAGAGTTTCCTAAAAATTATTTCAAACTCCTTTGCAACCTTTTTGAAGGTTTGTAGGAACTTGCTGGCCATGGTTGTGTTGATACTGTCGATTATTCTATTCAAAGTATCCTGGGCTTCTCGGAGATCCTTGTGTTGATCCTTCATAAAAATAAGGCGTTTTTCTAGTTCTTCATATTCTTCGATGGCAGCAATATTAACCGGCCCCAATGCTCTAATTTCATCTTTCAATTCTTTAATCCTTTCCTGAGCATTACTCAGATCAAGCTTTTCATCCCTGTGTTTATGGGCTTTTTCTGGTGAAAGGTCAAACTCTCTCTCCAGCCTATCTTTTATATTATCAATCTCACCTAAAATTTTGGTCTCTTCTATCCTGATATTGTTTAATTCTCTCTCTTGTGTTTCTACCAGCTTTTGTAATTTTTTAACGTTATCACTAAGAATTTTTAGTTCGTGTGCCAGTTTTTCTTTTCTTTCTTCTATGAGTTCAGCTTCCTTTTTGCTTTCTTCTGTTAATTTTTCCTGCTCAGCTTTCTCCTGTTCCATCTTGCTGATATTATTCTCCAGGCTATCCAGATGGTCCAGCAATTCTCCCAATTGGCCTTCTTTTTCTTGATATTCCCTATTTTTTTCCTCTATTTCCTGGGTTATTTTTTCCTGCTGTTCTTTTATCAGGTCCATCTTTTGCTTTTTGCCAGCCAGCTCTATTCTTAGCTCAAATAGTTGCCCCTGACTTGTGCCCTGTTCTTTATGCTGTTTCTCAATATTATTTTCAATATCCTGCAAACTGTGTCTGTTTTCCTGGTATTTTGACTGGACATCTTCCAATCTTAGCTGAATACTTTCCATATTTTCTGTATGTTTTGTTAAAGCTTCCTGCAGTTCTTCATAACGCTTATCAACCTGTTTCAGGTTTTCTTCTGCTATGGCTATATTGCTTTTTAAAGTTTCTGTATCTTTTTCCAGTGATTTTATCTCAAATCCAACTTCCATTTCTTCCTGCTGCAGTTTGGTTTTCCTTGATTCCTTCGTTTTCAGGTCCTTTTCAGTATTTTTAATATCTCTTTCAATATCACTGAGAGTTAATTCCTCCCGGCGA
>PUNT01000239.1 GCA_003551905.1 Halanaerobiales bacterium
CGGATTAACACCTCTCAATCAAAAAACTCTATCTTCACGATCTCCTGGATATGAAACATCCGGGATAGGTGTTCAAAGTGAACCCGGAAATGGCCATCATCCTGCTGGCGGAGAATGCCTTGTTCTGTATCCAGACCTTCTATTTCCCTTGAGAAACCATCAGCAGCAACTAAGTCCAGGCTTCCCTCCAGGGATAAGCCGGCTGCCAGCAATAGCTCGTCCAGGGCCATGCCAGTTTCATCTTCAACCCCCCGGGTGGCAAAGTCCATATCTTGCCAGGCACTCCAGACTATGAGCATGTTGCTACCAATTTGGATATGGCTCAGTTCTTTAACCTTACGACCAGCATGGAGATCTTCGCCTCCCAAATAGGGAGCATCTGCCCCTTCCAGACTGATATAGGTATTCTCTATATCAGAAAGGCGTTCAGCTTTTTCCAGGCCATCTGCAGCAGTAAAGTGGAGAGTTGCCTCATCCAATCCTAAGTGGGCAACCAAATCCTGTATCATAACTTTTTGGCCAGGTGGATTGATTTTTCTCAGGAGGGCTTCCATGATATATACTGAAGAAACCTGTCCGGTGGTTGGGTCTTAATTTCCAGTTCCATCCGGACACAGTTTTGCACCCAGTACATCAATTCTTCTTCTGGTATGACAACCCGTACCGGATATTCTCTGCTACTAAGGCGTTCACCGCTTTTGTATAAGGCCAGAAGAACCTCTCGATCCTGAAAGATGTAATCAGGTATGTTAACCACATAGCCATCACCGGCCACACAACGGATGCTTTCCAGCTCTTCTTGTTTCAAGTCGTAATCTGCCAGCAAGGTGCTCAAAAGGATACCGCTGTAAACGCGATGGTCATCCTCACCGGGTGTAACTTCTCTTTCTACCGGTTCCTGTTCTAAAAACCATTCTGCTGTTAATTCAATCTTCTCCTGTGAGGGAAGAATCAGTTCAAAAGTCCAATCCTCTTCTCCTTCCTCAAGAGCATTGTTCTCTTCGTTATTGCAACCAGTTAAAATCAGGGAAAAGAGAATCAGGACCAACAATAATTTCTTCATAATGAAACCTCCTTAAACTGTTGAGAAAAAACAAAGACCCCCGGAAGGAGGTACAATGAAAAAATGACTCCTTTCCGCACCGGGAGGCTCAGCCGTTTCCAGCTGAACCCTATCGGTCCTGAACCAGCCTTAGAGGTTAAGGTTACAGGACTCGGAGTAAAATATTATTTTTTCCCTGGATTGAATTAATTATAACAAATACAAGGGAGAAACACAAGGATAACGGGTGAAAAAAGTGTTTCTTACTCATGATGGATAATTGAAGTCCCAACAGTAAGGGATTTTATAGGATAGGTATTAGGAAATATTTATCAGTTTTTTTTTCAACAAAAAGGAATATAGCAGTTGAAGGCGAATCTTTCATTATATTAAAATTAAGAAATGAGGTGGTGGGGTGGGTAAATTTTCCTTATGTTTTTTGCTTATAATTTCTTTGCTTTTAATCATGAGTAGCAGTTTCCTGGCTGGTCCTGAAATCCCTGAGCTGGAGGAGCGAGACGGGGTTTTATGGGCTGGAGATGGGTGGATGCTGGAGTATGAAGGACTGAGAGTAACATATTTTACCGGTACCCCTGAAGAGATGGGTATACAGCATGGCCTTCTGGCCACGGATGATGCAGAAGAGCTTCGAGACACTTTCCGGGCCATGGACCCTGCTCATCAGGCTGAGGGTTTCGGGGAAAGATTAGGGTGGTTTTTTAAAAACCTTTATGCCCGCCTGCAATTCTATCCGGCTTTTTTACGCCATACCCCTCAGGAATACCTGGATGAGATGCGGGGCTTTGTTCTGGGAGCTTCCGGCGGTACCGACCGGAACATATACGAAGTGTACATGGGCAATGCTTCCCAGGACCTGCAGTTAGCTGCCCCTGGTTGCTCTAGCTTTGCTGCCTGGGGAGATGCCAGCATTGATGGGGATATGTATGTGGGCAGGAATCTGGATCATGGCGCCATGATTGATTTGGCCCATTATCAGTTTGTAGGTTTTTATAATCCCCAGGAGGGATATCCCTTTGTGGTCCATAACTATCCCTCCATGATAGGTATCATGAGCGGTATGAATGACCAGGGCATAGTCATAGCCTCCAATTATTCAGTGGTCAAAGCACAGGAGATGACTCTGGATGGTCTCCCGTACATGCTCATGTTGCGAAAGGCTTTGCAGTACGGGGGGAGCCTGGAAGAAGTTCTAAAAATAATAACTGAGACCCCAAGGACCATCGGTCTCAACCTCATGGTTGCCGATGCTGCTCTCGGCAAGGCAGTAATCGTTGAAGCTTCTGCCAACCGCCTGCAGGTCCGGGAGGCAGATAATTTTATTTTTTCCAGCAATCAATTCCGGCATCCTCATATGCAAGAGTTTCAGGCTCCGGGATGGCTGGCTTCAGCCATGAGGGATCAGCGCTTTCAGGAACTGGCTGAAGAGTTTCATGGGTTAATAGATGTTCCTGTCAGCCGGGACATAATGAGGGATAAATATGCAGAAGGCAGCCTGGCCCGGGCAGGCTTTGTTGGTGGAATAAATACTGAGGTCTGTCTGGCCAGCATGGTTTTTGCTCCTGGTCGGGGAGAGATTTGGCTGGGAGTAGTGGAAGATAATGGCTGGTCTCCCTATCCTGCTGATGCCCTGTTTGTGGGACTGGATGCTAAAAAAATCTGGGAAACCGGCAAACCCCAACCTCTCCTGGGAACACTGCCGCCAACTCCTCGGGAGGGTTATGAGAAATACTGGTTTAAAGTACGTGATGCCAAAATGCATTATCAGCGCGGGGAAAACAAAGAAGCCCTGGCCCTGGTTGAGAAAGTTTTAGCAGAATACCCAAAAGCAGAATCGCCTCTTCTAATTGCTGGCAGGTCCTCTATACGCCTGGGCCAGTATGAGGAAGCAGAAGAATATTTTAATAGACTTCTGGACAGGGAAGAGTTTGCTGAACCTTTTAATGAGGTCCGGGCACTGTTCTGGGATGGCCTGCGGAAGGATCTTAAAGGAGATCGCCAGGAAGCCCGCCGGTTGTATGAGCTTTCCCTGGAGGTCTTTGTGCCGGATATGCCAGAGGAAGTTGGAGGTTTCAGGGATCTGGCCCGGGCAGGGCTGGAACAGCCCCTTACTATTGGTGAGGATGGAGGGATTCGGCCCAAATGATCAAGAAAATTCTTATCATTTCTGTTTTGTTAATTTTTCTCCTGCCTGGTTATACCGGGGCAGAAGAAAAAGTTGCTGGCCAGGAGATAAAGGAAATAATTATTACTGGTAATACCAGAACTGATGAAGAGATTATAAGGCAGCAGCTGCCTTTTGCAAAAGGAGATCTATGGCAGGAAAGCTATGGCCCCTGGGCAATCAGGCGCCTCCGGGAGCTGGATATATTCGCCCATGAACCACTTCGGGTTCTGGCTGAGCCCCTGGAAGGCCATGGCTGCCGGGTGGTAGTCAGGGTTGCCGATCCCTTCTTTGTATATAAGGATCCCATTGAATTTGCATTCACTACCACATTGGGTTTGCTCTTTCGACAGCTGTCCCTCAATCTTTACAATCCCCTGGGGAGTGGTCAGAATCTCTACCTGAATGCTAACTGGAGTCCCAATTACAGTTATGGTGCTGGGCTTTCTTCCCCCCTGGGGGCAGGAGCCATTTCCCTGCAGGGCAGCTATTACCGGAGTGACCGGACTTTTACCAACACCGCCTATACCAGTAGTGGTTTCAGGGGAAATCTGGCCTATGCCTACTGGTGGAATGAGGATTTACGTCAATCCTTGAGCCTGGGTTATCATTCCTTAAAACTTGCCGGGCAGGAACAGAATATTATTAACCCCGGCCTCAGTCTTGACTATGGAGGTTCTTTTAATGGTAGTCTTTCTTTGGATTTAGGCTTTCCTCTGGGAGATAGGATGTTCTGGCGGGCCCGGGGGACAGCATCCAGAAGTTTCAGTGATTTTATTGTTGTAGGCAGAGCGGGATTTGCTTCTGCCCCTACACCAGAAAACTTCCAGTTTGGGGCCGGTAGCTTTAGCTCCCTGCCTCTGCGAGGAGAGAGCAATATGACTCTTGCCCAGGCTTATGTTCTGGGGACTGGTGAATACCATTTGCATCTTTGGGATATGGTAGTACCGGTTTTTTTCCTTGATGGAGGCTGGCTATGGGAAGAGGGAACTCAAGCCAGGGGAATTATAAACCTGGGTGGAGGAGCTGCTGTATATACGCCTCTGGGCATACCGGTTCGCCTGGATGCGGCTATAAACCCTATCACCCTTGATTGGAACTGGAATATAGGTTTCGGCCATACCTACTAGAAAAGACATTTCCACTCATGGTATGAACAAAAACAATTAGACGATTCAGTGCTAATAAAATTAATACCCCTAAAGGGGGTATTTTTTCTTGCAGTGCTTTATCTTTCCTGTTATAATTAAAACATACAATACCCCAGTAGGGTATATGGAGGTGTGTCTATGGAGATGCGAAGGAGGCAGGAGGATTTTAAGAAAAAACTTCTTCAGCGTATGGAGCGAGTCAGTGGTCAGACCCGGGGGATCTGTAAGATGATAGAAGAGGACCGTTACTGTATAGACATACTGATTCAGATCGGTGCTGTCAAAGGAGCATTAGATCAAGTGGCCCTGCATTTAATTGAAGATCATACTGGACACTGCCTGCGTAAGGCCATGGATCAGGGAGGAGAAGTGGAGAGAGAAAGATTGAATGAGTTAATGGAAGCTTTAAAACGAATACTATAGATGGGGGGATGAGCTGTGAAGAAAAATATCTCTGTCAAGGGCATGAGCTGTCAGGGTTGTGCTTTACGGGTAAAAAAAGCCCTGGAACAACTGCCTCATGTTGAGGGAGTAGAAGTTAATCTGGAAGAGGAGCAGGTGACAGTGCAATATACCGGGGAAGTCCCGGATCAGCTCTTGAAAGAAACGGTAGAAAAACTGGGATATACTGCAGGGGAAGTGAATTGAATGGTTCTTGAGAAGATCATATTCAAGATAGAAGGTATGTCCTGTGCTGTTTGTGCTCAAAGTCTGGAAAAAGCCTTAAAAGAGCAGCAGGGAGTGGTTGAGGCCCGGGTGAATTTGATCGGGGAGAAAGCCAGCCTGGAATATGACCCGGCCAGGATTACACCGGATGAGCTAGCAGAAGTTATAAGGAGAACGGGCTACACCGGCAGGATAGGCGGTGGCAGTGAAAGAATAGTTCTGGAAATCGGTGGTATGTCCTGTGCTGCCTGTGCAGGAGCTATTGAGGAGAAATTGAAAGGCATGGAGGGGGTTAAATCTGTCAGGGTTAGCTTTGCCAGCCAAAAAGCCCATATAGTTTATGCCCCAGAACTTCTAAGCAGAGAGAATCTGGAAGAAGGAGTGAGAAAGGCTGGATATGAGGTAAAAAAAGAGTATACTGAAGAGGATCCTGAGGAAAAACAGGTGGCAAGATCAGCTAAACGCATGTGGTTCAGCGTATCCTTTGCGGTACCCATAATGATTCTCATGATGGTTCACATGTTTATTATGGCCATACCATATTATTTTTTACTGATCTTTATACTGGGTTTTCCGCCGGTTGTTCTGGCCGGCTGGGAAACTCACAAGTTTACCATCCGGGCTCTGCAGAATCTTCGGCCCAATATGGATACCCTGGTATCTCTGGGTTCTATAGTTCCCTATTCTTTAAATATACTGGCCTTCTGGCTGCCCATGGCTTCCTTTGTGGAGATGGCTGCTTCCATAATGACTTTTCATCTGGTGGGGCGGCATCTGGAGGCCCGGGCCCGGGGGCGAACCTCCGGGGCTATAAGGAGGCTTCTGGAGATGGAAGCTCGAACAGCTCGCATACTCACCCCGGATGGGGAACAGGAAGTACCTATTGAAGAGGTAAAACCAGGTGATATAATGGTTGTGCGGCCCGGAGAAAAGGTGCCTACCGATGGTGTGGTGCAATCCGGCCACAGCGCTATAGATGAATCCATGGCCACCGGTGAATCCCTGCCGGTGGAGAAGGGACCAGGCCAGGAGGTAATTGGGGCAACCATCAACGGCCAGGGGCTTCTACAGATTAAGGCAACCCGGGTAGGCAAGGATACCTTCTTAGCCCAGGTCATAAAGATGGTTGAAGAAGCCCAGAGCTCCAAGGTTCCCATACAGGAATTTGCTGACCGGGTAACTGGCTTTTTTGTGCCGGTAGTTTTATTGCTTTCTCTGAGTGCCTTTATTTCCTGGAACGTTTTCCCGGATTTTCACATCTATGTTGTCAGGTTTTTCAATTTGCCCTGGAGCAATCCGGATCTGCCGGTTTTTTCCCAGGCTATATTAGCAACTATAGCTGTTCTGGTAATCTCCTGTCCCTGTGCCCTGGGCCTGGCAACGCCTACGGCCATTATGGTAGGTACAGGCATGGGTGCTGAGAAAGGCATCCTCATCCGTCGGGGTGAGGCCACACAGACCATTAAAGAGGTCAGGGTTGTGGCCCTGGATAAGACCGGCACTTTGACCCGGGGGCAGCCGGTGGTTACAGATATTGTGAGCAGAAATGATTATTCTCAAGAAGAAGTCCTTTATTATGCTGCCAGCCTGGAACTGGCTTCGGAGCATCCCCTGGGGCAGGCCATCGTTAAGAAGGCTCGGGAAGAGAAATTACAGCTGGCAGATGTGGAAGATTTCAATGCCTTACCAGGGCGAGGAGTAGAAGGAAGGGTACAGGATGGCCGGGTTCTGGTAGGCAACCGGCGGTTACTGGTAGAAAAGGAGATGGATTACAGTCAGGAGGAAGAAATTCTCATGAAACTGGAAGAGGAAGGAAAAACAACCATGCTTTTAGCTGTAGATGGGAAAATGGCCGGAGTCATTGCTGTTGCAGATGTCTTAAAGGAGGAGGCAAGGGACTTCATTGCTGAACTAGGGAGAATGCAACTGGCTACCGCCCTCATAACTGGTGACAATCCCCGGACAGCCCAGGCTATAGCAGATCAGCTGGGGATAGAAAGAGTCCTGGCTGGAGTGTTGCCAGCGGGGAAAGTGGATGAGATAAAAAGACTGCAGGAAGAATATGGCACGGTTATCATGGTGGGAGATGGCATCAACGACGCGCCGGCTCTTAAACAAGCTAACGTGGGTATTGCCATAGGTACAGGGACTCACGTGGCCATGGAAGCAGCTGATATTACTCTGGTCAGAGGAGATTTAGGAGGCGTTATTCAGGCAGTGAAGCTGGGCCGGGCTACTTTTGATAAGATCAGGCAGAATTATTTCTGGGCCTGGTTCTATAATGGGGTAGCCATCCCGGCTGCTTTTCTGGGTTTAATTCACCCGATTATTGGAGCAGCTGCCATGGCTCTGAGCTCCCTGAATGTTGTCTTAAATTCACTGCGGCTGCGTCAGGTTCCTATCAATCCCCACTATCATGGTGAGGAGGTGACCTAGAATGGAAAGAGTGGGATTGGTGGTAGGTGAAGAAGAAAATGACCTGGCCCGGGTACAGTTTCGGCGGCATTCTCTGTGCGAGAAATGTGGTCAGTGCCGGGGCCAGGATGAAGTTACTCAGGAGGTGAAAAACCCAATAGGAGCTGAAGAAGGTGACTGGGTTATGGTGAAGGTAGAAGACAAAAATCTGGTAGGTGCTTCTTTAACCCTTTATTTACTGCCTCTCCTGGCATTGCTCCTGGGTTATTATGCCGGTTTCAGCCTGGGAGGTAGTGAGGCCTGGGGCATTGGCGGTGGATTATTTTTCATGGGGCTTTTTTACCTGATCCTTCGTCTGAGGGATAAAACCCTGGAGAAAGAAGAGTTCATTCCCATAATCAAGCGATTTGCCCTGGACAAAGAAATAGAAGAATCTAAAGGTTGACGCTCCTTGGGGCAAGCCCCAAAGGATTCCTGGGCTGAGTGCGTAACCGCTACTCATATCTCCGCAAGCGTTAATTCCCGTCCGCCCGACGGTACTGGTAATTATTTAAGCCAATGCTAATTGCAAAGCTCTTGATTCTATATTTTGACTTGCATTGTAATCTCTATCTTTAGTAGTTCCACATTCTTTACAAACATAGGTACGCAAATGCAAAGGCATTATCTGTTTAC
>PUNT01000007.1 GCA_003551905.1 Halanaerobiales bacterium
CTGAAAGGGTAGTCCATGCCAAGGGGGCAGGAGCATTTGGCTACTTTGAGGTAACCCACGATGTAACTGACTATACCTGTGCCTCTTTTCTTTCTGAGGTTGGAAAAAGGACAGATTTATTTGCCCGTTTTTCCACTGTGGGAGGAGAGAAAGGTTCAGCAGATTCGGAAAGAGACCCTAGAGGTTTTGCAGTCAAATTCTACACTGATGAAGGGAACTATGATCTGGTAGGAAACAATACACCTGTCTTCTTTATTCGCGATGCCATCAAATTCCCTGATTTTATCCACACTCAAAAACGGGACCCGGTAACCAACACCAAAAGTGCAGACATGTTCTGGGACTTTCTATCACTTACCCCTGAATCCATTCATCAGGTTACCATCCTTTTTTCCGATCGTGGAACCCCAGCTGGATTCAGAAACTTAAACGGCTACGGCAGTCACACCTTCATGATGTACAAGAATAAAGAAGAGTACTACTGGGTAAAGTTCCATTATAAAACAGAACAGGGTATTGAAAATCTCCGGCGTCAGGAAGCCGATAAACTAAAAGAGAAAGACCCTGACCATGCCACCAGAGATCTTTTTGATAGTATTAAGCAAGGTGATTATCCAGCCTGGAAAGTCTATATTCAGGTTATGAATCCCCAGGAAGCCCAAAAATACAAATTCGATCCCTTTGATGTTACCAAGGTCTGGTTCCAGTCAGATTTTCCCCTGATACCAGTAGGCCGGATGGTTCTAGACAAAAACCCTGAAAACTATTTCACCCAGGTTGAACAGGCAGCTTTTTCTCCTGGCAATTTTGTCCCCGGCATCTGGGCTTCCCCAGACAAAATGCTGCAGGGCAGGATGTTCGCCTATCCTGACACACACCGGCATCGCCTGGGCCCCAATCACCACATGATTCCGGTCAATGCACCTAAGGCTACCAATCCCCTGCATTATCAGCGGGATGGGGCTATGAATCTTTCCCTGGATGCTGCCCCCAATTACTATCCCAATTCTTTTGAAGGACCGGAACCAGATCCCCAAAAACTACCCCCGGCTCTGCCAGTTGAGGGGAAGGTAGAAAGAAGAGAATATGACCTGGAAGATGTGGATTTTGTCCAGCCCGGAGAATTGTTTCGTAGGGTAATGACTGAGACAGACAGGGAAAATTTGCTGGGCAACATCGCTGGTCATCTAGGAAATGCACAAAAAAACCTTCAACTGAGACAAACAGCTTTATTCTTGAAAGCTGATGAGGACTATGGTGCTGGCGTAGCAAAAGCCTTAAATTTAGATCTGGACAAGGTAAAGAAACTGTCGAACATGGGACAAAAAGAAAGAGTAGAAGCCACCCCACTGGAGAAAAAGGCTTAATATCCTTTTCTATCCTTGAGTTCCCAGGAGTTGATGCATTTGAATCAAAACCAAAAGCAATCTGTCTCCCGGGATAATGCTAGCATTGCCAAAAAAGTTGTTCTAGTATTTGCTGGAACAATATGTTTTCTGCTCGGGTTTGTTG
This sequence comes from Halanaerobiales bacterium, assembly GCA_003551905.1. GTDB lineage: Bacteria > Bacillota > Halanaerobiia > B1SED10-174 > B1SED10-174 > B1SED10-174. The sequence goes on from PUNT01000007.1 coordinate 1,513, forward strand.
GGCTCCTAGTCCGGCTATTACCTACCACACCCTTCTTTCTTCTCGGAAGCTGGTGCTATATTAATGGTTCAGAAAAACTATATACAAAACTCATAAATAGCTGGTTATACCAGAAGTATATGAAAAACATAATAGAAAAAAGAGGTTTACACCCTAAGGCCAAGATATTAATCTTGGGCTGGGTGTGGGTACTGGTCATAGTTTTAATTGTACTGGCTGAGAACAGGCTCATACAAATATTGCTGGCTTCAATAGCTGTGATCAAAACCCTGGTCTTTATCTTCGTGGTAAAAACTATGGACACAAATCCCTCTCCTTAGAGAAGGGATGATTGCTGGGAGGGACTGTATATGGGGCTTTTTAATATATTTTATAAAGTGTGATAAAAAGGGCTAAACAAAAAAAATTCCTCTTCCAATTAACTTCTTAAAATGTTTTGGTTGCAAGTTTACTTCCCGAATCCAGGTTAAACATAACGGATATTTATTATATTTCTAAGACTGATAAAAAGATATCCACCAGATCCGGGTCAAACTTAGTGCCGGCAGATCTTTTTATCTTGGCAGCAGCTTCATAAGAGCTTAATGGCTTTTTGTAAGCTCTTCCACTGGTCATAGCCTCATAGGCATCGACAATTGACGTAATACGGGCCAGTAAAGGTATTTCCCTTCCCTTTAACCCCTGTGGGTATCCTGTGCCGTCCCAGTTTTCGTGATGAGCTAAAATATCTTCAGCCACGTGAACAAAATCTTCTGTGGCACGTGCGATCCTGTACCCGGTCTCCGGGTGTTTTTTCATTATTTCCCATTCTTCCGTTGTTAGGGGACCTTTCTTGGTCAGTATTTCTTCAGAAATTTTTATTTTTCCTATATCGTGAAGATAGATCAAAAGTTTTAAGCGACTCTTCTCGGAGTCAGGTAGTTCCAACTGCTCACCAACCTTCATGGCCAGGTTCTGCATAATCCGGGTATGTTCATCTGTTTCAAAGCTTTTTTCTTGCAGGGTTGTTAACATGGCCTTCAGTAGAGCACTTCGGATATTACGACTTTTCGCAATCTTATCCTTATACATGAGGTCTTCAGCTTCTTTTAAAGCTGTTGGCAATTTTTTTTCGGTACTTTCTCTCATTGCTACCCCCAGAGACATGGAAACTGGTATCTCCCCCATGTAGACTTCCCGGCTTTTTTCCTCAATTCTTTCTTTAATGATTCTTGCTTCATCTTCTGTTGTTTGAGGTAAAAAAACAATAAACTCATCACCCCCCCTGCGGGCAATAATATCCTCTTTGCGGCAGGATTCCTTTAAAATACTGGCCGCACACTGAATCATTTCATCTCCCACAAGATGCCCATAGGTATCGTTCACCAGTTTAAGTCCGTTTAAATCAGCCATAATAATGCTCATGGGGAGCTGTCTTTCAGTATCCAGCCTACTTATTTCTTCTTCCAGGTAGGTACGATTATAGAGGCCTGTCAGTTGATCATGGAAGGTCATGTAATGGATTTTTTGTTCTGCCTGCTTTTGTTCAGCCACCTCCCAGGCCACATCAGCAAGAAATGAGACCACCTGGACATCACTTTCCGTATAGTCAACCTTTTTGTTTCCCACCCCTAAAACTGCCACAATCCTGTCCTGGCGCATGATGGGCACAACCAGTTCTCGGACTATCTGGGCATGACCTTCCGGAATTCCCTTGCGACCGGGTACAGAAGCATAGTCGTTGTGAATGATTGGGCGGCACTTGCGTATACAGTCAACCCATACTCCCGCTTTGTCAATGTCATAATGCATTCCCCTTTTATCTCCCATTTCACAGAAATGATTTATGGTATTGGTAGACCACGCTTTTAAAGTAAGGCTCTTCTGGTCACTGCTTACAAAATGGTAAAAGCCAATGGGGCTGTCCACAATATCACAGACTTCATCCAGGGTTTTCTGAAGAACCGCCTCAAGGGAATTATCATAAGCATATGTCATTACATTAAGCCTGGCTTGCATAATCTTTTCTGACTGTTTGCGTTCCGTTATATCATGGCATGAGGCCACAATATAAGCAACTTGATTTTGCCTGTCAAATACCGGTGTAAGGGTAGTGTTCCAGGTTCTCTTACCTCGAGGAAGGTCTAAAGTTTCTTCATAAGATATAGGTCCTTCTTCCCTTAAGCAACGAGCATAATTAGCAGCAATTTTATTGCCCAGTTCAGCACCGACTAATTCCTGAGGCGTTTTCCCCCTGATTTTGTGGAGGGAAATCCCGGTAGCCTCCTCATGAGAACGATTATTCCTGATATATCTAAACGTGTTTTCCCCCAGAACTTCTACCAGAAACATAGCATCCTGCGTGCCATGAAAAACCGTTTCATATTCCCTGGATACCTGCTTTAACTGCTCCTCTGTCTTCTTACTATGGGTAATATCCATTACAAAACCAATCAAACGAACAGGGTTCCCAGTATCATCTTTCAAAACCCCTGCTGATTCTCTTACCCAGCGTATTTCCCCATCTTTCCTTATAATGCGGTGTTCATACTCCAGGGGTAAAGACCCTTCTTTTTCTGTTATGGGTTTGTTCATTTCTTTTACATATTCCACATCCTCCGGATGCACTCTTTTTAGAAAATCATGGAAAGTTCCTTCAAACTCTCCTTTTGCCAGCCCGAAAACTCTTTCACATTCCTCTGACCAGTAAAGGGATGACTTGACAATATCATATTCCCAGACACCTGTTTTAGAAAAAGATTGGGCCAGAGAAAACCTTCTTTCACTCTCTGTTAAAGATTCTTCAAGCTCTTTTTGTTTTGTAACATCTGTTAAAAAAAGCGTCAAGCCCATCACACCACTGCTTTGATCATAAAGAGGGCTGTATACATTTTGATACCATCTTCGATCCATTTCTGCGTCTCCATATTGCTCAACAACAGTAAACGATTCTCCGTTAAGGGCTCGGTCAAAATTTCTCCTGGCTTTTTCCCCATCAACCGGGTCCTTAATGTGGTCCAACATGCAACTTCCTATCTTGATATCAACACCCCAAATCTGCTTCATGGTCTGCCGGTGGCTTGAGTTGAAAGCGAGATAACGATATTCTGTATCCAGGGCAAATATCACAACCTCCTGTGAGCTCTCCAAAATGCCTTCTAGCAGGTTGTATGCCTGAAGATACTGCTTCCTACTATCTTCAAGTTCTTCCTGAACTTTTTTACTTCCGCTAATATCTTCAGCAGAGCAGATAACATATTCTACATTGTTATTCTCATCGAGTTTGGGTATTTTTCTGATGTAGAAATGCCTGTATTTGCCTGTACCATCCATTCTCCATTCCTCTGAATATATTTTTTGCTTTTTACTGAATACTTCTTTATTACTTGCAATGCATGCTTGGACTTCTTTTTCATCTAAGAGATCATAAATTTTCTTGCCATACATATCCTCTTTGTTAACATCAAAAAAATCTGCAAAGGCATTATTCACCTGCCCATAGGTTTCCATGTCCAGCAAATACCAGATCTGGGTCTCCATGTTATCCAGTAAAATATTCTGTTCTTCGGTTTTCTGTTCTAGCAATAGCTCCTTTTCTTGAGCAAAATCCAGGGCCCTGCCCAACCCAATGCCAATAACAAAATAGGCGGACATGCCCGTTAAAAGGCCTGTCACACTTAAGTCTTGTGGCGATAGGAAGCCTGTTAACATTACCAGGCTGGCCCAGACAGCAGAAAAAAAACCACCAGCCAGTTTCCAGCGAACAGCAGAAAAAACAACCAGGAAGAGACCGGCTGTTCCACTTAAAAAAGGAGGCAAAAAAGCAGCACTAGCCAGCCAACCTAAACAAAAGATAACAATATAAGCTGCAACCTTGTCCTCAAGACCAATTATTGACTGCATTTTTCTAATAATCCCTGCCAAAGACTCTCACCTCAAAACCCAAAAATACTAGTACTTTCCTGGATTTTATTCTGCGAATTCTATAAACTAAAATGCTCTTTGATACTCTAACTTCCCAAGATTTTTCCCCTGTACATATGGTTTCGGCTTTTTTTTTCTTCTATTAAGTTTTACCTACAGTATTTTTATGGCCAAGACCCAGAGACAAAGGCTGACTGCTTGAGGAGCTTCGAAAAAATCTGGGAACGCATAAAATCACTCCCAAAAGGGTAAGACTAGCAGATTTATTTCCTGAAACTTGTGGTTCCCAGAGAGTCAATCCATTTCTGTCCCATCTAGATAGCCCTGGCGGTATGCTTCTTCTGCATAATAGGCAATTTGAGCATTCATAACTCGCTTCAGTTCTTGGGAGATATCATACTTGTTTAATTCTCTATCTAACTTTTCACCAATATCCTTGCTTCCTGCCTGACTGAAAATCTCTTCCAACCTCTCTTTTACAAACTCCTTGGAAAGCTCTTTCATTTTACTCCTCCCCCATTCAAAAGAATTCCTTCACAGACTGCAAAACCATTATTCTTCTTCCGACACATCCTTCTTCCTGGTCATGCTTTTGAATATCTTCAGCTTAAAATAACCAATTACCATGACAGCAATAACAATCAATACCCACCAGTACCACTCCATACTGAAAACCTCCTTTGTCTGACCTTATTTTCCTCTTAAAGGGAATGAACCCATAAAAGTAGTCCCCTAGATCCTGGTTCTTTTGAGGAAATAGTTATAGGCAAGAAAATTAATGAATAGAGCATAAACAATACCTATAAAGTAATACAGGTTGTAAGTTAAAAACATAAACTCCTCGCCCCTGACAATGGCACTGATAACCTTGGCAGGCCAAAAACCAGGAGCAATAGCAAAGAAAATCTCCTTGTAATCGAAGAAAAAAAGGGCAATTATTGGAAACAACATTACCATGCCCAGGCCTTTCATGACAGCAAAACCCTCAATCTTATTGCTGGCCAGGGCATTTATCACCAGACCATACATTGGTGCAGTCAGGGAAGCCAGAAAGGATACTGCCAGGATATTACCCAGGGTTAGATCCCCAACATCCACAAACCACATGACAAAAGCACAGGCCACAAAAGAGAGAGCAAAGACCAGGGCCACCCGGAAGGAAAGAAACTGATTAATAGAAAGAGGTGTCACCTTTACAGACATAAGCACATGGTCATCCCGGTCATCCAGGATGGAAAATGCCAGCACGGCTCCGAAGATCACAGGAACCATTAAAGCCAGGACAGCCAGGACCAGGTCTGCATAAAAATCAAGGTTGAAAGTACCTCCTTCTGCCAGCCAGGGCAAGAGATACCGCCCAATAGCACCAAAGACCAGGGGGTAGACCAGCATGAAAAACATCATGGGATCGCGAGTCCACTTTTTAACCTCACTTTGCAGGAAAGCAGTGTACATCTACTACACCCCGCTTTCTTTCTGGGCAAATTCATTAAACTTTTTTAGAACGAAATACATGAGTACACCTGAGGCAATTATGAGATAAGAGGCAGAAAAGATAACTTCCCAGGTTTCCACCACTCCAGCAGAAGCATTCAGAAGTATGAAGGCAGCTTTAGTAGGTGCAAGGTATAAAATCCCTGTGGCTATTTCATTCTGAATCAGGCCGGTTTGTTCTAAAACTACAGGAATCATGAAAATAAAGAGGTACACCATCATGCCCATGAGGAGTTCAGTAAAACCTCGGGACCTGTACGTCAAAAGAAAACCCACCAGGGAGTGTAACAAACCAACAATAATAACAGCCATAAGCAGAGCAAAAAAGGATAGATCTATTTCCTTAAAGATCCAGGCATAAAGGTAAAGAATCACCAGAGTCTGAACATTGCTGAGAATATTGCCACCAGTCTTTGCCAGGACCTGCTCGCCCCGGTTAATGGGAGCCACCTGTAGGCTTCGTATGGTTCCCTCCTGCTTTTCAAAAAAAAGCATAACTCCAATCAACAAAATTGACATGGATGTGGTATCAAAAAAGAGCAACAGGGGCAACATGGTAGCCACTCCAAATATTTCAGTGAAATGGAGAACTATAAGCCAGATGATAGCTACCACCAGCCCTGCTCCCAGAATGTGATACCTCATCATCCGTTGCAGTTCCCCGGCAAGAAGAATGGCAAAGCTACTCATGAATTTCCACCCCCGTTACCTTGATGAAGATATCATCCAGGGAGGTTTCCTTGCTGTGAATGGTAATAATCTGCTTTTGTTTAACTATATCCAGAAACTTTTCATCTGAACCCAGTTTATCCAAATTGAAGGAATCCTGTTTGACACCATCTCCATCCTGATACTCCACTTCCACCAATCTCTTACCATATTTTATCTTAAGATTTTTAGGTGTGTTAATCTCTGATATCTTACCATCAGCCATAAAGGCCACCCGGTCGCAGAGCTCATCCACATCATTCATGAGGTGGGTAGTTAAGAGCACCGTTCCTCCCTCTTGCCTAAATTCCCGGATAATGTCCTTGATTATGCGGGCATTTTTAGGGTCCAGTCCTATGGTTGGTTCATCCAAAAAGAGAACAGTCGGATTATTCAAGATGGCGCGAACTAAGTTCAACCTTATCTTCATGCCCTTGGAAAAC
>PUNT01000266.1 GCA_003551905.1 Halanaerobiales bacterium
CCGGCGGATTATCAATTCTCCCACAGGTCGTATCCTGGTGGGAATCAGAGAGAATGAAGATCGCATGGTCATGCTGGGCTATAATGTGTTTAAATACAAGTTCTTTTCCCTATCTGTATCGGGTATTATTGCTGCCTACGCCGGCGCCATATATGTGATGTTTATCAATATAGCCTTTCCGGCTCTACTGGATATACAGAACACCATCGATGTTCTCATGATGACCATAGTTGGGGGAGTGGGTACATTGCATGGACCTATTTTCGGTGCTGCCCTGGTACGCCTCCTCTCCCACTTTTTGAGCTCCCATTTTCGCCAGTGGATCATAATCTTCGGTTTGATCTACATTGTTATCGTTGTTTTCATGCCCCGGGGCATCTTTGGCGGCCTGGCAACGCTAGAATTCTGGCTCCGCCGTTTGTTCCCGGGCAAAGATGAAAAGTAGGAGGGATGGATATGTCTGAACTTGCAGTTTCCCGGGGAAACATTTTCTATACCACTCGGGGCAAAGGAGAAACAGTTGTGTTTCTCAATGGCATCATGATGACCACCGATGTCTGGCAGTTCCAGACAGAAGCTTTTTCTCAGAAATATCAGGTTTTGTTGCATGATTTTCTGGGCCAGGGCAGATCAGATAAACCTGCCCATGGCTACTCTTTGGGAGGGCATTGCCAGGATTTGCTGGCCCTTCTGGATCATCTGCAGGTAGAAAAAGCCCATGTGGTAGGAGTTTCTTACGGTGGTGAGGTAGGCCTTCTTTTTGCCGCCTCCTACCCGGAGAGGGTGCAATCCCTAACTGTAGGCACAGCTGTAAGCGAAATTCACCCCCTGCTGGCAGCAATGGGGAAATCCTGGATTGCTGCAGCAGAATTAGCAGATGGAAAGAGATTTTTTGAAATAATCACCCCCCTGGTATATTCCAATTCTTTTCTGGCAGAAAAACAAGAATGGCTGGACAGGAGAAAAGAAATATTCGCCCGTGTAGCAACTCCGGATTGGTTTGCAGCTTTCCTGGGATTGATGAAAAGCTTCATGCAACTCAATTTAACCCCGGAGCTGGGGAAAATCAAGGCACCTACACTGGTTCTCGCAGCTGAAGAGGACATATTAAAACCACCCTATTACAGTGAGATAATAGCCCGGGGCATAGAGGGAGCAATCCTGAAAACTGTTCCAGGAACAGGACATGCCCTGCCCATGGAAAAACCCGGAGAATTCAATGAACTGGTGCAGGAATTTTTAGATTCCCTGGATTGAGGAGGAGGTTAGATTCATGGCCAAAAATGCCCGAATTGCAGGAACCGGTCTCTATGCACCCAAAAGAATAATCGATAATGAGGAAGCAGCCCGCATTGCTGGCGAGGACATAAGTGAATTTATGGAAGCCTTAGGAATTGAAAAAAGGCGACGGGTAACAGAAAATGAGTCCACCACCAACCTGGCGACCGAAGCTGGCAGAAAGGCAATTGCTGATGCCGGCATGGAGGCTGATGACATAGATCTCCTTATTGTTTCCACCGACACCCCGGATATAATCAGTCCCCAAACAGCGGCCAGCACTGCTGGGGAACTGGGGTTGCGAAAATGGGTGCCCTTCTTTGATATAAACTCCAGCTGCACCGGGTTTGTATTCGCAACTGAAGTAGCTGTGAACATGATCCGGGGAAATCCTGATTTTAAAAACATTCTGGTAATATCCGCTTACTGCATGTCTAAATTTGCCCCCATGGAAAAAGGCAAGTTCTACACAGTTTTTGCTGATGGAGCCGGAGCAGCAGTTTTCAGTGCAACCGAAAAAGAAAATACAGGGTACCTAATCTCTCATCTTATGGGCGACGGAACTGAATGGGATAGGCTGGGAGTTTACGTGGGAGGCACCCGTTTTCCAGCAACTGTAGAAAGGTTAGAGGGTAAAGGGGAAGTAGCACCAGGGCTTACATTTTTCCGAGGAGAATTATTAAACCGCAATCCAGATCTCTGGCCAGAGATTATTCAAGCTGCCCTGCAAAAAATTGGTCTAAAAAAAGAAGATGTGGACAGGTATATTTTCACCCAGATAAACTTGAGCTCCATAAAACTCACCTGTGAAAACCTGGGCATCCCCTTTGAGAAAACCCACAATATTATGAGTGAATATGGCTATACTGGCAATGCCTGCATCATCATGGCCCTGGATGATGCCCGGCGAAACGGACAGGTAAAAGAAGGAGACCTGGTCTGTCTCACCGCTGCTGGTGTAGGTTATACCATGGGTACTGTTCTCCTGAAAATGTAAACATGACTTATATGCAGAAAGGGGGTTTTGGGGGTGAGTGAGATAAAGGTGGGTCTTACAGGCTGGGGCACCTATATACCCAAAAAAGTTATGACCAGCCAGGACCTGGCTGAAAAAACCGGACTGCCTGCTGATATAATAAGGGAGAAGCTGGGCATCAAGCAGAAACCGGTTCCCGGACCTAGTGATCACTGTTCTCTCATGGCAATTAAAGCAGCACATAAAGCCATCAACAAGGCCGGCATACAACCAGAGGATATCGACCTGGTTATCTGGACCGGTGATGAATACAAGGATTTTCCCCTGTGGACTGCAGGGATTAAGGTTAAAGAAGAAATTGGCGCAAAAAATGCCTGGGCCTTCGATGTGGCACTTCGCTGTGGAACCTTCATTCTGGCCCTCAAAGTAGGACAGAGCATGATTCAGTCCGATCCTGAAATAAAAACAGTGCTCCTGGCAGGTGGTTACCGGAATGGTGATCTCATCAATTATGAGAACCCTCGGGTACGCTTTATGTATAATCTAGGGGCAGGAGCTTCTGCTGCTGTCCTGCAGGAAAATGCTGAAAATAACATCCTCCTGGGGGCAGCATTCGTGGATGATGGAACCCTCTCTGAGATGGTAGCTATACCGGCTGGTGGTACCAGAGAACCCCTTACCCCGGAAAGTGTGATAGAAGGTCGACATCAGCTGGATGTCCTGGACCCGGAAGGGATGCAAGAGCGACTGGAAGAAGTTTCAATGAAAAACTTCTTCTGGGCAGTTGATACTGCCCTGGCCAGGAGCGGACTGGAAAGAAACCATATCCATTACCTGGCTCTTCTGCACATGAAGCGGTCTGCCCATGAGGGAATCTTAAAAGCCCTGGGACTTCAGGAAGAACAATCGGTTTACCTTGAGGATTACGGGCACCTGGGACAGAACGATCAGATACTCTCCCTGGAACTGGCCCTGAAGAAAGAACTTCTGAAAGAAGGGAGTATCGTAGTCATGGTTTCAGCAGGTATTGGCTATGCCTGGAACGCCCAGGTTATTCGTTGGGGGAAGGAGGGGATTGAATGACTTTTCAGGACGAGTACAAACAAAAACACATAACAGCTGAAGAAGCTGCTGCAAAAGTAGAAAATTACTCTACAATCGTAGCTGCAATGGCTGCCTCAGAACCTCCCGCACTGCTCAGGGCCCTTGCTAATCGTGGCCCGGAGCTTCAGGGGGTGAGAGTTTGCACCTGTCTCCTCATGAGAAATTATGATTTCATGGAAGAAGACATGGCCGGCCATATTTTGAATGAAAGCTGGTTCTTTGGCCCCTGGGAACGTAAGGCTTTCCAGAATCGAACTGTAACTCACCTGCCCAACAATTTGCATGAAGCAGGCATAAAAAAAGCAGAAAAAGATTCTGTTGATTTTTTTTGGGGAACTGCTACACCCATGAACCAGGAGGGTTATTTTTCCCTATCTCTAGGAGTTACCTACGAAAAAACCATGATTCAAAAGGCAAGCTTCACAGTCCTGGAAATAAATGAAAATCTGCCCTGGACTCATGGTGACACCAGGGTTCACATAAGTGAAGTGGATGGAATAGTGGAGAACGATGAGGAGTTGGTGGAGATGCCACCGGCAGAACCCAGTGCGGCAGAAGAAAGAATTGGTGAACATATTGCCAATCTGGTTCAGGATGGAGCTACCATTCAGCTGGGAATTGGCGGAATCCCCAATGCTATAGCACAGAATCTAAAGGATAAAAAAGATCTGGGAGTCCATACAGAAATGTTCACTGACGGCATGGTTGACCTGGTGGAGGCAGGCGTCATTACCGGTGAGCAAAAAACCCTCTGGCCGGGAAAGATGGTGGGAACATTTGCCCTGGGAACCAGGCGACTATACAATTTTATCCATAACAATCCCAGTATTGAATTTCAGCAAGGCCATGTTACCAACGACCCCTGTGTAATAGGGAAAAATAATGGCATGGTGAGCATCAATACAGCTCTTCAGGTGGATCTCACAGGGCAGGTGGTTTCAGAATGGCTGGAAGGACAGCAGTTCAGCGGAACCGGCGGACAGGCAGACACCCACCGGGGTGCTCAGAGAGCATCAGGAGGTCTGGGAATCATTGCCCTCCGTTCCACAGCAAAAAAGGGGAAAATCTCCACTATAACCTCCCAGCACCCGGCCGGGGCACAGATAACCCTGGGACGTCAGGACGTAGATGTTGTTGTCACCGAGCATGGAGTAGCTTTCTTAAAAGGTATGAGTGTAAGGGAGAGAGTTAAACGTCTTATAGCCATTGCCCACCCCGATTTCCGAGAAAGATTGAAGTGGGAGGCAGATAAATTTCTCCTGTGGTAAAATTCTCCTGGAAAAGGGTACATGCTGAACCAGGGAGAATAATTATTATGAGGTGGTTGGAGAATGGAAAAGAACATGATTCTCAAAACCAAGATAATGCCTCCCCGGTTAAAAACTACACTATTTCCCCGGCCCAAGTTGCACAGTATTTTTCAGAAAATAAGCGATTATAATCTCTGCCTGGTACAGGCCGGCCCTGGCTATGGCAAAACCACATTTGTCCTGGATTTCTGTCAGCAAAGCCAGCACCCCTACTACTGGTATACCATAGATATTGAGGACCGGGACCCCTATACTTTTTTGCTGCACCTCATATATCTTTTTCGTCGGGAAACCTCCTGGGTAGGGAAAGATGCCATAGAACTACTACCCCGGGTTAAACAAAACCCTCATGGCTGGGTTCGCCCTCTGGAGCTATTTGTAAATGATCTGGTTGACTGCCTGGAAAAAGATTCGCTCCTGATACTGGATGATCTGCATGCTGTTGGCGATAATGCCCACATTCATGGCCTTATTGAAAGATTGATTGAAATCAAACCCGACAAACTGCACATTATTATTTCTTCCCGAGAGATACCTCAATTTCGAAGGCTCATTGACTGGCGGGCCAAGGGAAAACTCCTGGAAGTACAGCAGGAAAACCTGGCTCTAAATAAAAAAGAGGTCTATGATTTTTTCCAGCATCAATATAACTGCACTCTTTCCGAGTCCGAAACTCAAGCTGTGTACCAGGGAACCCGGGGCTGGATCATGGCCCTGGAAATGGTCTGGCAGAGCCACAAAGAAGGTCAAAAAATTGCAGAAATATTCCAAAAACCCTGGAGTTCCCTACCTGTTCTCTTTGATTTTCTGGCCCAGGAAGTTTTAGAATGCCAGAAACAAAAAGTACAGAATTTTTTGCTGCAAACTTCTATACTACAGGTCTTAGAAGTAGACACCTGCAATCACCTGAACAGCTGTCAGAACAGCCACCATGTTCTAAAAAATATTTATGAAAATGGTCTCCTCACCATTAAGCTGGATGGTCAGCGCATGCATTATCATCCCCTGTTTAAAAAATTTCTGGAAAGGCGCCTGCAGAATAGTCCTGAACGCTGGTACCAGCTAAACTTAAAGATGGCCCATTATTTCCAGGACCGGGATAATCTGGAGGAGGCCATCTACCATTTACTCCAGGCCGGCCAGGAATCTAATGCTGCCAGTCTCATGGTGCAAAATATACCCAAGTTAAAAAAACGAGTCAGTTTCCCGGTTATGGGAGAGTGGCTGCAGAAAATATCCTTTGGCGTTTTGAAGGAATTTCCCCGACTGCTGATCTTCAAGGGTGACCTGGAGAGGTTTGCTTCTCGATACATGGAGGCCCTTGACCAGTACAGTCGCGCCCTGGACATATTCAAAACCCGCAATGACAGACAGGGCATGGTACAGGCCTATCAGAAAATGGCTACAATATACTTAGACACAGTACAGCCCGCCAAAGCAGAGGAGTACCTAAGGGAAGGATTGGCCATACAGGAGGAAGAAGCCCTGACTGGTGAAACATCTCTTTTGAACCTCCTGGCTGAAAACAGGGCCAATAAAGGTGATGCTGAAGGAGCCCGCCGCCTCATTGACGCTTCTGACAGACTGGGAAAAGAAGCAGAGTCTCAGTTGCAGAAAATTCACTTACAAACCCGTCTACTGCTGCGTACCGGTCGATTAAAAGAAGGAATTGAAACACTTGAAGAGATAATTGGCAACGAAGTGGGATTGGAAGAGAGAGAACCTAAAACCCACCGGGAAAATCCCATGATCTTATCTTTGCTTTATTCCTTCTGTGGCGAAGCCAAAAAAGGCGAAGATGCTGCCTGTCAGGGACTCACCATTGCCCAAGCTCTCAACTCTCCATTCACAGAAGCTGTTGGTTACATGCGCCTTGGGCATGCCTGGCAGATTCACAATTATGCCCGAATTGACAAGGTGATAGATATATATGAAAAAGCCCTGAACCTCATGGACCGCATTGGTGTGGAAAGAGGTCGGGCAGAAGCCTTATGGGGTATGAGCTTAGCCTGGGCATATCATGGCAATTCAACAGAAGCATTGAATGGCGGACTGGAATGCTGCCGTATTTCTTTTAATTCAGGAGACGAGTGGATGGCCAATCAAGGGCGCCTAGCACTGGGAATCAATTATTACCTGGGAGGACAGTGGAAATCCGCCTTTGAAACCTTCAATAAAACCCTTAATTTTTTCCGGTCAGTAAATGATCTGTTTGGCAGGGCCCTTTCTCACCTGTGGCTGGCAGTTCTTCTCTATCAGCAAGAAGAAGACTCCTGGCAGGAAGAATTCTTACATTTTTTAAAAATTGCCTGGGAGCAGGATTACAGTTTCCTGTTCAGGAAAAGAACTTTCCTCGGTCCTAGGGATTATCGGGTTATTGCTCCTCTCATCATAAAAATTCTTGATCATATAGAAGACATCTCATTGAAGGAATGGCTGAAACTAAATTCAAACTTGCAACGTTTTGATTATCACCCCGGCTTTATACTGCACATCAATGCTTTAGGCCCCTTAAGGGTTTTTCGGGGATCCCATGAGATAACCGATGGCCACTGGAAGAGGGAAAAAGCAAAAGAACTCTTTAAACTTTTCATCACTCATCCTGGTGAATTATTGCCCCGGGAAAAAATTTTCAGTTTAATCTGGCCTGAAGAAAATGAAGAAACAGCATCCCGGGATTTTAAAGTAGCCCTCAACGCTTTAAACTCGGTATTAGAACCTACTCGAAAAGCCCGGACTTCACCTTATTTTATCAAGCGGCAAGGTCAGGCCTACGGTCTGGATAGGGACTCCTCCTACATACTGGATGTGGAAATTTTTCAGGAAAAAATAGAAAAAGCTTTAAAAGAAAATAATCAGGAACTCCTGGAGGAAGCCCTGGAACTCTATCAAGGCGATTATCTGTCTTTTTCTCTGTATCATGACTGGATTCGTGAACCCCGGGAACATCTGAGAAGAACGTTCTTTCTGGGTTGTGAGAAACTGGCTCGGATTTTCCTGGAAAAAGGTGAGCCGGAAAAAGCTCTGGCCTTGAGTGAAAAGATGTTAGCCCATGATAACTGCTGGGAGGTTGCCTATCAGCTGGCTATGCAAGCCTATTTGGACATGGATAACCGCTATCTGGCCCAGCAAATGTACCTGAAATGCGTCAAAACCCTGGAGGAAGA
>PUNT01000045.1 GCA_003551905.1 Halanaerobiales bacterium
AAGCCTCCATGCAGTTTCCTTTTTAGATTCTCAGCTGGGTATGGCTGTAGGCCATAACGGAACCATACTCATCTTTGATGGAAGCTGGCAGGAAATGTTAACGCCAACTCAAAATATCCTCCTGGATATAGATCTCATAGCCCCTGACCTGGCTTTTGCCGTTGGCCAGGGAGGTACCATACTAACCTGGAATGGAGAAATCTGGCAGGAATTCCCCAGCCCAACAACCATGAACCTGAACAGCATCAGCTTTTCTTCACCCACCAAAGGAGCAGCAGTAGGTGACCGGGGCACCATTCTGGTTTATAGAGATGGAGGATTTAAGCCAGGCACCTATCGATCTTTTTTAGACCCCACTTTTCGCAATCTCATAGGAGTCCACATTTACTCAGAAAACCTGGGATTCGCTGTGGGAGAACGGGGAGTAATAATGGGTTTTGACGGCCAGGACTGGTATTCTATGACTAGTCCTGAGAGCAGGGAAATTCGCGCCGTGGCCATTGTATCCCATGAGGAAGCATATGCAGCCGGCCGGCAGGGAATTCTTTTAGATTTTGACGGTGAGAGCTGGAAAAAGCTACAGACCGGCTATCGCCGGCATTTCCGGGGCCTGGATGTCATTTCTGGTTTTGGCTTTGCTGTAGGCACCGACCCCTATATCAATGAACTGGCTCTCCCCTCCCGGGATCATCTTTTTGGCACCACTCACCTGGGCCGGGATATCTGGAGTCAGGTTATGTACGGTTCACGCATTGCCCTCCTGGTAGGCATCACCGCTGCCCTGGTAGTTAATATAATTGGGGTTACGGTAGGTCTGGTAGCCGGCTACTACCGGGGAACCACTGACAGCCTGCTCATGCGCATCACCGACATCATGTACGGCCTGCCCCTGGAGGCCTTCGCCATTATCCTGGTTCTCATCTTCGGACCCAGCCTCTGGATAATCATACTGGCCATTGGCCTTTTAACCTGGCGAACCAACGCCCGGGTCATCCGTTCCCAGGTTCTATCCCTGGCCCAGCGCCCCTTTATCAAGGCTGCCAGGGTGGCTGGCGCCAGTCATCTGCGCATACTTTTTGTGCATATAGCTCCCAACATTTTGCCCCTGGCTTTTCTGCAGCTGGCTGTGGCTATAGCTTATGCCATAACTGCTGAAGCTACACTGAGCTTTTTAGGATTGGGGCCACCTCAGCTCCACAGCTGGGGAACTATCCTCCATGCTGCCCGCCTCTCCGGGGCCTGGCGCACTGCCTGGTGGTGGGTGCTCCCACCCGGCATATTTATAACCATTACAGTTGTCTCCGTTTTCTTGATCTCCCGCTCCCTGGAGGTTCTCACCAATCCCCGCTTGAGAGGAGGAAAAAAAGGTGCTCCTTGATATCAAAAACCTAAAAACTTATTATCAGGTCAACGAAACCATAATCCGGGCAGTAGATGGCATATCCTTCAAGCTGGAAAAAGGAGAGAACCTGGGCCTGGTAGGAGAAAGTGGTTGCGGCAAAACTACTGCTGCCAAATCCATCAACCGGGTGCTGCCGGATAATGCCCGGATTGTCAATGGAGAGATAAATTTCCTGGGTAAGGACCTGGCCAGCTTGAATGAAAGGGAACTGAACCGGGTTCGCTGGAAAGAAATTGCCATGGTAACTCAAAGCGCCATGAATGCCCTGGATCCCGTCTACCGGGTAGGGGATCAAATAGTAGAAGGTATCCTAACTCATAAAGATATCTCCCGGCGTCAGGCTCTTGAACGAGCTAAGGAATTATTCCGCATGGTAGGCCTGGAAACCAAGAGGCTAAAAGCCTATCCCCATCAGCTCTCCGGCGGCATGAAGCAGCGGGTGGTTATTGCCATGGCCCTCTCCCTGGAGCCGGATCTCATAATTGCTGATGAACCTACCACTGCCCTGGATGTGGTGGTTCAGGACGGTATCCTGGCTCAATTCTTAAAACTTCAATCAGAAATGAATTCTTCCCTCATACTGGTCACCCACGACATTTCTGTGGTGGCAGAAATCTGCCAGCGGGTAGCTGTCATGTATGCCGGGCGCATAGTTGAACAGGGAACAACAGAAGAAATATTTAATAAATCCTGCCACCCCTATACTCTGGGTCTTCTCAATGCCTTTCCTACCCTGGAAACAGCCCGGGGAGAATTGATCTCCATCCCTGGTTCCCCTCCTGATCTTTCATTAGAACATGAAGGGTGCCTTTTTGCTCCCCGCTGTCCTTTTAGTGAAAAACGCTGCCAAAAAGAACCTCCCCAAATTTCCACCATAAATACCGGTCACGAAACCCTCTGCCATTTTCCAGAGAAAGCCCGGGATTTCCAGGAACAGGCTAAAAAGGTAAACACCTGGATGAGCACCAAAGTTCCAGAAAAAAAAGTTCCTGAGAAAAAGGATCAAAAAACAGTGCTGACTATCCAGGGCATCAAGAAATGGTTCCCGGTGAAAAGAGGTCTATTGCCCTTTCAGAAGGATAGCACCATCTACCTGCGAGCTGTTGATGGAATATCTCTGGAGGTAAAGGACCGGGAAATTCTGGGTGTAGCTGGTGAAAGCGGTTCCGGCAAGAGCACCCTGGGGGAAGTAATTGCCCACCTGCAGAGTCCAACTGAAGGCAATATTCTCTACCTGGGGCAATCCACAAGGGGAATCCAAAAGAAGTTGAAGGCCTTCCGCCGCAATCTGCAGGTGGTATTTCAGGATCCCTATGAAACCCTAAATCCCCGTTTTACCGTCCTCAATACCATTATGGAACCTTTGAAAATTCACGGACTGGGCCAAAACTACAGCCAGCGGGTGGAAATGGTTAAAGAAGCCCTAATGAGAGCAGAACTATTGCCTCCGGAAAACTTCCTGGATAGATTCCCTCATCAGCTCTCCGGAGGACAGCGACAGAGGGTTGCCCTGGCCAGGGCCATAGTTCTTGAGCCTAAATTCATCATTGCTGATGAACCGGTATCCATGCTGGATGTCTCCATTCGGGCCGGCATTTTAAACTTGCTGCGGCGATTGCGGAACGAACTGGGAGTCTCCCTCATATATATTTCCCATGACCTGGCTACCATCCGCTACACCTGTGACCGGACAGCCATACTCTACCTGGGTCGTATTGTGGAGATAGGTGACACAGAAAAAGTTATTCAGAAACCAGCCCATCCCTATACCAGGATGCTTCTGGCAGCAGTCCCGGTACCGGACCCTCAAGAAAAACGAGAACGAGTTGATCCTCGAGGAGAGATACCAGATCCCATTATGCTACCTAATGGTTGCCGTTTCCATCCCCGCTGTCAGTCTGCACTGCCTTCTTGTGGTTGGGAAGGAAGAGATTTGCAGCAACTACTAGAAGAATTACAAGAAAAAGACATGCTCACTCCTGAGGAAAAAAGCATGCTGGATAAAATAGAAAAAATCCGGGTAGACAAATATAACCTGCTTTTGCAAACCAAAGGAAATAATGCTGCTGAAATTGAGGTCATAAAAATACTCAAGGGAATAATGGAAAAGCACCGTCCTCCCATGTTAAATGCAGTTGAAGATTTCTCCACCGAGGGCAGTACAGTAAAGGTTATCTTTTCCCCACAGCTGGACCCGGAATTGAGTAATATAGGAGAAGGGCAGGCTGCAGCCTGTTATCTCTATCAATAAAAGTCTTTTTCCCTCTCATACCACCTTCAGTGAAAAAGCGGATTCCTGTCAACTCAGAAATCCGCTTTTTCCAGATTATAGTTTCAGATTTTTTTGCCCAGGAAGGAATTAGAAAAGATCAGGGAAGAATTTAAAAAATAACATTGCTGAAATAATCAGGGTCATAACATAGCAAAAAGCCAGGAAAAAATTCCTGCGGATGACTATACCTTCTCGCCCTAAACAACCCACCACAGTCAAGACCGCTATTACATTGTGGACAGTTATGGTATTGCCCACCGCTGCTCCGGCTGACTGCAAAGCTACCATAATGGTCCGGGATAATGATAATTCCCCAGCCACCTGGAATTGATAACCGGAAAAAATGATATTGGAAACCGTGTTGCTGCCGGACATGAACGAACCCAAAAGACCAATCCAGGGTGAAACCAGGGGAAAAAAGCTGCCAAAAATCCGGGCCGAAGCCTGGGCCATGGATATGAGCATCCCCTCCACGCCCAGCAAGTTGTGGCCGGAATGCATCATGACCTGAGCCATGGCCACAGAAGAACACATGGCCAGACAGGCCGGTGCCAGCTGCCTTATTGTGCTCTTTATAGCTTCCTGATAATCCTTCCTATCTATTCTGAATAGGAGGGGGCACAAAAGGGCCACCAGAATAAAGGGAAAGATGCCGGGGTTATAAAGCCAGGTCCATTCCCAGGTTAATTCAGTACCCAGTATATTATCCATGGTCAGTCGGGGTTTTAAGAAGTACTTCCTGAGACCTAAAAATTCCAGGCGACTTACAATCAGGAGCATCATTACCATGATATAGGGAAGCCAGGCTTTTAAAAGGGGCATTGAAGCTTCCTGCCCAGAAGATTTAACTGTCCCCTGCCACTCCCAGGGCCAGTTATCAGTAGGGGGAAAATCCCAGGTGTTTTTTGGTGTTAGTATTTTTTGCCGGGCCAAAAAACTAATTACAACCATTACTGCAGCACCAGCCAGCATGGAAGGCAGTTCCGGCCCCAGAAAATAAGCTACAAGATTCTGTACCAGGACAAATACCAGACCTGCTATTAAAGCCAGGGGCCACATCTCCAGCCCCCTTCTTATACTCCTCTGCTCCCCAAAAAACCAGGTCAAATAAAGAATCAGGGCCAGGGGTATGAGAAATCCTCCCCCCAGTATGTGGAAAGCTGCGCTCAACCAGGAAATGTCTCCTGTGAGCCACTGTAGAAGAGAAACCGGCAGTTCCTCGCCGGTGATAACAGCACCTATGCCTCCCAGTATGGGAGTTCCCACCGCCCCAAAACCTACACCCGGAGCATGGCCAATGAGAGCAACAATGGCAGCAGCCAGGGGCGGAAAGCCAAGACCCACCAGAAGAGGAGCCGCCAGGGCTGCTGGCGTACCAAAGCCGGAAGTACCTTCAATGAGCAGGGCAAAACCATAAGCTAGAACCAAAGCCTGAATCCGCCGGTCTTCAGTAATGCCGGAAAGGCCGGCGCTTATGGTTGCCAGAGCTCCTGAAGCTTTGAGCATATTGAGAAGCAATATTGCCCCCATAACAATAATGAGTATATTCAGGGCGGTTAAAATGCCGTATAACGTGGACCCGATAAGCCAGCTCAGGGGAACCTGCCAGAAAAAACCTGCCAGGAATACAGCAAAAGCCCAGGCCACCGGCATGGCTTTAACAGCCGGCATCCTCAACTTCACCAGTAAAATCAATGCCAGGACTATGGGCAAAGCACCTAAAAGAGCCCGCAGGTATATTTCCTCCACATCAATCACCCTATCTCTTTATTTCAGGGGCCAGAAAAATAATATGAGGGGGACGGCAGTGAGAACTATAATAATTTCCAGCGGCAATCCCATGCGCCAGTAATCGCTGAATCTATATCCCCCGGGACCCATTACCAGCGTATTGGATTGATGGCCCATGGGTGTTAAGAAGGCACAGGAAGCGCTGATGGCCACAGCCATGAGGAATGGGTCCGGTGAAACATGCAGACCGGCAGCAATCTTCAAGGCAATGGGAGCCATGAGAACCGTGGCTGCCGCATTGTTAACCAGGTCCGATAGGAACATGGTGCCAACGAATAGAATTAAGATGGCAACCCAGGGCTCAAAATTTACTGTAATATTTAAAATATAGCTGGCCAGGAGCTCAGTTCCCCCGGTAACATCCAGGGCATTGCTCAACGGAAACATGGCTCCCAGGAGGATAATTACCGGCCAGTCAATGCTTTCATAAGCATCTCCCGGTGATATAAAGCCAGCCAGGAGCATGAAAAGAGCTGCTGCCAGAAAGGCAATCTGCACCGGCAGAATCCCCATAGCTGCTGCTCCTATGGCCAGGCCAAATGCCAGGAGCGCAGTTACTATGCGGCGGGGCTGTCCCAAACGCAGCTTTCTTTCTGCTAAAGGCAAACAACCCAGGCTGGAAATAACTTCATGGAGCACACCTCTGGGTCCCTGCAGCAGGAGGACATCACCAGCCTTTATTTTTACATTGCTTATGCGCCCCCTGGGCCCCCTGCCCTGCCGGGCCAGGGCCAGGAGATTCACTCCATAGCGATTCCTGAGACTGATCTGTCGGGCAGTTTTGCCTTCCAGAAATGAATTGGGGGTTACTACTGCTTCCATCAGCTCAATTTCATCAGAGCCCAGGACCTCAGGTGAAATTTCCTTGCTCTCTGCCAGTTCCAGGTTGTTTTCATCTATAAAGGTCTGTAAATCTTCTGCATCAGCTTTTATAACCAGTATATCCTGGGAACGGAGCACCCTGGAAGGAAAAGGAGCGGGAAATTTCCTGTCCCCCCGGATCAAACTTACCACCAGGACCTCTTCTTTATCCATCTCCAGTTCTGAGAGCCTCTTTCCCTCGGATTTAGAGTTATCCGGCACCAAAACCTCTGTTATGTAATGGCTGATTTCCATCTCTTCACCAGCAGATTTCTCACCTTTTCTCTCCGGTAAGAATCGCCAGCCCAGAAAAATAATGAACAACAAACCTGCTATAGCCACCACACCACCTACCGGGCTGAAGTCAAACATGCGGAATGGCTCCATGCCCTCTTGACCCCGGAAGGTAGCAATTATAATATTGGGAGGCGTTCCTATGAGGGTAACCAGCCCCCCCAGAAGAGAAGCAAACGCCAGGGGCATGAGAAAGCGGGAAGGAGGCAGATTGTTCTTCCGACAGATGGACAGGGTTACCGGTATGAAAAGGGAAAGAGCACCCACATTGTTCATGAAGGCTGAAGCAATGGCTACCAGCCCAGTTAGAAGAGCCATCTGCAAAAGTTCATGATTTCCTGCCCGGGACATGAGGCTGGCAGCAAGATCCACAATGCCAGCATTTAGCAATCCCCGGCTCACCACCAAAACACAGGCCACTGTTATGACGGCAGGATGACTGAAACCTGAAAATATCTCATCAGGAGATATAATTCCACTGAGAGCTATAACCAGTAAGCCCAGAAGAGCTACAAAATCATAACGGGGTTTACCTAGAAGAAAGAGTACCAGGGCAACAGCAATAACGCTCAAGACCAGGATGAGCTCTCTTTCCACCTTTTAAACCTCCCTTCCCATTAACCCTAAATATTCTACTCTCCCCAGCTTTTTCCTCCCCGGCTAAACCAATAGAAAAATGTAATAAATTATGCTATGCTTGAAGAAATGTCTGAATTCCCAAAAAGGAGTGTCCAGCTTGACAAAACAAAGGCATGAGATCAGGGATTCTATTTTTACCAGGATAATTACTATCTTCCTGTTTCTGATCATCTTCCTTCTATTCTCTCACCCTTCTTTAGCTGCTCTGGAAAACAAATTTTTGATAATCCACCTGGATGGTGTTTCCTCGCAGGATTTTTTGCAGGAATTAGAAGCTGGTAACCTGCCCAATCTGGAAAGGATCTTCGGGAAAAAGGGAATGATTCCCTATGGATTGACTCTCTACCCTGGTGCAACAGAGGTTGTTATCCCACGCATGAAGGACAGTCTGGGCAGTGAAGAAGGCCCTCTGTCCTGGGGAGCCTACGACCGGCAAGAAAATAGGATTATCAGTCCTTTAGAGGTCTTTCTGGAGAAGTTCT
>PUNT01000268.1 GCA_003551905.1 Halanaerobiales bacterium
ACCTGATAGGTGAGCTTGATGAAAGTGTTATCAGGTCTGTGCAGGTCAATTCGGGGCGACAATAGAGGTGGCAATTTGGGAGAAAATCCTTTTACCAGGTCTCTTAAACCTATTATCTTAGGACATGAGTACTCATTTTCAGCTATACTTATAATTCGGGGAACAAACAGGAAATCACTTTTGTCCTTAAGATAGGTGGCATGGCCAAAGAATATTTTTACTGGGAAACACAGTTCATCAGCAGCATATCTTAAGCCCATCGCTTTTATAGTTTGTGTGCTGGGAGGAGAAACAACAATCTCCCAACCCATCTTTTCCAGATATTCTTCCCAGCCCGGGAAAAAATCATGGTAGTGTAAGGCTCTGGGTATGCCGATTTTAGGCATCCTCTTCACTTCCTCCGGTCCTTCTGGATGAAGATTTCTGAGCCTGGGGAGGACGTTTTTCCGGCAGAGTCAAAATAGATTGTCTGGCAATAAATGTTTTAAGAACTGAAAAATTTAAGGGAATTAATGGCCACAAATATGGCACGCCAAAGGATTTAGTAAAAACCATAAGAAAAAAGATGGCCATAGTTGCTACTATAAAACCGATCCAGTTAAATAAAGCAACACCTAAAAGGAGAATGAGACGAAGCACCTGCAGGAGAAGTGAAAGTTCAAAACCCGGAATGGAGAAAGTACTAACTGCTGCTAAAGCTATATATAGTATGACTTCCGGGACGAAAAGCCCCACATCGACTGCAAATTCTCCCAGGAAGAGAGCTCCAATTAAACCCAGGGATGTGGCCAGGGAGCCTGGTGTGCTAATTGATGCCATGCGCAATATGTCTATTCCCAGACTGGCAAGAATGAACTGTAGCGCCAGCGGTATTACGGTTACTTCTTTAGGTCCTAAAAATTTTAGAAAATCAGGCAGAACATCTCTGTTGAGAGCAAGAACCAGCCATAGTGGTGGCAGTATAACTGAAATCAACAAGGAAATGAAACGCAAGGAGGTTAAATAGCTGCCAATGATGGTACCCTGACGATATTCTTCCAGGCTCTGAGTCTGGGAAAGAAACGGTGCCGGCAGGAGAACAGCTGTTGGAGATGTATCAACAAGGACAGCCAGATGTCCTTCCAAAAGATGGGCAGCAACATTATCCGGCCTTTCTGTGTAACGGATAAGGGGGAAAGGATTCCAGATGTTACCGGTTAAAAGCTCTTCAATAGTCTTATCTGCCAGAGGCAATCCGTCCAGGTTGATTTTCTCTAATTTCCCTCTGATCTTCTCTACCAGGTCTCCATCAGCTACATCCTCCAGATAGAGAATTGCCAGATCTGTTCGAGACCTGCGGCCTACTTTGAATGGTTCTACCCGGAGATTGGGATCCCTGATTCTTCTGCGAACCAGGGCAATATTGAAGATAAGTGTTTCAGCAAAACCATCAGCTGGCCCCCGGGTTGCCTTTTCCAGTTCTGGCTCTTCAGGCGCTCGACTTTCCCAGGTCCGGGAATCAATTATTATAGACTGTTCTTCACCATCAATTAACAGCATCTGAGGACCAGAAAGAACTTCCTCCAGGCCAACTTTTAAATCACTGTTACACTCACTCTCTACTACAGGTATGTGTCGAAGCAAAAGTTTTTCTACAAAATTCACACAAACTTCTTCTCTTTTAACTCCTTGCAAACTCTGCATAACCCTGGTTAGAATTTCTGCATCCACAAAACCATCAATAAAAACCAGGGCTGCCTTGCGACCTCCTATTTCAAATTTCCGAAATATCAGGTCAAAGGTTTTGTCTCCCCCGGTTTTTTCCTGGATATATTCCAGATTTTTTTCTAGTTCCCTGTAAACCACGGTCTTTAAAATCCTGGGAAAAATTTAATCATTGAGAACCGGGAATGCTACATGCAGGTTCACCTTGTATTCAGTGATTTTTCCCTTCTCTATACTCGCAGTCATGTTTAAAATCTCTATTCCGCTAATGCCTTCCAGGGTTTTCCCAGCCTCAGCAACTGCATTGTGAGCAGCATCCTCCCAGCTTTTTTCTGATTCTCCTACCAGTTCAATTACCTTTGTCGTGGTCATGAAAAACCTCCTTAATAACTTTTATTGCCCCGGGAGGAGATTTTTCTTCCACCGGGGGTTCCAGAAAATATGCAAAAACAAAAATAATAATTGCTAGAAGTAAAATAAAGAACAGGATGCTTTTTTTCAACAGTTTTCCCTCCACACCTCCTATTGTTCCAAAAATAATGATTTTAATACAAAAAACCCTCTATTTAAGGGTTTTTCTCATCTGCTCCAGGGCTTTTTTTTCTACTCTGGAAACATGAACTTGAGACATACCAAGTTTTTGCCCTGTCCGGGCTTGTGTGTACCCCCGGAAATATCGCCAGTAAATTAAAATTCTAGACCTCATATCCAGCGCAGAAAGGGCTCCTCTGAGGCTCAAATGGTCAATATCTATCCCCTCATAACCTAAATTGAGATTATCGATTTGTAAGGGGACTTTTGTGCTCTCAAGAGCCATAATAGCTTCTTCCAGAGAAATATTGATGGTTTTTGCCAGTTCAGACAAAGAGGTTTCCCAACCGTCCTTTTGTTTTTTTTCCTGGGCAGCATTTCGCAATGTATTGGCAATAAATTGCAGGTCTTTACTGATTTTGACCGGTGCTTGCTGATGCAGATAGTTTCTAATTTCCCCTATTATGCAGTGATAGGCATATGTAGAATACATGGTTCCCCGCTCTGGATCAAAATTTCTCACAGCTTTTATAAGGCCCATCACCCCTACCTGAAAAAGGTCTTCTGCTTCTTTGCTAAAACCCTGCACAGTAAAACGCTTAACCACTCTATGTACGAGACCGGTGTTTTTTTCAATCAGCTTTTCCAGTGCTTTTTTTTCCCCATCTTGTGCCGCTTTAATTAGAGATATATTCTCAGTCATGGGGAGCAACCCCGGTACTAGAAGTTCCCTCCTTTCCAACACAAACAACCATTCTTATAGTTGTTCCCTGCCCTGCTTTTGATTCTATTGTTACCCGATCCATAAAGTTACGTATGAAAATCAAACCCAGACCATCGGTTCCCATTTTCTCTTCTCTATCTCCTTCTTCTGTGCTTATTCCACTACCACTGTCGGTAACATCTATTGTCAAACATTCATTTTCAATGGCCATGACAATTTTTATCTCGCCCTCTTCTTCTCCATAACCATGAACAATTGAATTAGTTACAGCTTCAGAGATTGCCATTTTTATTTCCTCCAACTGGGTTAGTGAAAAATCAAGCTGAGAAGCAAAACCTGCGGCAGTAAGCCTGGCCAGCCCGATATTTTCGCTGCGGCTTAAAATTCTTAGTTCAGCTTTATTTCCTTTATTCATTCTTTAACCTCCTCCAGGGGGAATTTTTTAATGATTTCAGGGCGGTCTTTTCCGATGAATATACTCGGACCAGTCCAACTATCCCTGCCATTGTTAAAACTTTCTTTATATGCTCACTGATACTGCTGAGAACTACTACCCCTCCCCTTCTATCCATATTCCTGATACCTCGGTACAAAATGTTAATTCCTGTACTGTCAACAAACGATACCTCTTTGAAGTCAAAGAGTATTACACTAATATCCCTGTTCTTATCTAGTTCCCAGGAGATGGCATCTTTTATCTTTCCAGATGAATGCAAATCAATATCTCCCTTTAATCTGATTATAAAAATTTCGTTGTTTTTTTCTGTGTCAACCATAATTTCCCCTCCCGGGATTGGCATTTATTACCATATTATTTCCACCCCGGCAGGGAAAATCCTCTTTAATTATTTGCCAATCTATAGAAGTTTTCGAAAAAGCTCTTACCTAACTGGCCCAGCAGGTCCCGGAAACCTCCCCTGGAAATATCTTTTCCTGCAATAATATCCACCTTTCCCAGTATAGTATCATTCTGGGTTACTAAAACTTCTCCGATGGTGGTTCCTTCCCTTATGGGAGCATTAAGCCCTGCTTGCCATTTTATGGTCTTGGAAAAATCCTCCTTTGCCCCTCTTTTTACAGGAACTATTAGATCCTCAGCAATCAGTCCAGGGACCTGATTTTCAACTCCTTTTTGAATGGGTACCATTTTTGCTATATCTCCCTGCCGGGCAACCGGAACACCTCGAAAAATTCCAAAACCATGTGTCAGGAGTTTGCCGGTCTCGTCAAAACGTATCTGAGAAGAAGGTGATTTCATGACAACTGCAATAAATCGTATATTATCGCGAATGCCGGTTGCAGCCAGACAAAATTTAGCATCACTGGTATAACCAGTCTTTAAACCATCAACTCCAGGGAAATGCCGGACCAGCCTGTTGGTGTTATTTAAAACGCTCTGGCCATCTCTTATATAATCTATCCAAATTGAAGTCCATTGTAAAACTTCAGGGTACTGCAATAGTTCTCTTGAAATAACAGCTACATCATGGGCAGAAGTTAGATTGTTCCTCTCTTCTGCATCACCAGGAAGGCCGGTGCAGTTAAAAAAAACCGTATTTCTTAGACCCAGTTCCCGGCTCCTTTCATTCATAGCTTGCACAAATGCTGCCTCTGAACCATATATGTGTTCTGCCAGAGCTACAGAAGCATCATTTGCTGAAGCAATAGCCACTGCTTTTAGGAGGTCCTTAAAGGTCATAACCTCCCCAACTTCCAGCCAGATCTGTGAGCCTCCCATACGAGCAGCCCACTGACTAACAACAACTTCATCCTCCAAATTAACATCTTCCCGATCTAGAGCCTCCATGATGAGCAGAAGAGTCATTATCTTGGTTATGCTGGCAGGGTGAAGCGGTTCATGAGCATTCTGGACAAATATTATCTCTCCAGTAACTGCCTCCATGAGGATTGCCGAATGAGATTCTATTGTTAGCTCTTCAGCAGCTTTGGTGTTCAACCCAGAAAATGAGACCAGGAATAAAAGGGTTATTATGAGGATAATACGCATTATTATCTCCCCCTAAAAATTGTTAGCATTAATTGAATTATCTAAGAAATTTTATGAGGGGAGAAGTTCTTTTATTCATCCCGGGGGATTATGCTCTCATAGATGAGTGTTTTTGATGCCAGTGGTTCAGAAGAGATTCTATAAGCTTTATCAACCAGAAAACGAACATCAGCAAAATCCTTTTTGTTGCGGGCATAGATAGTTGCAAGAGGTTCATCTTTTTCAACAGGATCATTAGTTTTTTTGTGCAAGTAAATTCCAACATCATGGAGAATATTATCTTCTATTTTTCTGCGGCCAGCTCCCAGATGCATAACTGCTTTACCTATTTTTAATGCGTCTACCTCCTGGACAAATCCTTCATTTTGAGCAACCACACTATATGGTATTGCCAGCTGGAAATTGTCGGGGATCTTTCCTCCCTGGGCATTAACTATCTCTTGGAATTTTCCCAGGGCCTGGCCAGAATCAATTATTGCGGCAACTTTTTTCTGCAAATGCTCCCTGGAGTGTTTAGGATAATCACATGCAATTAGAGCTATAGCCAGTTCAATGACCAGTTCACGCAGATCAAGCGGTCCCTGGCCCTTTAATGTGTCTATTGCCTCCTGTACCTCAAGACTATTACCTACTGTGTGTCCTAAAGGTTCGTCCATGTTGGAGAGAATTGCAGATGTTTTTAGACCGGTGCCATTGCCTATTTGTACCATGGTTCGAGCCAGGTTTTTGGCCATCTCCAGTTCCTTCATAAAAGCTCCCCGGCCAACTTTCACATCCAGAACTAACCTCTCTGCTCCTGCAGCAATTTTTTTACTCATGATGCTGCTGGCAATCAGGGGAATGGACTCAACAGTTCCAGTAGTATCCCTTAGAGAGTAAAGTTTTTTATCAGCAGGAGTGAGGTCTTCGGTCTGAGCAACGATGGCAGCACCAACTTTCTCAACCTGGGCCAGCAGCTCTTTGAAAGACAACTCTCCCCGGTACCCGGGTATGCTTTCTAGTTTATCTATTGTTCCACCAGTATGCCCCAATCCCCGTCCGGACATTTTTGCCACCCGGTATCCCATTACTGCCATCAACGGAATCAGAACAAGGGTAACTTTGTCTCCCACGCCACCAGTACTGTGTTTGTCAACTTTAACGCCCTTAATGCTATCCAATTTCAGTATTTTTCCTGATTGAGCCATAGTGTTGGTGAGCTCAACTGTTTCAGAATTGGTCATGCCCTGAAAGTAAATAGCCATGGCCATGGCTGCCATCTGATAATCCGGGATTACACCGTTGGTATAACCTTGCACCATGTACTTAATTTCGTCAGCAGTTAATTCCTGTCCATCTCTTTTTTTTATTATTAGGTCTGAAAACTTCATATTGACAACTCCCACATTATTTCAAAGCCTGAACTATCCCTTTAATTACTTTTTTAAACACCGGCTTTACGCTCTGGCCAATTTCCATTACCTCATCATGGGAAAGGCGTTGTTGGAGAAAACCTGCTGCCATGTTGGTTATGCAGGATATGCCCAGAACCCTTATTTCCATATGCCTGGCAGTTATTACCTCTGGTACTGTGGACATTCCCACAGCATCAACTCCCAACCTTTCTAACATCCGTATTTCAGCAGGAGTTTCAAAGCTGGGGCCAGCATAACTGGCATAAACTCCCTTCCGGCCAATAACCCCTTCTTTTTTCATAACTTCCTCAGCTATTCCTATGAGTTCCCGGTCATAAGTATAGGTCATATCCGGGAACCGGGGGCCTAACTCATCAATATTGGGGCCTCTTAAGGGATTAGCTCCAATCATATTAACATGATCGCTGATGAGCATTAGGTTGCCGGGAGAAAAGTTTCTGTTAAGGGCTCCAGCTGCATTGGTAACTAACAAAACATCAATCCCCAGCAAGCCCATTATACGAACAGGTCTTACAACTTCCACAAGGTCATACCCTTCATAGTAGTGATAGCGTCCCCTCATCACTACCACATCTGTTCTCTGCAGTTTACCGGTTACGAATTCACCACTATGGCCAGGTACTGTGGATGGTGGCAGGTGTGGAATGTCAGTAAAACCTAGCTTGTGCGAGTTTTCCACTTCATCTGCCAGTTCACCTAATCCGGATCCCAGAATAATTCCAATTTTAGGCCTTGTAGCCACAACATTGTTAATAAAATCTACACTTTCTTTTATTTTGTCAATTTCTTGCATATCATCCCCTCCTCAAATCTCGCCAGAAACTCTGACCGCTTTTTGTTCCTTCAATAGAAAAAAAATCAGCAATGGTAGCAGCTGCATCAGCCATTGTTGACCGGGAACCTAAGTTAATTCCTTCATTTATTTCTTTCCCCCAGACCAAAAGAGGTACATATTCCCTGGTGTGATCAGTACCTGGATGTCCAGGATCACAACCATGATCTGCTGTCATAAAAAGTATGTCCTGGGGTTTTAAAAGTCTTAGTATCCGGGGAATATAGCTATCAAAATCTTCTAAAGCCCGGGCAAAACCCTGAACATCATTTCTGTGACCGTACAGCATATCAAAATCTACTAGATTAGCCAGGACAAGATCACCCTTTTCTCCCTCTAGGATTTGCAGCAATGTATTTATTATTTCTTTGTTTCCCGTAGCTGGGAAAGATTTAGAAATTCCCCGGTAAGTAAAAATGCTGGCCACTTTACCAATGGAAAAGACTGAATAATTGTTGTTAATAAGGCAGT
>PUNT01000204.1 GCA_003551905.1 Halanaerobiales bacterium
AAGAAGTTAAAACTCTTAGAGCAAGCTAATACTTTGCTTATAGAAAGGAGGAAAGGCGATTCCTCTCCCGCTTACGCTATCGCTTAGAAGCGGGAGTATCCTCGCCTAAAACAAGATGAAGCCGGCCCGGAACACTCCTTTCCCGAATGGATAAAGCCCGGCTGGCACAATGCAATTGTGGGTTGCATGCTGTGCCAGGAAGTCTGCCCGGCGAATAAAGGGTTTACAGGCGCCTGGGAGAAGGAGATCTACTTCTCTGAAACTGAAACCAGTATGCTCCTTGAAGGATTGGGGGAGAAGGAAATCCCCCCGGCTCTTGAGGACAAGCTCAAGGAAGGGAGTCTCACTGACAGCCTGGGCATTTTGCCCCGGAACCTGTCCCCGCTAATGGAGAATTGATGATGTGCGGTATTCATTGTATAATAAAAGAAATCATTTGTATTATGGAGGGAGATAGATGTCCCGCAGGGATGATTATTATCAGTCCCGAGAAATTATAAAAAAGGTAGTTGGGTTGAAAAAGTCCGGGAATTTGCCGGAGGCAGAAAATCTTTTGATCAAATACCTGGACAAATTTCCCCGGAACCGGTATTTAAAAGCCAGCCTGGCTGACCTTTTTGTCCGGACCAACCGCCTGCAGGAGGCGGTTAACCTGGCTGATGAGGTTTTAGGTGAGAAGCCAGATGATTTCCGGGCCCTCATGGTAAGGGGTGATGTAGCCCTGAAGGAAAATGACCTGGAAGCAGCTAGAGATTTCTTTCAGCAGTCCTATGAGAGCCGGCCGGAGCATTTTACTGCTACCCGGCTGATTCGCACCTACATGAAAACCGGTGATTTAGAGCAGGCCCTGAGCATCTGCCAGGAATGGCTGGAGGCCGAGCCGGATAACACCTATTTTAAAAAACTCCGGGCCAGCATATATGAAAAGATGGGCAAGACCAATGAAGCCCAGAAGACCTACATGGAGTACCTGGAAGAAAAACCTGATGATCAGTTTGCCTACAAAGAAGCCATCAAGCTGAAGATCAAGGATAAATTGCCTGATCAGGCAGTCCGGGAACTGCGACAGCTTTTGAAGGTGGGAGGGCGGCAGGATAATGCCCACCTCCGGACCTTGCTGGCGGGACAACTGGAAAAACAGGAAAAATATGATGAGGCAGTTGAAGAATACAAAAAAGCCCTGGAGCTGGAGCCGGGTAATGCTTTTGCTCTAAAGCAGATGGGTTTTTGCCTGGTTAGGGCCGGCCGGGGAGAAGAAGCCCTACCCCACCTGGAAGAGGGTTTTCGCCAGGACCCCGGGGATTTCTACGTGCGCTCCAGCCTTCTGTCCCTGTATAGGAAACTGGGGCGGGAAGGGGATGGAGCAAAGTTTTTCCGGGAGATTATTCAGCTCAACCCGGCATTTAAAAAACTCTGGAGTTTTGTCCGCAAGCTGGAGAAAGAGGCTGGTGAATAAACAATGCTAGAAAACGTGAGGATCAAGGACCTGGTGGAAGTTCCCCGGGTAAGAACTGTTGTGCAGCTCAAGGACATTCAGGATGAGAACATGCGCCGGCTTTTGTCGGAGAATTTCCTCATAACTGATGAGGTGGCCAGGGTTCTACGGAGTGTCATCCGGAGCATAGTGGATAAAGAAGGTAAGGGGTTTTTCGTGGAAGGAAACTTCGGCACCGGTAAATCCCACCTCCTGACCATGTTGAGCCAGCTTTTTACTGATTCTTCTTCCTGGGATTATCTCCTGGAACAGCAAACGGAAGTGCAGGATTTTCTCCTGCAGGCCCGGGAGAAAATTGAACAGGGCTCATACCTGGTTTTGAATATATCCCTGGTGGAGCACAGCCACCGGGAATACCTGGAGGATATTGTGGTGGAGGCCCTGGGAGAGAAACTCAAGGAGGCAGGCTTAGAAGATTTTGGCTATCGTGGGGAGGAAGATTTCATTCGGGGTATGGAGAGAATCCTGGAACAGGAACATGCCCAGGAGCTTCAGGACTTTTTAGAGGAGAAGGACCTAGCAAGAGAAGATCTTTTCTGTGCTGAAGGTCTTTCGTTTCTGGAGGAATTCCTGGAACGGAGCAATCTACCCTATAGGTTCAAATATGACCGTCAGAAGCTTTTTAACAATCTATCCCATACACTGTTAGAGGGTGGTTTCAGTGGGGTTATTGTTCTCATTGACGAGCTATCGGAGTTCCTCCGCTCCAAACCTGATGGCCGGCGTTTCAACGAAGATATAAGGTTTTTACAGTTCTTGGGGGAATTCTCCAGCAGGGAGCCTCTCTGGATTGTAGCTACCCTGCAGGAAGAGATTGAGAAGACCGGTCAGACCTCCCCACAGGCTTTCAACAAGATCAAGGACCGATATCCCACCCGCTTTATGCTATCCGGTTCCCACCTGCAGGAATTGATTACTCAGCGCCTGCGCAAATTAAAATCCGGGGCAGAAGAAAAGGTGGCAGAAATATATGAGTACTACCGGCAGGCCTTTCCCCACCTGGAGGTTTCCCAACAGGAGTTTCTCCAGCTCTATCCCATCCATCCCCGGACCATAGATCTACTGGAAAACTTAAAACCCCTCTTTTCCCAGCACCGGGGGGTAGTGGATTTTATCCATCATCGTCTCCGGGGAGATGAGGGGCGAGATATTGAGGGTATGCTGGAAAAATCATGTCTGGAGTTATTGACCCCGGATAAAATATTTGATCATTTCACCGATAGATTGCGGGAAATGGTGGAGACATCGCCTTATTATGAGAAGGTTTATGGTTATTATGAGCAGGAAATTTCCCATCTCCTCCCTGAGGAGGATGAAGAAGCAGGTCTCAAGGCTGTAAAGCTTTTGATACTCTTCCGGATATCTCCCATTGTTCGCCAGTACAATGTTAGAGATATGGCCAACATGCTGCTGTACCGGGTGACAGACCTGGATCCGGCTGTGAACTATGAACATCTCAATGATATCCTTTCCCGGCTGCAGACTGCTGGAGCCTATCTGGCCCTGGAAAAGACCGGGGAGGGAGCCCTAGACAACTGTTACCGGGTGGATCTGGAAGCGGATATAAGCTTGATTATCAAACAAAAGCTGGCCTATATCAAGGACAGCCTTTTTCCGGAAGATCACCGGATTTTCACCCGCCTGGGCCAGCTGGTGAATGAAGGACAATTACCTCTGGCAGAACTCATGGAGGCCGGCAAAACCCTGCGCTCTGTTAACTGGCAGAATACGGAAAGAAGTGGCTGGCTAATATTCGGGGCCTTTCAGGACACAACATCGGGAGAACTGGAAGAAATGGTCCGGGAGTTGCAAAAAGAGGAGGAGGACTTTGTCCTGTTCATGGGGCGGCCTCTGCAAATAGAGCAGGAGAGGGACTATATGAAAGGAAATCTCTTGCCGGAAGTGCCGGCTGGCCTGGCAGAAGCAGTT
This sequence comes from Halanaerobiales bacterium, assembly GCA_003551905.1. GTDB lineage: Bacteria > Bacillota > Halanaerobiia > B1SED10-174 > B1SED10-174 > B1SED10-174. Next base: position 3,425 of record PUNT01000204.1, read on the forward strand.
GCTTTCTGGCAGCCCCGGGAACTGGAAGAAAGGGATCTTCTGCTGGAATCACTGGCTTATTTACTCCTGCTGGAGGAATATCAGGATGATGCCTCAACTACCGGCAGGGAGATAAAGGAGCGTATTGAGAAACACTTAAAGGATTATGAGGAACGTATAAGCCGGCTTTTCATTACCGCCTATTTCAGTGGGAATATCATAAATGGTAATGGAGAAGTGGTTATGGATCCTCAGGAGGCCGGTTTTGTTTCCTTCAAGAATGTCCTGGAAAAGATTGTGTTTCGACTTCTCAGCAAACATTTCCCCAATCACGTGCAGATTGCCCCATTTCATGGTTATCTTTCCAACAGTCAACTCCAGGAGCTGGAAGAAAAATTCTTACAGCCAGGAGAGATATCAGTGGCTGATCCGGGAGCAACTGGAGTTGTGCGAACCATAGAATCTTTTCTCAAACCCATGGATCTCATCAAGAGAACCGGACGTAATTTGCGGTTACAGATTCAACCCCAGAAAAATCAGCTCATATCTGAACTCTTCTCCTGTTTGGAGCAGGAAAGGACTCCCCTGGAGGAAGTGTATTTGCAGATGCGTAAAGGCCCTTATGGTCTGGGCAACAGGCAGTTCAAACTGCTGGTAACTGCCCTCATCTACAGCGGCTATCTCACAGCTTACACAGAAAAGCAAAAACTTTCTCTGAACAACTGGAGCATACTAAATTTTTCCCGGATAAAATACTTAGGTTATGGTGAGATCATCAGTGAGGATTTTCAGGAGGTTTTGGGGCAATGCCCCCTCATCCCCAAGCGGTTTAGCAATCAGCCCTTTTCCCTGCCCTTGCAACAGGAAATCTGGGCTTATCTTACAGAAACAAAAGGGGACATTATTCAGCGGGTGGAGAGCCTGGAACTCAGGATAGAGGAGTTGAAACAAGCTGGTGTGATTAAACCTTTGAACCCTGATCGAATGCTGGGTTACCTGCAGAAAATCAGAGATTTGCTGGAGGAAATCAGGGTTAGCTACTCAGCAGAAGAGGGCCTGGAGCGTTTTGCTGCCCGGTACCGGGCTCTGCCTTATGCTGATGATTATCTCAATCGGTTGAAACAGATTTCTCGCTTCTTCCGGGAATATCTGGAGGACTACCGACGCATGCAGAGCTATCTGAAGTCACCTGGTTTCAAAATACCTTCAGAAGGGAAATATGCTTCTCTGGCTTCCTTCCATCAGCATCTTAAGGAAGCTCTGGGTAGAGAAGAGCTGGTCTATGAAGAGGAAGGATTTGAGAAGTTAAAGGAAGATTTCAATGAGTTCCGACATAAATATCAGGCCTTCTATGGGGAGGAGCATGAGCAACAGGTAGGGAAGGAAAGACTGCAGCCCTACCTGGAGATTCAAAAATCACAAGCTTACAAGGTCCTCTCCCTGCTGGCAGAGATTGAGTATATTTCTGTGCCTGATGATCTGGTCCGGGTTAACCGTCTTTTGGGGCGGGCTCTTGATAGGGGCTGTCGGGAGGAGGTCAATGAGTATTTACAGGAAAGACCCCTCTGTGTTTGTGGATTTACACTAGGGGAGAAGGTGGAATTGCCCTCCCTCCGGGAGATAAAGGAAACCATAGGGGAGGGTATAAGGGAGTATCTGCAGGCTTTGCAGGAACCGGAAAGGAAGGAAAAAATAGAATCTTACCTGCAGGCCATGGAATCAGCCGGTGATAAAAAATTTGCCCGACCGGTTCGGGAAATACTCCGGTTGCAAAAAAGTTCCCATCTCACCGGCGAACTGGAAAAGAGATTGAATCACAGTGTAATTGAGAAGATAAACCGGGCCCTGGCTGGCCAGATTTCCCTGGTGGAAAGGAATCTGGATCAGCTCTATGAGAGCCTGGTGGAGAGGAGCTTTGCTCCTTCCCAGTTGAAAAAAATCTTCAGCCAGTGGCTGGAGGGTGTAGAGGGGTTGCCGGAAAATGCCTATGTCCGGGTTACAGCCGGGGATAATAAAGCTGGAGGAGTTATTAAAAGTGGGGAGTCCGGGGTCTTTAAGGAATTTTTAAGCCAGCATTATCCTGGTTACCTGGCCTTTTTGCAGGATCTGGGCCTGGCTGATTTTTCTCTCCTCCTGGCCCTTACCTCCTGGCAGAAGCAATATCCTCTGGATGATTTTGCCCGGCAGTTGATTGTTACAATCAAGAAAGGCCGGGAATATGAAGATGATGAGCAAGGTATGGAAGAACTGATGGAAAAGCTTCTTTCCAGTGAAGAGCATGTACCGGTTCTGGATACTTTGCGAGCTGGGGTAGAGGAGAGCTTACAGGAGAGGGAGCTATTAAACCCCCTGCAGGACCTTCTTTATATGGAATCCTTAAAAGATATTGTAGAGCCCATGGCTCTGGAAGAATTTTCCTATAGCTTGCTGGAGCATTTCTTCCGGCAGCTGGTAAAGGTTGTTGAGAGCAGTCCGGGCAAGACTCTGACTGAAGAAATAAAAGGAGTAATGGGACTGTTGGAACAGGAGTTTTCCTGGCAACCAAAAAAGGAAATTTTAGAACTGACCAGATATTATTTACTCCTTGTCACATCACTGCATGGCCTGGAGGAGGCTGATGTACCCAAAGATTCTCATGAGTGGGAAAAACTCTATCAGGGGCACCTGGCCTGGTTGGAGCTTTACCTGGCCAGGTTAAAAAGTCTGGGGCAGAAGCTTGATTTAAGAGAAGTTTTGCCCCTGGAAGTGCTGGAGAAAAGAGTGCAGGAGAAGCTCTTTTATTACAACCGGGCTTTCACCGAATTTTTCCGATTTTTTGAGAAAAAGCTTTTACAGAGAGGAGATACCAGCTCTCTAGACCTGGAAAAATTATTAGTAAAGACCAGGCCCAGGCTCCTGGACAGTCTCAGAGCAGAAAACTGCTTTATGATTCTGCTGGATGGTATGCGCCTGGATGTCTGGGGGGAGGTAAAAAAGAAGATTCTCAAGAGCATTTTCGCCAGGGTAGTGAAGGAGGGCGTTCTTTTCGCCCACAGCCCAACCAATACGGAAACCCAGCTGGAGCTTTTAGAAGAAGCTAGTATGGACCTGCCGGTTCTGACACTTGAGGATTTAGAAGGTGAAATGTCCCGGGCAGAAAAAGCCATCATCAGGTTCAATTATGTTGATGACAAAGTCCATACTTCCAGGGAAGATTATGGGGCTTTGCTGGATGAGATACTTTTTCTTACTGAAAAGCGCCTGATACCTTTTTTGGAGCGATTGCCCGGCTCTTCCCCAGTACTATTCTTTGCTGATCATGGGTTTCGGATCAACTACAAGTTCTCTCCCCGGGATAAATATGAAACTCCCCGCTATCTGCACGGGGAGCAATCACCATTTGAAGTCATGGTGCCCTGGGCTCTTATATATAGGGCCTAGGATAGAGGGGCAGGGTAGGAAGTTTTAGGTGTTGTTTAAGTTTTCTGTGAGAAAGATGCTGCTGGTTGCAGTATTAAACCACTACTGGTAAAAATTGCATTTACAGGAGGTTTTCAGGGTGGCAAACATCAGGTCAGAAGAATTGAAAATTGTTAGAGTTGATAATCTTGAAGATGTGGAGAAAAAGCAGTGGGAAACCATCAAACCGGTCCTGGACAAATTTTATAAGTACCTGGTAGAAGAAAAGGGATTGAAGGAAGAAACTGCCGCAAGGAAAACTAATAGAATTGCCTTTTTTATTATGAAGTACGTCATCTTTTATGAGGATTACCTGGATAGTATTCTGGAGATTGATGGGGAAGCTATAAGGGTATTTTTGGGCAACTGGTATATCAGGAAGGTATTCATGCTTAAGCTGAAGGATATCAATGATTTTCTCAATGCTATTGCTGATTTTTACCGGTTGCTGTACCGAGAGAATTTGCTGGATAAGGAGGAGTGGGAGGATATTAAGGAGGTCTGCAGGGATAAAAAGTGGTTTAAGATGCGTCTGGAAACTTATTTTTCTTCAGAAGGTGATGAGTTTCACCGCTGGCGAGAGGATTACAATTATGATTTTTGATCAAGTGCCTTAAGTTTCTTGGTCCCGGCTTTCTTTGTTTTCTATAGAGATGGGTTCCTAAGGTTTGAGCAGGTCGGGATTGTTGGCTCTGTAGTATGCTTTTTCTCAGTTCATGGGTTTTACAGAAGGAAGGAAAAATAGAATTTTTCCAGAAATACTGTTATAAGGTAAGTATATACTCCAGAAACTTTTTAAAGGAGGTGATATTGTGAAGAAGCTTTTTGCTCTAGGGAT
>PUNT01000002.1 GCA_003551905.1 Halanaerobiales bacterium
AATAATTTCCAGTACCGTCGGGCGGACGGGAATTAACGCTTGCGGAGATATGAGTAGCGGTTACGCACTCAGCCCAAGAATCCTTTGGGGCTTGCCCCAAGGAGCGTCAATATAGTGCCTGGACATTATAGTGGCACTTTAAAGCTCTATCCCAATCAGCAAGAGCTATCAGCAGAACTGGTTTTGAGCATGGAAGCTACCGCTGATAAAGAAAGGATGGAGTTTTTCCTGCATCAGGACCTGGAGGTCAGCCATATTGGAGGAGTAGGAGTTAAAGGCTATGGTCGGCAATCAAAGTCATATACTTTTGCCCCTGAAGCCGTAACCTGGCTGGTGGATCTGGATAAAAATATTCCGGAGAACCGGGTTTTACTGGAATTTAGTTATGGAGGCAGGCTCCACAAACCAATTCCGGAAAACTGGCAGGTAAACCGTTTGAGTCCGGAGTGGATTGAATTGGGGATGTATGGCCCCTGGTTTCCCTGGCAACCTGAAGGGGAACCCTTTACCTTTGAAATAGAAGTTCATGTTGCAGAACCTTTCATAATCGTTGGTATGGGAGAAAGGCGAAAAAAGAATAACCACTGGTTAGTTAAGTGTGAAAAACCCGTACAGGACCTGGTGATAACCGGCGCCCCGGAATATTATCAGATTAGACGGTTTTCTGATGATACCAGTATAGAAGTTCACTATCCTGTAAAAGGTTATGAGGATGTGGCTATTGCCCTGGCAAATGATGGGCTTTGGCTTTTAGACTATTTTGCTGGCTGGCTGGGTAGAGTTGAAGGAGATGTTAGCTTGTCTGTAATACTGGCCAGGCGTAATGCAGGAGGAGGTTATGCCAGGCCGGGGTTTATGGTAATACAGGAGCTTGATGAAAAAGCCAGGCAGCAAAAGTGTTTTGTTGGCTACCTGGCCCATGAGATAGCCCATTTTTGGTGGAATGGAGCCCGGATTGACAGCTGGGAGGACTGGTTAAATGAGTCCTTTGCTGAATACACAGCTTTGCGTGCCATAAAAGAAAAAAAGGGAGAGGAGATTTTCCAGCGACTAATAGAAAGAAAAAGCAAGGATATGGATAAACTACCACCTATCAGAGAACTTCCCCGACAGCACGAAAAAGCATGGGAGGTGCTTTATAATAAAGGCGCTGTTCTTTTGCATAAACTGCATGAGTTGATGGGAAAAGAAGCTTTTGATAACTTGCTAAGGGCAAGATTGCAAAAAAGCATTAACACCACCAGTGGGTTTCTGGAACTTCTGGCCAGAGAGGGTGGGGAGGAAAAAGCCAGGATATTTTCCTGTTGGCTGGAAAATTAAGATCGCTGCAGTTGTTAATCATAATTTTTCCTGCTTTCTTGAGCTAAGTTATTAGAGATCCCAGCCTCAGGATCTATAAGAATGTTAAAAATTCAGTTTACTATCAGCTGTTATGAAGGTTTAAGGAGGAAAAGAAGTGTTGCCAAAAAATTGTCAGGACAGGATTGACAACCTCTTTTTGGAGTTTAATCAGCATCACCGGCCTGGTTGTGCAATGGGTATCACCTGGAAGGGTGAGCAAATTTACTCTAAAGGATTTGGGATGAGCAATCTGGAGATTGGCACTCCCATAACACCCAAAACAGTTTTTCATGCCGGATCTGTTTCCAAGCAGTTTACTGCCCTGTGCACCGCACTGCTGGCTGACGAGGAATGGTTCTCCAGAAAAGATGATATAAGAATTTATTTTCCTGAAATGGGGTCTTTTACAGAACTAATTAACATTGATCACCTTTTGCATATGACCTGCGGGCTGCAGGATATCTATTTCATATGGCAATTTTTAAAAGGCTATCATGAAGATGATCTTTTTACAGAAGAAGAAGCATTAGACCTCCTAACAAGACTGAAAACCCTGATGTTTTCCCCTGGAGAACGCTTTTCATATAGCAACACTGCCTATTTTCTACTGGGACAGCTGGTAAAAAGAGTGACAGGAAAGTCGCTGACAGAGTTCTCCAGAGAGAGGATTTTTAAGCCCCTGGGCATGAGTAATACTTTTTTTCGTGAGGACCGGACCCAGCTCATACCCGGCAGAGCTGCCGGGTATTGCCCATATGAATACATGCACTCCCGGGTTGAAGAGAATAAAACAGAATTAGATAATGAACATTGTAATGTTGGTGAAAATTGCGAACTCCCGGGCGCCGGCCAGCTCTGGACCACTGTTGAAGATCTCCACCTCTGGGCTTTGAATTTTTTAGCTGATTGTCCGATTGGTGATGAGAGCTTTATCAAAAAAATCACCAGTCCTGGGACCTTAAATAGAGGTCTTGAGTGTAATTATAGTCACGGACATTTTCTGGGCCGCCGTAAAGGGCGAAAATACCTCTTCCACGAAGGAGGCAGCACAGGTTATAATGCATTTATGTATATATTACAGGATGAAGAACTGGCCATCTATGGCCTGGCTAACAGCAATTATTTCTTGAGCTATCTATACCAGAAACTCGGTATGGAACCCTGTGAACTCATTAGTGACTTTATTCTGGAGGAAGAAATAACTCCTTCTGACACAAGCCAATTACTCCAGAAGAACACTAAAGCTGGAATTAATGACCCAGGTTCTTCTGAATTCAACTTATATGCTGGCTCCTATCAGTACCCGGTCACTTCAACCATCTGGAAAATTAGAGCCGGTACTGATGGACTTTTGGTGGATGAGAATGGAATTAAAGAAATAGAGTTATGGCCTGCTGAGGAAAACACTTTTTGCTCTGCTGATAATTATTTTACCTGTACATTTAAGCTGCAGGAGGACAGGACAGTAGAAAAACTGAAAGTTGACCTGGCAGGAACAAAAGAGTCACAAGATTTTTTACCTTTTGTTTTAGGTGATAGGGAATACTTGCAGGAATTTGTTGGTGAATATTGCTGTGAGGATCTGGAGACTGCTTATGTAATAACAGTTGAAGAAGGGCGATTGCAGCTAAAAAACAAGGACCGGCATCGGTCTGCCCAGGATTTCTTTTATAAACCTGGTTGCCCTGACCACTTCTATACTTTCAATCCCCCCTTAATATGCTGCTATTACAGCATTAGTTTCCTCAGGGATACAAAAAGAGCTGTGAATGGCATGATATTCCGTGATTATGATGGAGATAAGCGGGAAGTCTTTCAGTTCAAAAAATTAAAAAGAGGATGATGATATTGGGCAGACTGGAAATATGTATCTTCATTTTTATTTTTATATTATCAATATCCGGTTGTGCAGAGATTCTGGAGAGAAATAACTCTCCAGAAGAGCATGTTGATACTGATAGGTGGCACATAAAAAAAGTAGATAATGAAGAAGCAAGACTGGAGAAGGAAAAGCAAGGAATATTTTTGCTGGAAGGAATGGAGGAAGAGGTTACACTAATGTTGCAGGAAAGCCTGCTCTACCCTTATTTTATCTATATTGATATGAACCGGTATCAAATGGAGCAAAAAGAGGGAAAAGATTATATTGTGCCTGTAATGAAGATCAATGGTAAGGAGGTTTTCCTGGCAATATGGTATGAAGAAGATTCCTGTATGGATAAAATAGAAGCTGAGGTAATGACTGGGTTGGGAGGGAAATACAAAGAGATATTTCAGCATGAAGGAGAATATAAAAAAGAGATTATGGCTTTCAACAGTCAAAACTGGGCTGACCCGGTGGAGCGATATTATTTGATAAGAGACTATAAAGGTGGCGTTTTTATAATTCAGCAGAAATTGTTTTTCGAAGCTTTAGAAGGGCACGGGGTTCGTTTTGACAGAATGCTGGAAGAAATATTTATCTGGGCTGAAGAGGAAAAAAGTTTTCTATCCCTTGTAGGTAAGGAGTAAAAAGGTCTGGAGGTGGTTTTGTGGGTAAAAAAGAAAAACTAATAATAGCCATAACCGGTTCAATTACCAATCCTGAACCAAAGTTTAATCCTTATACATATTGCAATTCACCTGCAGGCAAGGAGCTTTTATGGCGCCTCTGCCAAGAACCTGTTTCCCTTAAAGAAGTTGATGATGATCTCAGAGAAGGGCTGGAATTGATTGAAGCCATTAGAGTTGAAAAGGGAAAATGTTATTTGAACTTCCCCTGTTTTCTGAAAAAAGATAAAGAAATAATACTGCAGGTATCTGAGAAATACACTAGAGAACTGGTGGAGAGTATCAAAAACAAAAAAAGTGAATTTTATGAGATGATGGAGAACTTAAGATATAAAGAAGCTGGAGCAAAAAAGCATCTATTCTTCCTGGTGGGGTGTGCCTGTTTGGACTGGAAAGGTCTTATACTGCTCAGGGAAACAGGGCAGATTGTTGAGAAGACCAGAGCTGGAAACAACAAATACACCCTCTTTGGCAATGAAAAGGAACAAGACTCCCTGAAGGAACTTTACTGGGGTAGCCACAATCAAACATGCGGTCAATATGTTTTTACATCATTTGGTGATCATGAGCATGGCCGCTACAGTTTTCCGGATATCTTCTTCTGGCTCTCTCATCACGGACTGGAAAAATTCAAAGAAACCACTTTCCATAAAGAGTTGCACATTTCTTATAATAAAGGACTGGAGGAATGGGGCAGGCTTCTATTTAAAGCCATAACCACAGGAGAGCTCTCAGAACACATACAATTACTGGAGAGGCTGAAATACTTAAAAGCAGGTTCTTTGAATGTTCCTGTTATTGTTGAAGAAGATAGGGTGGCAATTGAACCTTTAAGTGCCATCATGTCTGAACTCATACTGGAATGGGCTCATGATTATTATGGAAAATTTGCCGGTGAACTCAAAGAGACAACCCCTTTGAAATTTGGTGTTGATTTTCAGGAGGTTTTTATTCAGATATGGCATTATATATTTGCTGTCACCAACAAGAATCTGGCCAGGTCAGGCTTCTTTTTTGATCCCTATGGAGAAGACAGTGACTGGCAGGGATACCTGCCTGTGATTCACTCTGCTGAACTGGAGATGCTCTGGAAATAGGCTTTTGACAGAGCTGCTAAACTTGATAGAATAGTTTTCATTCAATAAAATCAGTGTCTTTATCCAAAATACATGCACCTCGTCTTTTATAATATTTCTTTACTTCGCAAGCTGGGAATTTTATATAATGTTCCTGAGATTTCCGATGTTACCGACCCACCAGGGTTGGCATGGCTTTTTCTTCAACAATCCTTATACCTCTATTGCAAAAGACATAACAAAGGTAATGTCCCGTAGGGTAGACTGTTCTTTAGCTGTAACGGAAATGTCATGTTATATGAAGTTCCGAAGGGTTTAATCAATCAAATATTGTTTCATTAGTCTCGCTTGCTTTTACTGTAAAACACATTTTTATTTGTTCTTGTGTATTTCTAGATGTAGATAATGGGGGCAAATTATTTTCCGGGAAAAAATCAGCATTAGATGTTTCTATGTTTGCTTTAAAATCCATATTAATATAACTACACTCAACAAATATTTTATATACTCCAAAAGGCATAGGAAAAGGATTATGCCTTTTCCGATCTAATATAGCAATTATTTTTTTAGGTATTATGTTCACTCCAGCTTCTTCTTTTGCTTCTTTAATCAGATTTTCTTTTAATGATGAATCACTATCTGCCCATCCTCCTGGTAATGACCATAGTCCATCTATTTTTTCTTTAACTAATAATATCTTATTATTTTTAAAAATTGCAGCACGAACATCAATTTTTGGAGTAGGATATCCAGTTTCTTCTTTAAATAAATCTTCTATTCTTTCTTGTTCCATATCAGTATAATTATTTAAAATATCGACGCTTATTTCACGAATTTGTTTAAATCTTTCAATATCATATTCATCTTTAGAATAAGCTAATCCAGCTTGAGCAATCGCTTGTAACTTTTTAGCATAATTAAGCCAACTAGGTTCTTCAAACATGTTTTTCATCTCCTATGGTTTTATTTCCCTTGTCAGAACTTCATATAACGTTTCGCATTCCCGAAGCCCCTGAGCCGCTGATGCTTGCACCCGGCTAAGGGGTTTGTTGTGGTTCTTCCATACCACTACCCGGCCACACCCCTGTGGGAATACGTTGCTATATGATGTTTTCCATGCTTTGATAATCTATTTCAGATCTATACTTGAACACATGTAATACTAATGTTATAATACTAGTGAGGTGATTAAGTGTGAAGACTATTCGCTTAAGAAAAATTGGCAACAGTTTTGGGTTTACAATCCCAAAAGAACTAATGGAAAAATATAATCTTGCCGAAGGCCATGAATTACACGTTGTTGAAACCAAAGATGGGTTTACTTTAACTCCTTATGACCCTGAATTTGATCTTTGGGTTTCAAAATTTGATAAAACAAACAATAAATTTAAAAATACTTTAAAGAACTTAGCAAAATGAAAAACGTCATCTTTATTCCAAAAAATATTATTCTCCTCTTTCATGAACAACTAATCCAAACATATGGTGGATCTTTTGGTATAAGAGATGAAAAATTACTCGACTCTGCTTTAGAACAAGCTAAAGCAAACTTTGGTGGTAAGTTCTTACATGATACCATAATGAAAATGGCTGCTGCATATGGATATCACTTATGTAATAATCATCCCTTTGTAGATGGGAATAAAAGGATTGCACTTGTAGCTATGGATGTTTTCTTACAAATAAATGGTTTTGAAATTGTTGCTTCTGAAAAGGAAACCTATTTGATTATGATGGCTTTATCGTCAGGTAAGCTGACAAAAGATGAGTTGGCTTGCTGGCTTGTGAAAAATACATTACCCGAAGGGTAGCCCGGTTTTTGGGCGTCACGTAAATGCACATGTTAGACAACGCACTTATACACTATTAAAATTGACTGCTCCTACCTATTTTTTTGCCCTTTTTACTTAAACAATAGTGCTGCTTCTCCACTGTTCTATTATTTCCCGCATATTTTCAGCAAAGTATGGGTTATCCTCCCGTTTTCTTGAATAAATTTTATGGCTATTGACATAAAAATACTTACATTCCTTTGCTATTTGTATGAACGAGTCAGGCAGACTGTTTTCAAAAGAAATATAAGACATTACACTGTGACCATCTCCTTTACTGGGGCGATCACTCCAAGGATCCTTTGTTCCCTGGCAGGAATGTTTTGTCTTTAATCCTAGTTTGTTTAATTCAGCGACAATCTCGACAATCTCTTCGTCTATAATATTTGGATTACGTTTTTCCATATAGTCATACTTAACATTGAACTGTTCGCGATAATTATAATTGTAACAAAACTTCTTCATAAAGTTAATATAGTGTTTTTCATTGAAATCTTTGACCAAAAAATGTCTATAGTATTTACCTACCAGTTTGCTGTTTTCATTGAATATTCGAACAGTACAAGTATAACTTCCTTCATCGTTATCAGGATGAAAATCATCAGAATAAGCAAACAAAGTAAATACAGCTCTCTTACCATCTTCAATTTTTCGTCTGGTTTTCTCTTCCAGTACAAGTCCCATCAAAATCATCACCTTTTTAAACTTAGCTGTTTGGTTTGACTTACATATACATCATATCACCTTATTGTGGGCAGTCACTGAACTATATGGAATTACCTTACCTGGTATCACCTGTAATATGATACCATGAGATACCAGGAAGGATTGTCTGTAGCTGGATATATCCTGGTGCCTTCGACAGTTGCAC
>PUNT01000013.1 GCA_003551905.1 Halanaerobiales bacterium
ATCCAGGCCCCGGAAATGCCGGCGGTAGCCGGTCTGTAGTTTTTTCCAGCTCTCACCATCAAAATCTAAAATAATTCCCTGCCGGCCGGCTGCATATGCTTCCTCATGGGATACAATGGTCACGGCGCGAATTTCCCTGCTCTCAGGACTAGTCATGGAATACCAGTCCTGGCCGTCAAAACCCATTATTACACCCCGTTCTCCCACAGCGAATCCCAGGTTTTCAGAGAAAATGTGGACTCCTATGAGATTGCGAAAAGTAGGGTCTAAAAAAGATCGATAGGTGCCTGGCTTAAATTCTCCATCTCTATAAACCAGAATGGTACCCCGGTCCCCTACTGTTGCTCCTTCTGTAGGTGAAGAAAAGCTGATGCTGTTCAGGTTCATGGTAGTGGGACTGGGAAATTCCTGCCAGATTTCTCCATCCCAGGTTAGTATGGTACCTTCCTGACCAACGGCAAAAGCCAGGTCAGGGGCTATGAGATCTATATCCAAAAGAGTTTTTTGAGTTGGCGTTAACATTTCCTGCCAGCTTCCATCAAAGATGAGTATGGTTCCGTTATGGCCTACAGCCATACCCAGCTGAGAATCTAAAAAGGAAACTGCATGGAGGCTTTCCCGGCTGGGACTTTCCATGGGAACCCAGCCGGATGGAGCGCTATAGGAGAATATTTGTCCGTCTTCTCCTACAGCAATAGCCTCATTTGGGGACAAAATGGCCACGTCATTGAGAGGTTTATGTGATATGATTTCAACTCTACCCCAGGTATGAGAAAAAGGTATAATGGTGCCTTCTATACGTTCATTCATGGTGTTGGGGTCATGGGTGGCCAGGAAGGGTGCAAAGATAGCAACCAGCAGTATAGTGGTTAGGAGCAATGCTCCTACCTTGCCCAGAGGGTCCTGCCATATTACCACGAAGGGGGGTTTGAAGGACTGGACATAAGGTGAAAGGTGCTGCATTCTTTCCTGCCAGGATTTTTTCACTAGGCTCCCTCCCTTCTGTAGACAACCCGGGGATCCAGGTAGCTGTACATAAGGTCAGAAAGGAGGTTCATGACCAATATCAGGCCAGACATGAGCAAGAAAGAAGCCTGGGCCACAGGATAATCGCTGGTGCGCAAAGCCTGAACCATTTCTCTACCCAGGCCTGGCCAGGAAAAGACAACTTCAGCAACTATTTGCCCCCCTACTGCCAGGCCGATGGTTATGGCTGCCTGGGTTACTACCGGTAAAAGAGCGTTCCGGGCAGCATGTCGGTACATTATATTGCCCTGACTTAACCCCTTGGCCTGACAGAGCTCTATAAAATCTTCTCCCATTACCTCCAGCATGGTATTGCGCATTATCAGCATGGGCAAAGCCACATAATAGAGGGCAATGGTGAGAGCCGGCAGGGTCAGATGCCAGAGGAAGTCCAGGGTAAATATTTTATCCAGAAAACCAGTGGCTTCATAGGGCAGGGTTCGCATGCCACTGGTGGGGAAAATACCAAACCTTATGCCTAAAAACATTATAAAAATCATGCCGGTCCAGAAAATTGGGGCTGAGCGGAAAACCAGGCCGGTAACCACGCCAGCAAACTCCAGCCGGCTGCCCCGTCGCCAGGATAAAAGTACACCCAGAAGAGGCCCTATAGTATAGGATAAAAAGATGGCGAAAAACATGAGCACAATGGTATTTAAAAGTTTTTCCATGACTATAGGGAACACTGCTGATTTGTAGTGGAAGGACGTACCGAATTCCCCCTTTACGAAGTTCTGCAGGTAGATGAGATATTGCTGAGGCAGCGGCAGATCCAGGCCAAAGCGGGCTCTTACCATTTCCTGTTCTTCGATGGAAAGGCCTTCCATGATCAAGGCACCGGTTGGATCTGGTAAAGCCAGCCTCAACAGGAAGAAGAGAACAGTAAGTATGATCCAGTAGGTGAAAAAGAGCTGTATCAGGCGACTGATCAAGAAATTCCTCTTATCCATGGTGTCACTCCTTGTGAAAATAAAGGGGGGGCAGGCTTGCTCCCACCCCCCTTTAAGTTAAAGGTACATTATTCGGGGAAATTGAGGCGTCCGCTGCTGTCCAGTTGATAACCGGCCTGACGCAATAAACCCATGGCCAGATCCAGGTTGTATTCATAAATACGGACTTCGTAGTTGTGCCAGAAAGTGTTGACCGGCGCAATAACTGATGTGCCCGGTTCACCCCTGCCATCCAGGAGAACATCTACGAAGGTTCTCTTGGGAATGGCATGGGCTATTGCCTGGCGGAACTTGATATCGTCAAAAGGTGGTGTGCGCAGGTTATAGGTCATGTGGTAATAACCAAAGTCGGGAACGCTTACCACGCTCAGGTGGGTTTCCTGTTCTGCCAGTCCAATCTGAGCCGGTTCCATTCTCCAGGCAGTCATGTCCACCTGCTGGGTGATCATGCCGGTAAATACCCCTTCTGTGTCGGCATAGATGATGTAGTCTATGGCATCAATATCAATCTCCCGGGCCCGGAAATGATCTTCGAACTTGACCAGGCGCTTGTATTCTCCCCGGTCGTAGCGGTCAAACTTCATAGGGCCGCTACCGATGGTGGGAACTTCATCCGGAGACAGCTGGGATGGGTCATGAATGTTTTCCCAGAGGTGCTTGGGAAGTATGGGTATCTGACTCATGGTTACAGTTATGAAGTTGGCAACCGGTTCCTTGAGTATGAAATGGAGGGTATTGCTGTCAATAATATCCACCCGGTCCAGAGGGCGATAGAAAGGGCGGAAGTAAGCGAAATCCTTTTCCATGAAATATTCATAGGTGAACTTTATATCCTCCACGGTAACAGGTTTTCCATCGTGGAAAGTCATTCCACTGCGCAGCACGACTTCAATTGTCAGGTCGTCAATAGGATCGATGCTCCGGGCTGCCCAGGGTACAGGTTCAATGTCCGGGGAAAGCCGTACCAGCTTGTCATAATAAAGGCGCATGAATTTCCAACCCCAGACAGTTGTTGAATCCAGGGGGTTGATGTTATCCGGTTCTTGAGATGTCCCAATGGTGAGAGTGCGGCTGGTACCCACTGGTTCAACGGTAAAGGGTAGCCACTCATTATAGATGGCTTCCCCGGCCATGGGAACGAAACCCTTGAAGGTGGTGTTATTGTATGCCACCACTTCATCTCGATAGAAGAGGATGCTAAGGGGTTGCTCTACCATGGCGATGGCCTGGGCCTCCAGGACCAGTTCTCTTCGCTTATTAACGTCAAACTCTACTGCCTGTTTCTCAAAGAGGTCATCAAATGTGGGATTAAAATAACCTCCAGGGTTATTGCCTCCCACGTCAGTTTGTTCGGAATGCAGGGTTCCCAGAAAATGCTGGGGATCCAGGCGTTCCACCCGCCCTGACCAGCCCACTATGGCAATGTCGAAGTTCTGTTCATTGTAGAATCTCTGAATCAGGGTGCTAAATTCCAGGGGCTGCACATTTACCCGGAGCCCTAATTTTTCCCAGGCCTCCTTTATCAGGAATGCCGCTTCATAGCGGATGGGGTCATAAGCTTCAGTGGTGGTTAGTATGGTGATCTCTGGAATGGGACCAGCAAAAGCCATTGTTGATACCCCGAAAATCAGGGCAAGAATTAAGGTCAGTACTCTAAGATTTTTTCGCATGATTCTTTCCTCCTTTAATATAGCAAAATAGTGTTAAGAATAACTATTCACCACTGATGCAAAAAATCCTCTAGAAAAACAAAAACAATGTAACAATAATATTAAAAAATGAAAAGTCACACTATTTTTAATAATTCATTTAATTAAAATATGTATGAATATTGCAAATACAAGAACGGGCTCTGTGAATAATGGTAAACAATTAATTCATGTCCAAAAAGGGTATACTCATGCTCTGAAAAGAGTTGTTTGTATCAACAATAGAGGAGAGAGGTCATGTTTGTCTAATTCAACTCAAAAGATTTATTTTTTTCCCTTGCCTGAGGGATTTTATTTCAACACCTAATGTCATATATTACCAATTTTTTAAGAGGGTGGGGGGCCTGATGCGAGCAAGCCTATTTATTGAGGGGGGTGTTTTTATGTCCTGTGGAGCCTATTGCATCATGATATGTTCCAGCCTTTGCATGGGGGGATGCACGGTAGGTTGTGCGGCAACTGTTGGTATCGGTTTTGGCCCGGCAGCTTTTTTCAGTACTACCGGTGCTTCAACCAGTTCCATGTCATCTGCCAGCATATCAACCTGATGCTAAAAAATAGGGTAAAAAGGGGAGGTGGGGGTTTATGTGTAATGCCACATTGTGCCAGGGAATCTGTGGTACTCTTTGTGTAGGGGGTTGTGCGGCAGGTTGTTATTTAACAGCCGGCATTGGATTTGCGCCAGCATCTTTTTACTCTGCAGGTACAGCATCAGCAACAGGTTCGGCAACCAGCATCATTGACAATGCCTAGTATAGGCTAGGTCTGGCTGCTCGCATCAGGAATAATTAAGCCAGTCGGGGAGGTGAGTTTGGTGAAAATGGATGAGTATATAGCTAATCTTTTGCAGGAGACAGAGGAGAAGATCAGGGAGGAGTACAAGACACTGGAAGGGCAGGAAGAAAAACTGGAATTTTTGCTCCTGAAACTCCTTGCTTATAACAGGGCTGTGCTGGAAAAGCTCATTAAATTTACCGGTATGAGGTAAAATATTTACCCGAAAAGTGGGGGGGGAGTTTTCATGGAATTGTGCCTTTTGCCTTTTATAACTGAGGCCGGCAATAAGTACTTTTATGACCGAAAAACTGGTGTTACCTTGCCTCTCAATGACATATTGCAGGAAGGCCTGGAAAAGATGGTTGACAATGAGCTTGTGGAGGTCAGGGAAATTCTCCGGGGAAAATATGCCGGGGAAAAGAATCTTGTTGATGGTTGCCTGGATTTTATCCGGAGGTGGCAGGAAAATTTTGGTGGTTTTTTCTTAAATCAAGGGGAGTTACAGGAAATAAAATTCAATATAAGAAATTATGATGAGCGGACCTTACAGGAGTTCTTTAATTACGGCAACAGGTACCAGTTGATACTCAATGTCACAGAGGACTGCAATATGCGCTGCAAGTACTGTTTTCTGTCGGAAGTGTACAACTTCACCCGTTGCCGGACAGAAAAGAAGATGACCCTAGAAACCGGTAAAAGAGCTATAGATCAATTCCTGGGGGGACTTCAGCATGTAGCAGATTTCAATCCTGGTAAGCGGGTGGTCATAACCTTTTATGGCGGGGAACCTTTATTAGAATTTTCCCTGGTGAAGAGGCTGGTGGAATACGCCAGGAGCATAGCTAAAATGCCTATTTCTTTCAACATGACTACCAATGGCACCCTTTTACAGGAGCATATGATGGATTTCATCGTGGAGAATGAAATATATCTGGCAGTTAGCCTGGATGGAAATCGGGAAAATAATGATAGAAACCGGGTATTTCCCAGCGGGGAAGGAACCTATGACCTGGTCTGTGGGAACTTGCAGAAATTCCGGGAAAAATACCCGGATTATCATGGTGTTTCCATCATATCGGTGTTTGACTGGCAGACAGACCTGGAAGCCAATGATGAATTTTTTTCCCAAAGTGATCTGCCAGCAGTGGCTTTTACCAGTGGGGCAGCAACTTTTAATACCAGTTACTATGATCAGTTCAGCCAGGAAGATATTGCCCGGCACTCAAAGCAATTTTCCCGGCTCTGGCAGAAATATATTCATTATAAAAAAGAGGGCCAGGAGATATCCTCCTATTTACGGTGCCTCATTGAAGGACAGCTCAGCCCCATACTCATCAGACCCCGGCATGAAGATGTCCGGGCTCCCATGGTGCCCTTTACCAATACCTGCGTGCCAGGCATGAAGGTTAGTGTCAGAGCTCACGGTGAGTATGACATGTGCGAGCGAGTGAATGAAACCATGCCCATTGGTTGTCTGGAAAAGGGAGTTAACCTGGAGAAAATAAAGAAAATAATAGATAGTTTCAATGAGACTGTTGGAAAAAACTGCTGGACCTGTCCCATAAACAATATCTGCAACTTCTGTTTTGCCATGTGCATGGGTGATGGAAAATTTCAGCTGCCCATAAGCTGTGAGGAGAGCAGGAACAATTTTTCCCAGTATTTCAGTGTGGTTAACTCTATTCTGGAGGAAAACCCAAAAGCTTATGATGATTTTGATATCAATGTGGAATGGTTTTTTTATGGATGATAGGGGGGTTTTGAGTGAATTATTTTCGGTTATTTCCTGATTGTATTTTCTTAGAAGGTTACAAAGGAGGTGCTATCTATTTTTTAAGCGAAAACAGGGTTATAGACCTGAGTTATGAGGAGAAAAATATGCTCCGGTACCTTTTAAATGAAGGAAGTATCGCTGCCGGGGAAAATATTTATGGTAAGGAAATAAAATATTTATTGACCAGGTTGATTCAGAAAAAACTGGGGACTCTTTACCCGGGCAGGGTGGCAAGTGATCACTATTATCCCAGGTGCCAGTGGGAGATGCGGGGGTATTTGGAGGAGGTGCCTGATATAAGGGAATTTTTCATCCAGTTAAATAATGACTGTACCCTGGAATGTCAATTGTGTGCAGATGATAGGTACATACACAATGGTTGTAAATCCTGTGCTCGCTGGCCATTGTCCAGGCAGGTGAAAGGAAATTTTGTGCCCGCCACGGCCCTGGAAGATATTTTAAAACTGAAGCCACAGCGCCTTATTTTTGCCGGTGGAGATCCCCTGTTAAGGTGGGGAGAACTCATTGATATGGTTCAGATAATTAAAGAAAAGATTCCTGAGCAAAAAATACAGATAAATTGCAATGGGTTATCCTTACAGGAGAATATTATTGAAGAGGGGAAGGCTTATAATCTGGACTTTTCCATCACTCTCATAAATTACTCCAAGATATTTGGAAGCACTGAGGGCGAGGTGCTATTGCAAAAAATACGTGATAAACTCTGTCTATGTGAAAAATATTCCCTGACTTATCATGTGTGTATTCTCATTGAAGCAGGGGATGGTAGATCCCTTTATATCCTGCAGGATTTTTTAGAGAATCAGAATCCCAGGTCCGTTGTAGTGGCCGAGAGTGTAAGGGAGAAGAGCTATGAAAGCACCCTCATATCCAAGAGAACCAGCAGGGATAAGGTGAAGCCTGATCTCCATGGTTTTTTCCAGAATCAAAAATTTCATCCCTGCCTTAACGGCAGGCTGGCCCTGGATCACGCCGGCCAGATTCTGGCCTGTCCCATGCTCCGGGAGAGCGCAGGTGCTTATCCTGGAGATAACATAAAGACACCGTTTAGAAATGGCCGGCTGGATGTGTTCTGGCGCAGCAAAAAGGATAATCTCCAGGCATGCAAGGACTGTCAGTATCGCTACCTGTGTAGGGATTGTGCGGTTATGGAACAGGCTGTGGAGGAGGGGATTCTGAACAAAAACATATACTGCACCTTTTCAGGTGAATCAGAAGAGGGAAGGGGCAATTTTTTACTGAGGAGGTCTCTGTCAACTACCCCCGGCTGTAGAGGCGGGAGCTTGTAAAAGCTCTAGTTGACCAGCCTAAGCCACTGGGGAACCGAGTGATGCTACGTTACCTGCGAATATATAGGTACCCTGGGGTGCACTTCCAGCCCCAGGCAC
>PUNT01000040.1 GCA_003551905.1 Halanaerobiales bacterium
CCCCCCCCTATTATATTCTAACATTATTTAACTATTATTATAAATAATTGCCAATTTATCTCCCTCCTACGCTTTGCTCAGAGGTGGGAGAACTCTTGGCATTTTTGGTTAAAGGATTAAATCTTTTTGAATTGAATTACCATGTTAATATTGTTTTCCCGGAGGATCTATGAAAAATTACCCTGTCAGCTTATTATCTTCTTGGCAGCAAACCCTCTTTGCTTTAGGCAGTGCCGGGTTTACCATGCTGGAGCGCTTGATAATTCTCTATGTTCCCTTTTATTTTCTTCCACCTGCAGAATATGAAGTTCATGAACTTATACCGGATAGAACTTTTCTGGGTTTTGTTACAGTCCTGGGAATCGCTCTGGTGGCAGGTCGGGTTTTTGATGCCCTAGCTGACCCATTAATAGCTGGGTTAAGCGACAATACCCGGTCTTATCTTGGCCGGCGCAAGATATTTTTATTGCTCAGCGGCCTGCCCCTTTCAGTTTTTACAGTTCTTGTGTTTTACCCACCATTGCTGGAGTGTGAAGCACTTGTAAACGGGGTATGGCTGGGCGTGATGATTTGTTTCTTCTATATCAGTTTCACTGCCTATGTGAATCCTTACCTGGCCCTGATAGCAGACCTGGGGCACAGTGATGAAATACGGATCAATCTATCCACCAGGGTTGCTTTTTTGGGCCTACTGGGAATGGTAGTCATAACAGTTTTGTTCCCTGATATTGTTACCCGACTGCAGGAGGCAGGTATGGAGATGCGTAGCTCCTACCGGCTGGCAGTTCTTATTTTTTCGGTGGTATCTGTTCTTTTGCTATACGCCTCTGCCCTGGGGTTTAATGAGAAAATCCACTGTATACCCCGTTCTCCTCAGAGGATAGGAGTGGTTCAGTCCTTGAAAACCACCTTTCGCCACCGACCTTTTCGTATATTCATAGCCGGTGAAATGTTTTTGCAACTGGCCATGAATATGATTACCATGGGAATGATGTACTATGCAGTTGTTGTTTTCCTCCGGGGACAGGGGTTTATGACAATTCTGGCCGGCATTATTATAGGGACTGCCCTGCTCTGTTTCCCTGTTGTCAATTTTGCTGCCCGCAAATATGGCAAGAAGAAAATGCTCATCCTGGGTGTAGCTACTTTTAGCCTCTGTAGTATGATCCTATTTATTCTGAGTTTTAACATGTCCGGCATCTTTTTTTACCTGGGTCTTTTGGTACTGGCCACGGCTGGGTTGCCCCTGGCTGTTCTCACCATACTGATCAATCCTACCATAGCGGAAATGGCAAGAGCCCAGGCAGAAGAGACAGGACAACATCAGGAAGCAATGTTTTTTGGAGCCCGGGCTATTCCCCTAAAGGTTACCATTGCTCTGACTGGAGCGCTGTTTGGCTTCTTGCTCGCTGCCTTTGGTAAAGATATTTCTCAGCCACTGGGAGTTCAGTTGAGCATACTGATTGCTTCCCTGGCCTGTATGGGAGCCCTGTTATTTTTTTGTCTCTACCCTGAAGAAGATGTGAAAGAGGTTCTTCTTTCAGATAGAGATTTAGTGGGAAAAAATTAATATCCTCCCCGCCTGGTATAAAAAAGGGGAAGTTTTCCATCGATACCTGGTAACAGATTGATGTTTATTATCTTAGAATGTAGGTACCCTAGTAAATCAATGGCAGAATCTCTGGCAGCAGATGAGCACATAAAGAAACCCATTTAACCTGGAGGGATGTCATATGGCACTGATATGGGAAGCATATTGTAAGGATTGTGGAAAACTACTGCACAGATCTTATAATGGTGCTGTGGTGGAAGCAGTAGGGAAAAAACATGTAGACGAAAGAGGACATAATGTTATCATAGGCTATGTTCCCGAGCTGGCCCTTTTTGGCTAGAAATTTTATCAGGGCAAAATTCCATATTCAGTTATTGATCAACTCCAGCCTTTTTTCTAAGGTAAAAAAGGCTGGAATTTTTGCTGGAGGAGAACCGACATCTTTTTGAAGACTTTTCTTTGTTGACGTGCAGAGAAGAAAATGATATCATTACCTTATAGAATATAAGACCAATTTGGTCGAATAGTCCAATCTCTGGAGGTAATACAGTTGCGAGAGCTAGGGGAGAACAAAAAAATGATATTGGAGGCAGCCCAGGAGGTTTTTGGGCGATATGGGTTTCGAAAAACCACCATGGAAGACATAGCCAGGGGGGCAAGAAAAGGCAAGAGCTCTCTTTATCATTACTTCAACAGCAAGGAAGAAATATTCAAAGAAGTAATAGAAAAGGAAGTTGACGAGCTGAAAAAAGAGATTGAGAAGACAATTGCAGCTGAAAAATCCTTTAAAGAAAAAATCCGGTTATACGTAATTACCCGGATGCGAGCTATTAAAAGGTTAGCCAACCTGTACACTGCTTTTGAGGAAGAGTACTATGAGAGCTATTCTTTTATTCAGGAATTCCGGCAAAAATATGATGAGTATGAGATTGGATTCATTGGTGGAATACTTAAGGATGGTGTGGAGCAAGGAGTTTTTAAGATAAAAGATGTTGGGCTTACCGCTTTTTCCATTTTCACAGCTATCAAAGGTTTAGAATATTACTGGGCCACAAAACATGATGAAGCTTCCCTGGAGAAAAATCTCCGAAGCCTCATGGATGTTTTGTTCTATGGTATCGCGAGAGAGAGGTAATGAGAGTTGGAAAATTTACTGTCAACAGAAAATCTGCTGGGTTTACTGTATCTTTTCCTGTACTATTTAGCTTTTGGATTGGGCGTAACCCTTATCAACCGTCTGACCCCAATAACTAAAGAGATGGCAAGAAAGAGCTATCATGTTATGGCCAGCCTCTCCATTTTTGTGCTCTTAAGGTATTTCCAGGAATGGTATGCTGCCATTGCGGCCATTATGGTGCTGTTTTTTCTGGCTTTTGTGGTAGTTTTTGTGGTGGAAAAACTAAAAGCTTTTCGTTCTCTGAATATTTCCCGTCCCCACAGGGTCCGGGAGACCTCCATACCCATACAGGTCCTCTTCTTACAGGCGGTCTTGGTGCTACTTATTGCCCTTTTCTGGGGTCTTATGGGGCCGGATATGAAGTACCTGGCGGCAGTGGGAGTTGTGGCCTGGGGGGTAGGAGACTCTACAGCAGCAGTTTTTGGCCAAAAATTCGGGAAGATAAAGTATAAGAACGTAATATTCGATAAGAAGAAGACGGTAGAAGGTACTGTGGCCATGATTAGCGCTTCCTTCATAGGCATTTTTTTAATTCTAACCATATTCTTTTCTCTGCCCCTTCTATTCAACCTGATAGTTGCCATAATTCTGGCAGTGGCTAGCGGTTTGGTGGAAGCAATGTCCAGAAAAGGCTTTGATACCCTTACAATTCCACTGGTGGTTGGGGCCTTATCCATCCCCCTGATGCTGCTCATGTTATTCCTGGAGGGGATCTGGTGAAAAAAGAAATTCTTAGAGAAGGGAAAAAAGAACTGTACCGGCGTAAAGAAAGAACCCTCCGGGCAGCCTGGCTTATCAGCCTCTGGGCACCCCTGGGCACAGGAGTGGCCATGGTCCTGGGACGTTCCACAGTATTGTTTGCTGATTTTTTACGCCGCAGCAGCGAACTTCTGGCCCTTTTTCTAGCCTGGCTGGTTATACGCAAGGTTTCCCAGGGTAAAAATGCAAGATTCAATTATGGTTATGGAAAACTGGAGAACCTCTCCAGCCTTATTGTTGCTACAGTTATGGTTTTTTCATTTGTCATAATTGCCTTCAGTGCTGCTGGCAGAATACTGGATCCCAGACCCCTGGCTATTTTGTGGCCGGGCATACTGGTGGCATCAGGTGGGCTCATAGTCAACAGCTGGTTCTGGCGGCGGACTTCTGCCTTGAATCGAGAGGAGTCAACTCCAGTCTTTGAAGCCCACTGGCGCCTCTACCGGGCCAAATCTATAATAGATCTGGCAGTTTTGATCACCCTGGGAATGAGTGCATTACTCAGGGATTATAATTGGTCTGTATATATTGACCCGGCAGGTTCCCTCATTATTGCTGTATTCCTCCTGGGTTCAGCCTACAGGATAACCCGGGCATCGGTGTTGGAGATCCTGGATAGAAGCCTCAATGAAAAAATTGAGCCCCTACTTAAAAAGGAACTTTCCCTTTACAGTGACAGGTATACCAGTCTGCAGGATATCCGCAGCAGGAAATCCGGGGGAACTCTCCTGGTAGAAATTTTCCTGGAGTTCAGAGAGAATACAACAGCTAAAGAGATGGTAATGATCAGGGAAGAAATAAGAAAAAGCCTGGAAGAAAAATATCCTATCTGCCAGGTTAATATAATAGCAGTTTGAGCTCCTAGATTTATTCTTTTACCAGCATGACCATTCGGTTGGTGTTAGTACCCACCTCATTATTATTAACACCCCAGATATTGGCGGTTTTGGTGAATTCCTGCAGGTTTATGACAATGCCGGCACAGGAAAAGCCAGTTCTTAATGCCAGGGGTACTACTTCTTCATCCAGGCTGATGGTTTTTCTGCGTACTTCACCAACTTCGAAAATGACCCAGCCTCCAGATTTTGTAACCCGGAAGAGTTCCTGGAAAACCCTGAACATGACTTCTCTCCAGTCAGAGAGGCGATTGCTCTGGGTTATTTTTTTGCCAACCTCTGCTGTTTCTATGGAGTTAAACCAGCAGCGCAGCCAGTTATCACTGGAGTACTGCACCACATCCAAAAAAGGTGGGGATGTAACAGTAAGGCGGACCGAGGATGATGGAACCGGTAATTCCCCGGCGTCTTCCTGGGTGAATAATCCCCTTTCTCCTATTCTTCTGAGATTTTCCCGTAGGGTTTGAGTCATATCCCGGAGCAGGGCTTTTGATTTCTTCAGAATAATGGTCCGGGTATTGCGGTAATCCGGCTTTTGCTGCCGGGCCTGGTTAATCTTTTTCTGCCGCTCAGGTGATACGGCCTGGTTGGGAGGCAGAGTGTATACAGAGAAAAAACCTGGAGAATGACCGGTAAGCCTGCTGGTAGCAACCATACGGATCCAGCTGTCAACATGATCTTCCCTCTTTTCTATTTTCCTATCCTCAAGATATTCCTTTAAGGATACAATTTCTCCTTCAGTGTGGGGATGATAAAACATGGAGAGATCCTGAGCAGCTTTTCTTTTTCTGTCTAAAGGAATTTCCTGCAGCCTTTGTTCGATTTCAGACAGAGTGGGGATAAAAAAGCGGGGACGGCAGAGAATCTCACTCAAGGGGTTTACGTCATTAGCTATAATATTGCGGTTAAGGAGACCGGCTTCTAAAGGTGTTGTGCCTCGCCCGCTGAAAGGGTCCAGGACAGTATCTCCTTCTTGAGTCAAAAGTTTGATAAAAAAGCGAGGGAGTTGAGGTTTAAAGCATGCCCGATACGAGATTTCATGCAGGGAAGAAGCCTGCCGTTGCCTGGCAGTCCAGAACTCATTGATGAACCGAGGAACTTTTTCCCCAGCAATTTCAATATTATCTATTTCTGTTCTTGGGCTGAGGAGGGAATGGGTATAGTTTTGCAGAAAATATTGTACCTGTTCTCTATTTTTTTCCATGAGCTAGGCCTCCTGTCCATCTGTTTTATGAGTGGAGGTAGGATTATATGAAAAGGATCATTATTGAAAAAAGACATGCATTAGGGGGAAAATCAACCTTCAGATATTCCGGATATGTTTTCCGGGAGAATCAAAGGGATCTAATTGTAGGCGCCTTTTGGCCCCTTAGAGCTGCTACTCCCTTTTTCCGGGTGGAAAAGGGAGATCCCTGCCTGGAATATTTTTTCTTTCATAAATGGTTCACAGTTCTACGCATAATGGATAAAAACTTTCAACTCAAAGGTTGGTACTGTGATCTGAGCACCCCTGCCCGGTTTGATGGCAGAACCCTCACATTTACAGACCTGGCCCTGGATTTTTTTGTAACTCCTTCTGGAGACTCCAGGGTCCTGGACCGGCAGGAATTTTCCAGGTTGTTGGAGGAAAGGGGCTGGGAAAACTTGCAAAAAACTGGGCACCTGGCAGGAGCAGAAATTGCTTACCTGGCTAAAAGTCAGGAATTTCCATTTAATATTGAGGAGCCTTTTCTAAAAAAGCTAAGGGATTATTCCCCTGATAAATGATAAAAAATTATAGGCCAGGAACATCTTTTTTGATCAGGGCAATGGCTCTTTGAAAATCATCAGTTCCCCGGGCTCCTTTGAGCTCCAGGGTTACGTAACCATTATAGCCTGTTGATGTTATTTTTCTCAAAGCTGAAGATATATCCAGATTACCGGTAAGAGGAGAAAGCTGATAGCCCTGAGGGGTACAGATAAGCTGGCAGTGGACGTGGACATTCATGATCCGGGGCAGGAATTCAAGGAGCTGGGGGAAACTTTGATGAAGAGAAGCCCAGTTCAGATCCAGGGTGAAACCATGTTGAGGAGGTAAAAGCTGGTTCAGGATTTGCCAGGCCTGAAATGATGTGAGGTCCGGGTCGCTTAGGGGAATGTTTTCTATGGATATTTTGATCTCTGGGTAAAGAGCTGCTGTTTTCAACACAGGGTATGTCAGTTTCTCCAGCTGCACATTCCTGTCATAAGTATGCCAGAGATGGATGACCAGCAACCGGGCATAAAGGTTCCGGGCAGCCTCCAGGTTTTCCTGC
Organism: Halanaerobiales bacterium; assembly: GCA_003551905.1. Lineage (GTDB taxonomy): Bacteria > Bacillota > Halanaerobiia > B1SED10-174 > B1SED10-174 > B1SED10-174. The sequence continues at coordinate 6,679 of PUNT01000040.1, forward strand.
AGCACCTGAGAAGCTCTCTTTTGTAGAGTGGGGTTTTGGGATGAGAGCATGACTCCCAGATCTCTATTTACATGCAGCGAATGAACGCGGATAGGAGTGGTTTTCAGGTGCAGTGCCAGTTCCGCTGGCCCTATTTTCGGTGTTTCACTCCAATCTGCATTGCTGGGTGTTAACGGCGACCTTTCAACATCCCATTCTGGCAGCATAACCAGTTCTAAATCTTTGATGTTTAAAATTCTGGCCCCTTCTTCTATACCCTCATAATCAAAAAAATTACGGCCAGCTGCAACAGGTAGAGAGCCAGAGGAGAGCAAAAACATTTTCCCACCTCCTGGGAAAAATTAAGGGTAGCAATTTACTGTGAGATATGGGGGTTTGTATATAAAGAAGTTGATCATGAGAGGAGTGGGAATATGAGTATAATACGCAAAGAGTATTTTGCACCCCTCCTGGAATCCTGCAACCTGAAGTATTACTCCTACCAGCTGGATCCCTACCGGGGTTGTGAGTTCCGGTGTGTATACTGCAGTGCTGTTGATGTGGAAGGAAAACCGGATATTGTCATTACCCAGGATATTAAGAGCCAGCTTGCCCGGGAAATATCAGGCCTGCAACCTCAGGTTATTTACCTGGGCATGAAGTCAGATCCCTATCAGCCCTGTGAAGCAGAACAGCTGCAAACCCGAAAAGTCCTGGAAGTCCTGGCTGTCAGAGGTTTTTCTGCTTCTATTCTCACCAAGTCAGATCTGGTGCTGCGAGATGTAGATTTACCAAGAATCGGCGTAAAGCCCCTGCTTTTAGGTATGTGGATATAAGCCGAACATATGTTGGCCAGAACACATGTTGCATTATTTGGTTTCAGGGTGTATAATGGTAATATGGAATATAAAACCAATAAATATTGGGCAAGGAGAGCTATTGGGGATTCTCCCACATACAGTTATTTTGTTTCAACTGTAGGCGGTTC
>PUNT01000190.1 GCA_003551905.1 Halanaerobiales bacterium
ATTCCCAGGGCAGTTATGAGCCCTCCCAGATTAGCCCCTAAAAAAGGTACTCCCAGCCCTCCGGCCATCAAAAAGAGACCGGGTTGGAGAAACTTCCTCCTCTTATAAATTTCCAATAACAAAAGCAATCCCATAATGCCACTACCCAGAAAAAACCCAGTATATTCATTCCCCATACCATAAAATCGAGCTCCAATAACTGCTGAATAACCCAGAAGGGAAAAGCTGAATAGTTCCCCTCCCCAACTCATGGCAAACCAGAAAACTCCATGGCTGAAGAGTAACAAAAAAAGACCCTCCTGTACTTCAGTCCGGAGAACTCTGGTTAAAAACGCATAAAAAAGCAAGCCCAGCCCTAGAGAAGAAATGAGGACAACCCAGGGCATGGTAGCCGGAGAAAAAAAGAGTACATAGACAGGAATAAGGAGAGCAGCAGCATGGAGGTACTGCAAGATTATATTCATCTCCTGAGGAAGGCGACCGGCCACTGAGAGAATACTCAACAGTATAAGGAGCATCTGCAATCCCACAAAGCCCTGAATAAAAAAAACTCGGTTTTGGTACTGGGCGGCAAAAAGGCTCAATTTTTTCAGCACTTTTGAGAGAACACCATCCCCTTTCTCGACTTTCAACACCCCCCCTTCCCTGCCTGCCGGCACCTCCAGGCCATAGAAAGCTAGCAGGGTTGGGAAAACATCACCTAAAGAAATGAGACCCAGCTGCCGGGTGGAGGATGAGCTGAGCTTACCTTTTCCCATGCCTTTTACCAGGAGCCAGCCCAGTTCTCCTCCCCCTTCTCTGGTCTCCATATCAGGCTTGAGAGCCATTACCAAAAAAAGGTCCCCTTCACTCATCTCCTGCTGCTGGTATATTTCTTCCAGGATACCATCAATATGGGAGATTGCTTTCTGCCGTATCAGCCGGTATTCTTCAGCAGGCAGCAGGGACCGGTACCGCTCCAGCCTGGCCATATCATCAGTTTCAATGAATAAAAAATCCGGTTTGCCCCATAATTTTAGTGTCTTAAATATCTTATCCCTGTCAAGAACCTCCAGGGCACCCCAGGGTGCATTCCCCAGGAGTTCCCCCAGCCGGGCCTTTGGCACAAAGCCCTTCTGATCAGCGACTACTATAACACTTCCCGGTTCCCTTCCCTTAACTCCTTCTCTCTGAGATATGAGGGCAGCCTCCAGGTCTGCCCTCCTCAGGTACTCTCCCAACCCCTTTTCCTGCCATCCCCAGGCCTGCAGCCATTCCCCTTCTCCTCGCTCCAGTATGATAGGGAATCCATCTCTGCTCTGAGGACGCCTGCCTGTGGCCAGATAAACATAAGTGCCCTGGCTACTGGTATCCCCGTTCAAGCGGGTACTTACCAGTCCCAGGGCACCTTCTTCAAGAAGATAATCCCAGAAGGGCGTCTCTGCCTCCTCAATTTCCTGCAAACCCAGGCCATCCACAAGGAAGAGAATTGCCTCCCCTCCCTGGGCACATGCCGGCCAGGCAAAAAACACAGCCAGGAAAAAAGCCAGAAATTTATTTATCCTGCAGATAAGATCTAACCAGTTCTTCAATCAACTCATCCCGTCCCAGGCTCCTGATAAGGGTCCGGGCATCCTTGTAGGAGGTAATATAGGCCGGGTCTCCGGACAGGATATAACCTACAATTTGATTTATGGGGTTATAGCCCTTTTCTTCCAGCGCCCGGTAAACCTCCTGCAAGACCCGGGCCACCCGCCTGGCTTCCTCTTTACTAACCTGAAATTTGCGGGTTTCCTGGTCTGACATGCTCCCCACCTCTTTCTCCCATGATTATTCTTTCTCTTTAAATACTTCGTTATACCTCTCCTATCTCCTCTATCTTTCCCCTGCCTGTATGCTCTTCCTGATTGCCTCCAGGGCCTGGGGAATATTCTGGGCATCAGGCCCTCCAGCCTGGGCCAGGTGGGGTTTGCCTCCCCCCCCACCTCCAACTTCTCGAGCCATGGTGTTTATGAGCTTTCCAGCATGGAAACCTTTTTCCACCAGATCTGATGTTAGCAAAAGCAACAGCATGGCCTTCCCTTCCCTTTCTGCTGCCAGGGCAATAGTTGCTGATTTCAATCGATCCTTAATCATATCACCCAACTGCCGCATCTCTTCAGGACCTGTAACTTCAACCTGACCGGCAACCAGACTGTAATCGCCGATTTTCTCCTGCCCCTGCACCAGTTCCACAGCCAGGTCGGCCAGAGAACGACTCTGGGCTTTTTGCAGGCGATTTTTCAGATCTTCATTCTCCTTTAAAAGCAATTTCAAGCGTTTATTCAGCTCGCTGGGCTGGGCTTTGAGCATCCGGCCTAAATCCTCCAGAATATTTTCCTTTTCCTTCATGTACCTCAGGGCATTGAATCCGGTAACAGCCTCTATACGCCGAACCCCTGCGGCAATACCTGCCTCACTAACAATCCTTAGGGGGCCCATCTCTCCTGTTGAAGACAGATGAGTGCCTCCACATAATTCACTGCTGTAATCTCCGATGCAAATTACCCGGACCTTCTCTGTGTACTTCTCCTGAAATAAAGCCAGAGCTCCCATCTCCCGGGCTTTTTCCAGGCTGGTATAAACAGCTTCAACTGGCATATTATCCAGAACTCGGGCATTTACCTCCGCCTCTATTTTCTCCAGGTCTTCTTTCTCCAGCGGTTTGAAGTGAGTGAAGTCAAAACGCAACCTCTCTTCATCCACCAGAGAGCCAGCCTGTTCAACTTGCTCACCAAGAACCGTGCGCAGGGCTTGATGTAATAGATGAGTAGCAGTATGATTCCGGGCTATAGCCTGCCGCCTTTTTTGGTCAACAATTAACTCCAGCGTATCCCCTTCCTTAATTTTACCTTTCTCAACTCGAACTTCGTGAAATATTAGCTCTTCATGCTGACGAGTATTGTTAACCTTGATCATCCTTTCATCTCCAGCAAAACAGCCCTTATCTCCAACCTGCCCCCCTCCTTCTGGATAAAAAGGAGAAGAATCTAGAACTACAAGAGCTTCCTGCCCTTCCTGGAGGGCCGGAAGTTCACCTTCCTCCCCCAGAATTTTTAATATTCTCCCACTGCCTTGTAAATCTTCATAGCCATAGAAATGCGTGCCCGGCAGGTCCCTGGCTACCCTGTCCAGCTGCTGACCGCTGGTACCTCGCCAGCCCAGGTCCTGGGCAAATCTGGCCTGCCTGGCTCTTTCCCGCTGCTCTTCCATCTCCTGATGAAAGCCAACTTCATCTACACTGAAACCTTCTTCTTCCAGGACATCCCTGGTTAGATCCAGGGGAAATCCATAGGTATCATATAGTATGAAGGCCTTTTCACCCGGGAGCACTTTTTTCTTGCTTTCTTTAAGATCTTTAATTTCCTCCTGCAAAAGCTCCAGTCCCTGTTGAATGGTTTGATTAAACCTCTCTTCTTCCAGTTCAACTATCTGCACAATGTAATCCTTCTTTGTCTTGAGTTCCGGATAGCTATCCCCCATGATTTTTACAACCAGGGGAACCATCTCATGTAAAAATGGTTCATAAAAGCCCAGGTGCCGACCGTACCTGCTGGCTCTTCTCAATATTCGGCGGATCACATAACCCCGGCCTTCATTACCTGGCAGAGCTCCATCGCCAAGTGTAAAGGAAATTGCCCTGATATGGTCAGCAATAACCCAGAAAGCAGCACGTTCCAGGCCACTAGAGTCCTCATAGGAAACGCCGGACTTCTCCTGCAGGTACTCTATATAGGGAAAGAAAAGGTCAGTTTCATAGTTGTTGTCTTTGCCCTGCAGTATGGTAGCAACCCTTTCCAATCCCATGCCTGTGTCTATATTCTTATTGGGCAGGGGCTCGTAGGTGCCATCAGGCTTTTTGTTGAACTGGGTAAAAACCAGGTTCCAGATTTCGCTGAACCTCTCACATTCACAGCCTATGGTACATTGAGCACTGCAGCTGTACTCCTGCCCCCGGTCAAAATGTATCTCGCTGCAGGGTCCACTGGGTCCATCACCAATCTCCCAGAAGTTCTCCTCCTTGCCAAAATAAGCCAGCCGCTCAGAGGGAAAACCTATCTTTTTGGTCCAGATATATGCTGCTTCTTCATCTTCTTCATAGACGGTAACCCATAATTGCTCTGGGTTCAGTTCCAGGACATCAATGATGAATTCCCAGGACCAGCGAATGGCCTCTTCCTTGAAGTAGTCGGCCAGGGAAAAGTTGCCAAGCATCTCAAACAAGGTATGATGCCGGGGAGTCTTACCCACATTTTCAATATCATTGGTGCGAATGCATTTCTGGGCAGTGACTATTCTGGGATGAGGAGCTTCTTTACTGCCATCAAAATAAGCTTTCAAGGGAGCCATGCCAGAATTGATCCAGAGAAGTGTGGGATCATCCCTGGGAATCAGGGGTGCTGAAGGTAATATCAGATGATCTTTCTCAGCAAAAAATTTCAGGAAAGCCTCCCGCAACTCTTTGCCTGTCAATCTTTTCATAAAAATCTCCTCCTAGATACATTAAATAAAAAAAGTCCTTATCCCTTCAGGGACGAGGACCTGCTCGCGGTACCACCCTGCTTCTCCCCCGCCTCACGGCAGGAGGACTCAGTGGGTTATTAGCCAAACCCGGCATTTAACGCTGCCACCCGGCTGGAAACAGTTCAGGGAACGGCCCGGCTACCCTTACTCAGGGCGCTTCCACCTTTTGAGCCCCTCTCTAGGAGTAATGAGCTGCCTTCTTTCCCATCCTCACCTTTCTCTTCTCTTAACTTTTTCCAAACCCACTATCCCTGTATATGGATGGATACAGTTTAACATAATAGATGGCTAAAATCAAGACCCTTTACGCTGTTAACATAATCAAAAACTGTTCAGGTTCATAACTGTCGGTACCGGCTCTTCCTGGCTGAAATCAATAAAAAGAAGCTTATGGCCGCTGGGAGAGATGCGGGGGAAACCTGCTCCGGCAATATGGTGCTCAGTTTTTCCCTCTTGTAAGTCCACTGTCAGGAGATGATATTCCCCCTGTCTGAGAGCAGTAATATAGAGCTGGTCACCATATATCTCCAGGCTCTCTGGATAACCGTTTATCCAGGGATTTTTGTGCCACTTTTCCATATCTCCCATCTCATCCAGAGCCATCTGCCATTTCTTCCCCTGTTCCCGGTCATACCTGGCAAGATAGAGCTGGCTTTCAATATATTCTGCATCCCAAAGAGCCTTCAGGATCAGAAAACAATTCTCCGGGAGAATATTAAAAAGCATAACCTGCTCTTCATCTGGTACTTCCCATACCAATTCTGGTTCTTTTTCCGGAATCACCTGATATATGGCATGGCCTCCTAGAGCTACAGTGCCATAAGTGTACTGTTCCACAAAGAACAGCTTTTCCTCCAGCCACTTGATGCTGCCTACCTTGAAGTTCTGGCCAAAATCATATTGGGTTAGCTGTTTTTTGTTCTCATCTTCAAGATTTAAGAGGTGCAAGTTGGTGGGGAGCTCCCATTCAGCAATACTGGTATAAGCAAGATACTCACCATCAGGAGTAAAGAGGGCTTGAGTATTGGTTCCGGTTTCCTCCAGCTTATGGAGAATATTCCCCTTTCTATCCAGGACCAGGATCATATCCTTGCTGGAAATAGCAACAAGCCCATCTCTGGAAACATCCAGTATTCGCATTCTCTCCCGCCAGCCTTCACCTGTCAAAATGGTCTGCCCCTCTCCTTGCAGGGACAGAATTAGAACACTCAGGTTCACATAGCCATGGGGGTCTCCCTGCCCCACAACTGCAACTATTTCATCATTTCCCAGCCAGGCCATGTCCATGATATGGCCGGGAATTTCCAGTTCCCTTTCCTCAACATCCTTCACGGCCAACTCATCTGGACTGACAAAATAATCCCGGAGAACAGGCCCTGCATATATGAATATGAAGACGAGCAATAAGACCCCTAGAAAGATCAGGATAATCTTTTTCACATGAATCACTCCCTTGTCTATATTTCCCTATCATTTCAGCATTTCCTTCCTATTCTAGAGCAAGAATTGGCCGCACAAAACGTAAAAATATCCGCAAAATGCCGGCCAGAGGAACAGCAACTATTAAACCTAAAAAACCTAAAAGATGCCCTCCAGCCAGGAGAGCAAATATTACTGCCAGAGGATGGAGACCCATGGTATGGGAAAAAATCCGGGGTGACACATAAAGAGATTCCACCTGCTGAATGGCCACAAAAAGAGCTATTACTCCCAGTGATTTTAAGGGATTTTCAAATATAGTAATAACCACCGGCGGCACAGCTCCCAGAAAAGGACCAAAATAGGGAACCAGGTTGGTTATACCAGCAAAAATACCTAGCAGAGGAGCAAATTCTACACCCAGAAGCATCAAGCCAATAACTGTTAAAACACCCACAACCAGGCTGGCCAGAAACTGCCCCCGTAAAAACCCCCCTACTACCCGGTCCATTTCTTTAGTTAAATCCAGAATCACCTGCTTCTGACCAGGAGGAAAGTAGGAGGCAAAGGCCTGGCCTAAGAGTTCCCAATCCCTGAGAATGTAGTAGGCCAGGACTGGCGCCAGAACCAGGTTGACTACCTGAGCCAGCAAAAAACCTAAACCCTCCAGGGACTGTTCCACAAAAACAATGAGCATTTCCTCCAGTTCTGCCAGAAAAGCCGACACAAAATTCCCCATTCTGGGAGAAGGCATTATTCGTTCCAGACTGGCTTCCCACTGAAGCAGGACAACTTCCAGGCGGGCAAAAATATCCGGCAGAGCCCCAATAAGGTTTTCTAGCCTTTCTGCCAGGGTCGGCACAGCATATAGCAGAAGTATTCCCCCGGTAACTAAAAGACAGATGGTAATAAAATAAACAGCCCACAAGCGATTGAACCCCCGGAGTATCAGTATATTCACCAGGGGGTTCACAAGATAGGTTAAAATCAGGGCCAGGAAAAAAGGCAGCACTGCTGCCCTGACCATGAGTAAAAATAACAGGATAAAGAGGCCTCCCAGCAGGCAAACAACACGTCGCAGGGCAGCCCTCTCCATTTTCATCAATGCCTTACCTTTTCACCCAGCTGCTTAACCTGTTGCTCCAGTTCACCAATTCTCTGAGAAATGTCTCCCTTTATAGCTGTCTCCATCTCCGGCATGGCACTTTTACTCTCTCTCATGAGCTCCCTTGCCATATCTTGAACAACATTTTTGATCTGTTCTCCCACTTCCATGACTCGTCTCCGCCGACCCTGGTCCTGGGCTATAAGGTAGATTACCCCAGCTCCAGCCAGGAAGCTCCCCCACATTACACCCTTGAGAAAACCCATGCGCATCATCATATCTCTAGCCTCCCTTACCCATTTTTTTTTGGACCTCCTGACTATAGTATGGAATTAATTTTCTCCGGTTATTCTGGCAAAAAAAAACCCAGCGAGTGCTGGGATTCAATCCTTCAATTCCTCCATCTGTTCCTCTATATCAGCATAATTCATGTCCTCAGCATAAACTCGCTGGAACTGATTCAGAGCCCTTTTCTTCTGCCCCATCTCCTTGTAAGCCAGTCCCAGAAGATAACGAAATTCCATCA
>PUNT01000124.1 GCA_003551905.1 Halanaerobiales bacterium
CCCAGGGGGCGAGTGAGCTTAGCTCCCTGTAGCAAGGTTTCAGGTTTTCCCACTGCTTCCACCAACAGGTCTACTCCATCTTCAGTATTCTCCCTTACTAATTTCTCAATATCTCCTTCATATGCCCTAACTGGTTCTCCACCCAGGTTTCGGGCTGCTTCCAGCCTGTACTGGGATAGATCTGTTGCCAGAACTTTTTTCACCCCCACAGCTTTGAGAACTAAAATGGCTCCCAATCCCAGAGCCCCACAACCAAGAACACAGGCGACTTCTGCCTTCTCTCCTTCTGCCATATTTATACCGTGAAAAGAAGTCCCCAGGGTATCCAAGAGCAAAACGCCGGCTTGCAAAGAAACTTCATCAGGCAGTGGCAAAGCATTCTGTTCCGGCAAAAGCACATATTCAGCAAATCCGCCGGGCCAGGACCAGCCAAGATTCTCTTTATCCGGGTATTTCAAGCACATGGTGGTTAAACCTTCCCGGCAACGGGAGCACTCACCGCAAAATCTGGTGAGATAAGTTACAGCCCGAGTGCCAATCTCTGTATTGGTTCCCGGCCCAACTTCGGTAATAATCCCAGCCACTTCATGTCCCTGATGATGGTGGAAGCCTTCCAGATATTGGGGTCTTTCTGACCCGCATAAACCACAATATGCTACTTTCATCAAGACCTCTCCAGAACCAGGAACAGGCTTTTCAACTTCTTCCAAGACAACTTCCTTATTACCCTTGAATCTCGCACTCAACATTGCCATCACCCCTCTGTGAGTTCCTGGATAACCTTGCTGGTTTCATAAGCAGTGGTAGGTCGGGTTGCTCCAAAAAGTATACCTTTAATACCCAGATCAAACAAGTACTTCAGTGATCCCCTGACATCTCCTTTTAGAGAACCACCGCTAAGAGCCATAAAAGAAACTACGGGTTTATCAATATTTTCAAAACTCTTTAGGGTTTCAGTAAGACTCAGCCAGGACCATTCTTTATTTATGGGGATAACATAACCATCGACGTCCAAACTGATCTTCCGGGCTTTTTCCAAAACTATAGAAGCATAATGGCAAATTAATAAAGGCCTGTAGCCCTCCTGCCTGGTAATTTCCACTATACGCTGTACCAGGTCTTCACGGCCCAGGCTGAACAACCAATCCGCATCTGTTCCCCCTACCATCATAAAAGTTGAAACATCAAGCTGTTTTAAACGATCCTTAAAAACATCCTCATCCAGGTAAATTTCATCAATTTTCCTGGGAGACAAGGGTCTGGTATCACCATCATACCCAAAAACCATGAATGCCTCTTCTCGCAAGCGATTGTTGATGAGTTCTTGTTTTTCCGCTGGCATATTCTCCACAACTGTTTTTATAACTTCGTCACGCCTGTGCTGCAAATTCTTACCCTCCAGCTTAATGCCTTGCAGCCAGGTAGGATTTCCGTATGCTACAATTTCATCTTCAACCTCCTGGTTAAGCCGGTTAAAAAGCTGTACATTTTCTGGAAATGAAAGATCAAAAGCCCGGGTGCCGGCTGCATAAGCTTGCTTCATTACCTGCAAGCAGTAGTCCGGGTTAGCCAGCTTCCAAAAATGCTTGTGATTATAGAGCCCCCGGAATACATCAGAAAAGGGATCCCCTCCGAGAATTGCTGGATGAATTTGAACCACTTTTTAAACCTCCTATTACAGTATCCCTGGCAGAATATGAGCTCTTCCGGAAATCCTTAAAGCCAGACAAACTGCAAAGAGAACCAGTACTCCTAACATAAACAAATAGTCCTTCATTGCCGGCTTTTCCGCTTTATAAAAAGTCCGGTCTTTGGTGGCAGTTATCCCCCGCATTTCCAGTATATCTGATAGAGTAGAAGCTCTTTGCAGCATGGAGAAAAAGACTGGAACTATTAGCAATATCTTATCCTTAATAAGCTGATATTTACCCTTCCCTTCACTTTCCCGGCGACAGTACTGGGCTGCGTTAGCATGTGAGAAATCCAGCTTGGAAACTGGAATATAGCGAAGTATTAAAGTTAAACTTAAAGAAAACTTGAAAGGCATCCGCAGTTGATGAAGACCATTGATAATCTCCCTCTGCCTGGTGGTAGAAAGGAAAATAATGACCGGCGGTAAAAAAGACGCAAATCGCATGACCATGGTAAAACCAAAGGTCAGACCAAAATCAGTAATAGTTAGTCTACCAAAACCTAGAGGTATTGCCAGAAGAACATTACCCTCCAGCCAGAAAGGCCATATGACAGCTGGCATGATAAGAATGGGCAACAGGACAGCAAACCGCATTAGATGGGCCAGAGAAAACCTTCCTATAACCAACAATAAAATTGATAACACAAAAAAGATAAAATTGTACAGAGGATGCTGGATGATCAGAGCACATAAGCTGTAAAAAATCAAAAATATTATCTTGGCGCTGGGATGAAGCCGGTGATAAGGAGTTTCCCCGTAATAATAAAGATCGTCCATTTACTTTTTCCTCCAATCTTATTGGACCTGTCCAAAAAGTATTTAATACTTAAAATTGGAAAACTTTAAAAAAGGCCGCTAATCTACTTAATTAACTACCTGGTCCACAAAATCACTAACCCTGAGGACGCTGGCAAGTTTTCTGCCGGTTACCCGGTTCAGGCGGTTGGCAAGCTCGGTGATCTGAGGTGTAATAAAATTATGCTCTTCCAACTCATCATGATGATCCATGAAGAAAGAGCGAACATCCGTGTCTATGGCCACCTGTCCTTTATTAAGGAGTATGGTGCGCTGGGCATATTCAGCCACTATTTTCACATCATGGGTTATGAAGATAATGGTTGCACCCTGCTTCCAGGGCTTAACCAGGCTTTCCATAACTGTTGTAGAGGATGAATAATCCAGGGCGGCTGTTGGCTCATCACAGATAATCAATTCCGGCTCCAGCACCACAATTGAAGCCAGGGCTACCCTCTTTCGCTGGCCACGGCTCAATAGATATGGGTGGCGTTTTCTCACATGGTATAGGTTCATTTTATGCAGTATATCTTCTACAATGTCATTGATTTCAGGCTCAGCCATACCTTTTTCCCGCAAACCATAAGCTACTTCCTTGAAAACTGTGCTCTCCAGGATCTGATTATTTGGCTCCTGGCTTACCATGCCTATCTTTTTCCGCAGTTCTCGTCGGGAAAGAACTTTGCCCTCCCGACTGGTAAACTGATAAATTCCCTCCTTGTGCTCCAGAAGACCAACTATAATTTTTGCCAGAGTAGTCTTACCAGAACCATTATGACCAACCAGGGCAATAAATTCTCCCCGCTCTATTTCAAAATTAACTCCTTCTAATACATTATCCATATTCTGCCGGTATCTATAACATAAATCTTTGACCTTAATAAAGCTGCTCATTGCTATTCACTTCCCTCAATTTGGAATCAATAATATCAGCAAGATCCTCTTCTGCCTCCTCCAGAGTCAGATAAGGTATATCGTTTAATTGCAAACCTCTTTTCTGCAACTCCAGATATAACTCTGTCACCTGAGGCAGGCGGATGCCTATATTTTTGAAGAGTTCCTGGTCAGGAAAGACTTCCAGGGGATGTCCCTGTCTTATAAACCGGCCCTGATCCATCAGGGCAACTTTGTTAGAAAGGTAAGCAGCTTCCTCAGTTTCATGGGTCACATAGATAATAGTTATGCCCAGTTCCTGGTTAATCTTGCCTATTGAAGCCAAAATCTCTTTGCGGCCAATAGGGTCCAGTTCTGATGTCGGCTCATCCAGTATAATTATTTCCGGCTTCAGAGCCAAAACAGAACCGATAACTACCCTTTGTTTCTCTCCCCCAGATATCTCAAAAGGAGATTTTTCCAAAATTCCCCCAATACCCACAGTTTCTGAAACTTCATTCAGAATTCGGGTAATTTCTTCCTCTGGCAAACCCCGGTTTTCCAGGCCAAAGACAATTTCATCCTCCACCTTCAGACTCATGAATTGAGCTTCAGGATCCTGGAAAACCATGCCAACTTTCTTGCTGATGGTAGTAATAGGTGTTTCTTCAGTCAACATGTCACAAACATGTATTTTTCCTTTTAACTCACAGTACTTGAGGCTGTGGGGGATCAAACCTACCAGGGCTCTGCAGAGGGTTGATTTGCCGCAACCACTCTCCCCCAGGATGGAAACAAAATCTCCCCTGTGAACATCCAGATTTATGTCTTGAAGAACCCAATCTCTAGTTCCTGGATACTTAAAGCCAAAATTTTCTACTCTGATTAAAAGTTCTTTTTCTCCCTCTTTGCTCATTTTTTCTCTCCCCCTAAGTTCAGACCTCTTCAAGAAGGGAGGCAAAGAGGGCTTCCCACTCAATCCTTATAGCCCCCTTTGCCTGGTTCACTTAAGAATACAAACCCAAATTAACTCTATTCTTCTTCCTCCTGAATCCTGTTCCAGTGATTCATGGTTCGGGCGCTACCCAGAAATAGCCCAGATGGCATAATAAATGGTGTCATGAGGTTCAGAAGGATAGGACCGAAGATTCCATACTGAATAACGTTGCCAATAGCCATCCAGGGCCAGGTAGCTTTATATGCTACATCTACAGGCATAACACCGGTCACCCAGAAGCCGGTGGCAACGATGAAAGATCCCACAAACATGGCAATAACGTTGACACCCTGGAAATGCATCATGTCCTCTATCTTGCGTCGCACAACTGCTTTGTGGTACAGCAGGAAGGGAATGAAAACCATGAAGAACTGGCCAATACCACCAGGAATACCGTGAATAAAAGAGTCACCACGCAATATTCTGGCCAGAGGACTGGAAATTAAAGCACCAATGGCTCCATAGATCCCAAACCAGATACCAAAAAGAGGCGAAAGTATTGCAGGAATGTAAATGCCAAAGGTTCCCGGCACAGGAGCAGGAATAAGAGCACTAACAAGGATTGCAATGGTATAAATAACAGCACAGACAACAATAACCGCAATAGCCTTAGAATTCACAATTATTACCTCCTTTTATTATTGTCCTGACTAACATTCCCGACACAGCATCCTTCTCTCTTCAATTAACACCTCCTTTTTTTATTATTTATTATGTGAACCGTTTTAGTAAAACCTTTTACTTAACCGCAAAATAATATTTTACCTACATCTCAATCAAGAAACCGGGTGGATGAGCGTATAAATATTTCCGGCTTCAATGTTATGTTCCTCTCATCCATGGATTTTCCAACAATGAGATTTTTTAGCTGACGATAGGCGAGTTCGCCTGTCTTGGCAAAATCAAAGCCAACTGTTGTTAGAGGAGGTTGCACTATTTTGGCCAGATCGGTTTCCCCAATACCTATAAGGGATATATCCTGAGGAATAGAAATCCCCATTTCCATGAGCTTGTTATAAGCTCCTATGAGAGCCAGCTCACTAAAAACTACCAGACCGGTAACCTGAGGATGTTTTTGTAAAAGCATCTCTGTAGATCTGATACCCTTATCCAGATCAAATCCTCCTTCTACAACTATCATATCAGATTCATTTTTTGAAATGTTTGCCATGGCAGCCTTAAAACCCTTCAAGGCATTCAAAGCTGAATAAACCCGTAAATCTCCGGTGATGAAACCTATCTGACGATGTCCCAACCGAATTAGATGTTCGGTAGCCATTAAGGTTGCCAGGTACTTGTCATGAATTACCTGGGGAAAGGTGTTGTCAGAATTATGCCGGTCGATTAAAACGACAGGTTCTCCTTTTTCCTGCATGTTCTTCAGTATATCTCCACAGGGGTCGTTAACATCATCAATTGCGCCCACAAGGATATAACCAGCAATAAAACTGTTTCGCAAAGAATTTATCTGCTCTCTTTCCTTGTCCAAATTGTTGTCTGTATCACACAGAATAACATTGAAACCATCCTTATGGGCACTTTTTTCAATATCTTTGACCACATGTGAGAAAAAAGGTGAAGAAATATCCGGAACAACGACTACCAAAATTTCAGATTTTTTAGAAACCAAAGAACGGGCAACCTTGTTGGGACTAAAATTTAATTCATCTATGGCTCTAATAATTTTCTGCTCAGTTTTCTCTGGCAAATTTATGTTCTTGTTCAAAAATCGGGATACAGTAGAAACCGCAACCCCTGCTCGCTGAGCTACATCTCTGATAGTTGCCATACTCCTGCCTCCATCTCCATGGTAAACCGTTTTACTTGAGTTGAAAAAAATTATTCATGCCAGAAAGCATCTTTTCTAAAAACAAAGGTAACACTTAAATACTTTTTCAATATATTTAGTTATACTTAAAACAAAAAACTCCTTTTTTTTTTCAGTTTTTTTTTGCACTATTTGCTCCCTCCTTCTTTAAACAGTTATTTAAATGGGTTTGGGAATTCTGTTTAATTGTATTTTTAAGTTTTTCTGTTATAATAATATAGAATATTAAGAGGTAAATAACATTTTCCCGGCAAGTCTCTTATTCTAAACTACAAGGAGTGATAAAAGTTGCAGCAAAAACCTCTCAGCGACATTACTGTTCTTGATCTGACTCGGGTTCTAGCTGGCCCTTTTTGCACCATGGTTTTGAAGGATCTGGGAGCTGAAGTTATAAAATTGGAAAGGCCAGAAACAGGTGATGATGCCAGGCAGTTTGGACCTTTTAAAGATGGCAAAAGCATCTACTTCATCAGTCTTAATCGGGGGAAAAAAAGTATTGTTCTCAATTTAAAAGATCCCCAAGATAAAGCAAAACTTTTACATATTATTCCTGAGGTAGATGTCCTGGTGGAAAACTTCAAGCCCGGAACCATGTCCAGGCTTGGTTTGGGGTATGAAAAAATGAAACAAATCAACCCGACTCTAATCTATGCCAGCATCTCCGGGTTCGGACAAACGGGGCCTGACTCGGAAAAAGCTGCCTATGACATAATTGTCCAGGCCCGCAGTGGAATTATGAGTATCACCGGGGAACCTGAAGGTTCACCGGTCCGGGTAGGGGTTTCCATAGGTGACATCAACGCAGCTATTTTTGCCACCATAGGTATCATCACCGCCCTCTACTCCCGGGAAAAAACAGGCCAGGGGCAACATGTGGACGTGGCCATGCTGGATTCCATGATTGCCATACTGGAAAATGCTATTGCCCGCTGCTCTATTGACAACAAACCTCCGGGACCACTTGGTACACGCCACCCCTCAGTTACACCTTTTGAAGCTTTCCGAGCTCAGGATGATTGGGTTATAATAGCTGTAGGTAATGACCATATCTGGGAACAATTCTGCAAAGCAATGAACCAGGAGAGCCTGGCCCGGGACCCCCGCTTTATCTCCAATAATATGCGAACTGAAAATCATGCTGAACTCAAAGCAATAATTGAAAAACTGCTGGCAGATAAAACAGCCAAAGAAACTCTGGAATTGCTTGAAGCCTGGGGTATTCCCTGCACCTCAATTAATACAATTGATAAACTCTTTTCTGATCTTCAGTTAAACGCCCGAAATATGATAATAAACATAAGTGATCCTGAACTATGACCGGTTAAAGCTGCTGGTAACCCCATCAAGATGTCCTCTATGACTGATGAAACAAAAAAAGAGCCTGCTCCGGAACTGGGG
>PUNT01000034.1 GCA_003551905.1 Halanaerobiales bacterium
ATCCTGGACCGGAATGCCCGCTAATTATTCATCCTCCAGTATACGCAGATGCAATTCCTGTAATTGATGATCATCCACTTTACCCGGCGCCCCGGTGAGGGGACAGGTTCCACTGAGGGTTTTTGGGAAGGGAATAACCTCCCTTATTGTCCTATCCCCACTGAGAACCATAAGTAAACGGTCAAAACCAAAGGCAATGCCTCCATGGGGAGGCGTGCCATAGTGAAATGCATCCATAAGAAAACTAAAGCGTTCCTGGACTTCCTGGGGAGAAAAGCCCAGCAGATCAAAAACAGTTTTCTGCAGTTCTTCCTGATGGATACGGATGCTTCCTGAAGCCAGTTCAACACCATTTACCACCAGATCATAAGCTCGAGCCCTAACTTTTTCTGGCTCTTCTCCTAATAGTTCCACATCATCTGAGTGGGGCATGGTAAAAGGATGGTGCTGGGTTTCATAACGTTTCTCCTCCTGGGAATACTTCAAGAGAGGAAAATGGGTTACCCACAGGAAATGGAAACCCTGCTTTTCCAGTTGATTTTCCCGACCCAAACGCAAACGCACCTGGCCCAGAGATTGAGAAGCAATGTCCTTTTCTCCAGCAACCATCAATACAAGATCATGAGGACCAGCGTCCAGGAGTTTTTGCAGGGAAATAATTTCCTCTTCCCTGAGAAACTTTTTAATGGGAGACTGAATATTCTCCTCCTTTAAAGCAATCCAGATTAAACCCTGGGCACCATATTGTTTGGCTGTTTCTTCCAGATCTTCAATATCCTTTCTGGACATCTTACCACCACCTGGCATGCTGATAGCCTTTATGGCTCCTCCTTCAGCCAGGATGTTTTTGAATATCTTGAAATCTGTATGCAAAAAAACATGTGAAACATCTTGCAGTTCCAGCCCAAATCTGACATCCGGTTTATCTGAACCATACCTCTCCATGGCCTCTTCATATGTAATTTTAGGTATGGGGCTTACTGGCGCCAAATTAATTTGTTGAAGAATATGATCTAAAAGCCCCTCCACCAGCTTAAAAACATCATCCTCATCAATAAAAGACATCTCAATATCCAGCTGAGTAAATTCCGGCTGCCGATCTCCCCGGAGATCCTCATCGCGAAAACAGCGTACCATCTGGAAGTATTTTTCCACGCCAGCGACCATGAGTACCTGTTTGAATAGCTGGGGAGACTGGGGTAGAGCATAGAAATGCCCGGCCATTTCCCTGCTGGGAACCAGGTAATCCCGGGCTCCCTCCGGGGTGCTCCGGGTCAAAAATGGCGTTTCTATTTCCAGGAATTCCTGCTGGTCCAAATAATCCCTGATGGCCTTGGTGACATCATGGCGCAGTTTCATTTTCTTCTGCATCTCCGGCCTGCGGAGGTCAACATAGCGGTAGCGTAACCTTACTTCTTCCCTGGTATCTATGTTGTCTTCAACAGGAAAGGGCAGGGAGGCACATTCGCTGATAATCTGAAAATCACTAACCAGCACTTCAACTTTTCCTGTAGTCAAATTTGGGTTAATAGCTTCTTCCGGCCGCTCCCTGACCTTGCCGCATAGAGTGATGACATATTCACTGCGAATCCCTTCAGCAACAGCAAAATTATCACCAAGAGATTGGGGGATAAAAACTGTTTGCACCATACCGGTCCGGTCTCGCAAATCTATGAAAAGGACCCCGCCATGGTCTCTCCTCCTCTGCACCCATCCGGAAAGAACTATTTCTCTGCCAGCATCCTTTTCTGTAGGTTCTCCACAACCCATGGTCCTCTTGTATTTCATTATTTGCCTTGCTCCTCCTTTCCCCAGGCCAGATACTTTACCAGATCTTCTTTTTGCACCTTGTCCTGTTCACCACTGCTCATATCTCGCACCTGCAGAAATCCTTCTTCTGCTTCCTCCTCGCCAATTATCAGGGCATAACGAGCACCGCTCCTGTTGGCTCCTTTCATCTGACTTTTCAAACTGCGACCCATGAGATCCATGTCAGCTGAAAAACCAGCTTTTCTTACCTCCCTCAGTGTATTCCAACCCTGCAATAGCTGCTTATCTCCTACAGCTACAACATAGGCATCCAGATAACTTTTTATACCTCTTTCCTGCCCCTCCTGCTTCATGGCCAGGAGCAACCTTTCCATTCCCAAACCAAATCCCATTCCCGGAGCCCGGGGACCACCAATCTCCTCAGAAAGACCATCATATCTTCCACCACCAAATATGGTATCCTGGGCTCCTAGATCTTTTGTTTTTACTTCAAAAGCAGTGCGGGTGTAATAATCCAGACCCCGGACCAGGAAGGGATCAAGTCTGAAATCCAGACCACAAACGCTAAGAATTTCCTGTACCTTCCGGAAATGATCCCCACATTCCTGACATATATGATCAGTTACCAGGGGAACACCTTCTAAGAGTTTCTGGCAATTTCCCTCCTTGCAATCCAGAACTCGCAGGGGATTCCTCTCCAACCTGCTCTCACAATCCCTGCAAAGAGGCTTATCCTTGAGAAACTCTATAAGCTCATTCTTATAATCTGCCCGGCACTGGCTGCAACCTATACTGTTCAGATGAAGAACCCAGTTTTGCAAATTAAATTCTTTAAGGATTTCGATACCCAGGAGAATAACTTCTGCATCTATGAAAGGCGAATCTCCACCCATAACCTCTACCCCGGTTTGATAGTGCTGCCGGTATCTCCATGCCTGGGGACGTTCGTACCTGAACATGGGACCGAAATAATATAATTTCAAAGGCTGGGACTTACCATACAGCTTATGCTCTATATAGGCTCGAACAACAGGTGCAGTACCTTCAGGCCGCAGCGTTATGCTGCGGCCTCCTTTATCCTGGAAAGTGTACATTTCCTTTTCCACTATATCTGTAGTACCCCCTACACCACGAACGAATAATTCTGTTTCCTCAAATATGGGGGTTTTTATCTCCTGATAGTTATAGATCCTGTATTTTTCCCTGATCTTTCCCTCAACCTTATTCCACAGGCAACTATCCGGTGGTAGAATATCCCTGGTGCCTCTAGGTGCTTTCATGAGCACTGTACCTCCTACTCTACATCTTCCAATTCAAAATCTTCCGGAATAATTTCTGAGTCATCGTCTCTTTGGCGATAGCCCATTTCAACCTCCAGCTCATGGACTATTACCTTAACTTCCTCAGCTTGCTCATCAAGCCCCATCCCCTGGAGAAAACGCAGTGTTTGCAGCATGATTGAATAATCGTGGCTCCGGAGGTCTACTACTTTCTCCAGCTGCTCTCCGGCTCCTTCATACATACCCACACGGCGTAAGAAGTAAGCATACATGAAATGAACTTCCCACTCGCCTGGAAATTTCTCCAGAGCTTTTTCATAAAGCTCCATAGCCCGGTCAGTTTCCCCCAGCTGATGTCGGGTATCAGCCAGCAGTGGCAGCAATAGATGATTGTCCGGGTCTTCTTCTGAAGCCTCTTCCAGAAGGGACCTTGCCTTTTCATATTCTCCCCGGCTGTACCAGAAATAACCACCCAGGCTGGGAATATGAAACTCCATTTCCACATCATCTGTCAGGGTATCAAGCCAGGCTTGATAATGAACCTCACTTTTTTCCTGCCATATTTCCCACTCCAGTTCATGGCGAGCTTCTTCATAGAAAGGATCATCACCTTCAACCCTGTCCACTACCTTGATAATATGATAACCTTCATCGGTAACAAAAATTTCACTGAATGATCCTTCAGGTATCTCAAAAGCATATTCAATTATCAGGGGGTGGACATTACTGTCCCGGTTAATATTGCCCATATCTCCCCCCTTTTCCCCCAGGGGACTATCCGAATATTCTTTTGCTACCTGGAAAAACTCCACATTTTCCTCCAGTTTTTCCTGGGCTTCTTCTATTCTCTCTCTGGCCTCATCTTCTCCATGCTCGGAAAATTTAACAAAAATATCCCTAACATGAGCCTGCTCAAAGGCATGGAGAATCTCCTCTTCAGAAACCTCTACTTCTGCTTTCACATCATCCTCCAGGGCAAATACCAGCTGTCGTTCCCATAGAGCATGCCTGACTCTCTCTCTCACCTCAGCCATGCTGTCACCAGCTGCCCTGACATTTCTCTCAAATTCTTCCATTGTCATATCCATATCCTGCAGGTAGCTGTCAATAATCTCCTGTACTTCTTCATCACTTATTTCAACTTCAATGCCGCGTCTGTTAGCTTCCTGCAGCATAACCACTCTCTCCACCAAAAATTCGATGACCTCGTTCTGAAACTCCATGAGGTCCTGGGGAGCTAGATGATGCAGATATGCACTGTACTCCATCATTATATTGTGAAACTCTCTGAGTTTAACTACTTCTCCATCTACAGTCAATAGGGGATCATCTGGCCCGTAACCTTCAATGATATCAGTGCTCCAATCCTGGGGAACGTGGGGGTCATCTGGTCCAAATATGGCAGTGATACCGTAAAGAGTACCACCAAGGGCAAAGGCAATGACCACAATAATCACCAGTATTTTACTGGAATCCCTCAGTTTTCGAAAAAACATTTTATAACCCTCCTCAAAAATACCTCCAAGGCTAACAACTATTTTAACTCCCTTTAATTACACTGTCAACTAGCTTATAAAGGGATTATTGCTCTTTTCATACCCAACACTGGTTGAAGGCCCATGCCCTGGAAAAACCCTGACCTCTAAATCCAGCGTGAAAATCCTCTCCTTTATGGAACGCATCAGTTCCCCTGTGTTGCCCCCGGGCAGGTCTGTTCTGCCAACCCCTCCTGCAAAAAGCGTATCACCGGAAAAAAGATTATTCTCCATGAGGAGACAGATACTTCCCGGAGTATGACCTGGTGTATGGATAACCTCTATGGGAGGCCCAGCCCATTTAATTACCTGCCCATCTTCCAGAAAAGAGTGGGCTTCCGGCCCCCGGATATGCTCATCAGGGCTTTGAGTATATATTGAGAGATTTTTCTCCGGCGCTGCAAGCATTTCAGCATCCAGCTGATGAATCAATAACTTTGCTCCGTTATCCAAAAGATCGCTGTTGCCCCCGATATGATCTGCATGTCCATGAGTGTTAATGACAAAATCCAGCTGCAAATTTAATTCTTGTAACTTTCTTAAAATTCTTTCACCTTCTGCTCCCGGATCAATAACAATTGCCCTTCCTTCAGCCCCCAGTATATAACAGTTTGATTCCAGGGGACCAACTACCAGTTTATCTATGGTCAGTTCCATTTACTTGCACCTCCAGCTAGAACTGCTTTTTGCTGTCCAGGAGAAGGGTAACCGGACCATCATTATAGATTTGCACTTCCATCATGGCCTGGAACTCTCCTGAAGCAACATGCAATCCATTGTCTTCCACTGCTTTGATAAAACCACTGTAAAGCTTTTCTGCTCTATCCGGTAGAGCTGCCCGGGTAAAGCTAGGTCGCCTCCCTTTCCTGCAATCTCCATAGAGAGTAAACTGAGAAACCACCAGGACACCACCCCGGGTATCCTTTACCGAAAGATTCATTTTGCCCTCTTCATCTGGAAAAATGCGCAGATTTATAATTTTTTCTGCCAGATAGTTCAGGTCCTCTTCTGTATCATTTTCCGCTATACCCAAAAGCACTACCATCCCTGGACCTATTTCTCCCACCGTATCACCATCTACCTGAACCTTACCCTTGCTGACTCTTTGAATGACAGCCCGCAAAACAATTCCTCCCAGATAAGCTTTATTTATCCCTGGTTATCCGTGTGCCGGTCTTCCCTTCTATAGCATCAGCTAAAAACTCTGGCGATGTAATCAAAACCTCCTGGCCACCATTTTCCAGGAAATTTATGGCTGCCTCAATTTTCGGTTTCATGCTACCAGTAGCAAAGTGTCCTTCTAGCAAATATTTCCTCGCTTCTGAAAGGGTTATCCTATCAAGCCCTTCCTGCTCTGGAGTATTAAAATTAATATAGACCTTTTCAACCGCAGTGCTTATTACAAAAAGATCAGCTTTAATTCCTCTGGCCAGGAAACTGCTGGCATGATCTTTATCGATAACAGCAGCAATTCCTTCCAGTTCTCCTTTTTGATTTGTTACAACTGGAATGCCTCCTCCTCCAGCAGCAATAACTACAAGGCCACTTTCAACCAGCTTTTTAATAACTCCCAGCTCAACAATTCTTTTTGGCAAGGGAGAAGGCACAACCCGACGAAAACCTCGACCAGAATCCTCAACCAGTTGCCAGCCCATATCCTTTTTTTCCTCTACCTCTTCTGCAGTATAAAAGGGACCAATAGGCTTGGTGGGATTATTAAATGCTTCATCTTCGGCATCCACTTCAACCTGAGTTACCACTGTTGCAACATCTTTTCGACTATTATTTTCCTGCAGTCTGTTGAGCATTCTCTGCTGAATCATATAACCAATGAAACCCTGGGTTTCTGCACCACAAACTGCCAGAGGTACAAGGGGGGCAACTCCCTTGGCCATTTCTGAACGCATGAGACCAAATCCAACCTGAGGTCCGTTTCCATGGGTGATAACAAGATTATAACCTGCTTCGATTATACTTATCAGGCTCTTGACCGTTTCATCCACTGCCTGCATCTGATGGTGAATTTCCACATGATCTTTGTCCTTGATTAAAGAATTACCTCCAATAGCAATTACTGCAGTTTTTTCCATAATTAAACTCCTCCTTGCTGATTATGGTGTGCTTCTCTGCACATTCAGAACTCCTTCAATATTTAAGATTTTTTTGATGAGATCATTCATTTGCTGCAAACTGCTCACCTCCAGGGTCATGTTCACCCGGGCAGTATGATCCTTGGAGGTGGTAGCAGTAATAGCTCTAATACTTAGCTTCTCATTGGAAATTATCGTTGTTATTTCATTTAGGAGACCGGCCTTGTTCAGAGCCCTTATTTCTAAATCAACTAGATATGCCTCCCGCTGCAAGCTGGTCCAACGAACCGGCACTGTCCTTCCCTCATCTTTGAAGAGATGTTTCACATTGGGACAATTCTTGCGGTGAATGGATACCCCCCTGCCCCGGGTGATATAACCGATAATCTCATCTCCCGGAACCGGATTGCAACAGCGCGAAAGCCTTATATAAAGGTCGTTCATTCCCATGACCTGAACACCGCCCTGACGGTCTCGGGGAATATCTGATGGTTGCACCTGCTGCAACCTCTTCAATAACTCCTTGTCCGTTTCTTCTTTTTCTGCAAACGCTGACAATAACTGAGAAACATTCAATGTCCCATAACCGACAGCAGCCAGAAGTTCATCTTTGTTACTGAAGTTATGCTTTTTGGCCTCAGCTTCCAATAGCTTTTCCTTCTCTGCCTCTCTGAGACGGTAATTGCGCCTTTTTAATTCTTTTTCCAGTGCATCTTTTCCCAAACTTACAATTTCCTGCTGCCGCTGTCGCTTAATATGCCTGCGAATCTTGTTGCGAGCCCTTGAAGTCTTGGCAAACTTCAACCAGTCTTGACTGGGGCCACTGCTGGTTTTGGAGGTC
>PUNT01000098.1 GCA_003551905.1 Halanaerobiales bacterium
GAGTAAGGAAAAATGGGATGAATACCTGAAGAGGGCTGAAGAATCCTATGAAGAACTGGCAGAAACCATGGAGGAGCTGGATATATAGCCCTGCAGGAGGTACCGAGATGAAGGATTTCCACTGCCCCGTACTCTTAAAAGAAGTGCTGGAGATTATGGGAGAAATAGAAGGATATTATGTGGATGGTACTGTGGGAGGAGGGGGACATGCCAGGCTTATCCTGAAAAAGAACCCCAAGATTAAAATAATTGGCATAGACCGGGACCCCAGAGCTGTTAAAGAAGCCAGAAAGAATCTCAAGGATTTCTCGGATAGGACTACCATAGTACAGGGTGATTTCCGGAATTTTCCCAGCATTCTGGGCGAGCTGAGAATTGAAAAGATTAATGGGTTTTTCCTGGATCTGGGGGTATCTTCCCATCATCTGGATACCCCGGAGCGGGGTTTTAGCTATCACCTGGATGGCCCCCTGGATATGCGCATGGATCCCACACAGGGTATAAGTGCCGGGGAAGTGGTAAACACCTTTTCTGTTGAGGAATTGAAAAAAATTATCAAGGATTATGGGGAGGAGAAGTGGGCCAAAAGAATTGCCTCCTTTATAGCCAGGGAAAGAGTAAAAAAGCCTATAGAAACCACTCAGGACCTGGTAACTATAATAAAAGCAGCCATACCTGTAAAAGCCAGGGCCCGGGGACCTCATCCGGCCCGGCGAACTTTCCAGGCCTTGCGGATATTTGTTAACCAAGAAGTGCATGGTCTGGCAGAAACCTTAGAAAAGGGCGTTGGATGGCTGGAGACTGGAGGTAAAATTGCTGTAATATCCTTCCACTCCCTGGAGGACAGAATTGTCAAGGATACTTTACGATCCTTAAGTTTCTGCATCTGCCCCAAGAATTTACCCTGTCAGTGTGATAGACCCATCATTAAAATTTTAACCAAAAAACCCTTATATCCCTCCCAGGAGGAGATAGAAAGAAATCCCCGGGCTCGTAGCGCCCGAATGCGAGCTGCAGAAAAAATATAGAGGTATAAAAGGAAAGGAGGAGGCATACGGTGATAAAAAAGAGGAGCTATTGCCGCGATTACGTGTACAACCCCCGGGAGAAGCGTAGCAGTTCGTCTCGCTGGGGTGCTCCTTCCTTCCTTTACCTGATCTTAATAATCGTCTGTGTTGGTTTTCTCATGGGATATGTTGTACTGCAGACCATGATAGCTACAACTAATTATGAAATAAAAGCTGCCCATGGTGAGATTTCTGCACTGGAAGAGGATGTTAGAGGTTTGCGCATTGAAATAGTGCAGAAAACCAACCTCAGGAATGTGGAAAGAAGAGCTAAAGAGGAGCTGGGAATGAGCCGGCCAACAGATCAGGCATTTGTATTTCTGGAAAAAGATATACCTCAGGAAGAAAGCTTGCCAGAGGTTCATGCCTTTGGGGGAAATCTTGCCAGCATTGTCTATGAATTAAGGGATTGGATGAGAGAAAGAGCTACAGTTGCGGCAGGAGCCCTCGGTGAATGATAAGGGGGAAATATAAATTATGAGCCGGGGGACACTGGATATTAAGCAGAGAATTTTGTTTCTATTTGGTTTTTTCGTTTTGCTCCTTTTGATTCTTACAGGGAGGCTTTTCTGGATTCAAATCGTACAGACAGATGTCCTGCGCGGAATGGCTGTTGAGCAGAGGCTGCGCTTGTTAAATATTGAGCCCAGCCGGGGAATGATATATGACCGAGGGGGAAAAGAACTGGCAGTCAGCACAACTGCCGAGACAATCGTCGCCCTGCCTCCTGAAATATTGGATACTGAATACACAGCCCGGGAACTGGCCCCTGTTTTAAATTTATCCTACCAGGAGATACTGCAGCGAATAAGTCAGCCCCGGGCTGCAATTTACCTGGAAAGAAAACTGGATGATGAAAGGGTTAATGAGATTAAGAAAATGGCCCTGCCGGGTATTACCTTTATTCCGGAGAGCAAACGGTTTTATCCCCAGGGTGAACTGGCCAGTCATGTCCTTGGTTTTGCCGGCATAGATAGTCAGGGATTGGAAGGGCTGGAGGTTTCCCTGGACAGGTACCTGGCAGGAATTCCTGGCAGGATGTCCACTGAAAAGGATGCTGTTGGCCGGGAAATACCTGGTGGAGTGCAGCGCTACATACCACCTCAGGATGGCCTGGATGTTTACTTGACCATTGATCAGGTTATACAGTTCATAGCAGAACGAGAACTGGATCAGGCAATGCTGGATAATGAGGCAAAGGGTGGCACAATTCTGGTTATGGAACCGAACTCTGGGGAAATTCTGGCCATGGCCAACCGGCCATCCTTTGATCCCAATGATTTTCAAGCTTATTCTTCAGAGACATGGAGAAATTCTGCTATCTCAGACAGTTATGAGCCTGGTTCGGCTTTCAAGATAATTACCATGGCAGCAGCCCTGGATGAAGGTGTAGTGAATATTGAGGATCGATTTTTCGACCCCGGCCATATAAAGGTTGGTGGTGAGATTATTCGCTGCTGGAAGGCTGGAGGCCATGGTAGTCAGACTTTCAAGGAAGTTGTGGAGCATTCATGCAATCCGGGTTTTGTTCAGGTGGGCATGCGGCTGGGAAAAGATAATTTTTTCAGCTATCTGAATGCATTTAATTTTGGACGCCGTCTGGGAATTGATCTGCCGGGTGAAGCCCGGGGTATGATGTATACATATGATGAACTGGGACCAGTAGAGCTGGCCACCATGACTTTTGGACATGGAATAGCAGTGACCCCCCTGCAGATGGTCACAGCTACTTCTGCAGTTGCTAATGGAGGATTTCTTATGCAGCCCCGGCTGGTGCGAGAAGTGAGGGACAAGGAAGGGAATCTGATAGAAGATTTCCGCAGCAGGGTAATTCGCCAGGTTATATCCAAGGAAACCTCGGAGATTACACGAGCTCTCCTGGTGGATGTTGTAGAAACAGGCACCGGTACCAATGCTCAGATTGAGGGTTACAAAATAGGGGGAAAAACCGGCACAGCCAAGTGGTACGGAGTGGAAAAATATGATGCTTCTTTTATAGGAATTGTTCCTGTTGATGATCCCCAGCTGGTTATACTGGTTGTCTTATACGGGGTTAGCAGTGCACCTTATTATGGAGGGACCATTGCCGCACCAGTTTTCCGGGACGTTGCCCTTGATACCATCAGGTACCTTGGCATCAAGCCAACTATTCCAGAGGAAGTTCCAATTGTGGAGGCCAAAACAGAGAAGAGGACTGTACCCAACACTGTAAATCAGCTGGTTCTAGACGCAGTTGAACAGTTGCGGGTTGAAGGTTTTAATGTTCGCCTGGAGGGAGAAGGAGAAGTGGTCCGGGGGCAAGTTCCCCTGGCTGGTGCCGAGGTAGAGGTGGGAACGACAGTAATATTATTCTTTGAGGAAGATAGTGAGTTGAAGGAAAGATATTATGTTACTGTCCCTGATCTCAGAGAGATGAATCTGAAAGAGGCCGGGGACATCCTGGCCAGCCTGGGTTTCAAATTGGACTTTACCGGCAGTGGTACTGTAGTTGCACAAGATCCTGCTGCCGGGGAAAGACTGGCCACTGGAAGTGTGGTAAAATTAACGTTGAGATAGATAAAACAAATTGTTCCGGGTAATATAATTGTAACAGGGATAAAGGGGATGACCCCAGTGAAACTAAAGGAACTCACAAGTTTAATAGAAGGTTCCCGATTATATGGCTCAGGTGATATAGATGTTACCTCAATTGCTTACCACTCCCGAGAAGTTGAATATGGGACTTTGTTTGTGGCTGTACCCGGTTTTAAAACTGATGGACATGAATATATAGAAGAAGCAATGGAAAAGGGGGCTTCGGCTCTCATAGTGGAAAAGGATGGCCAATATTCACTACCCTATTTAAAAGTGCCTGATTCCCGGCAGGCCCTGGCCTTAGCTGGTGCAGTCTTTTATGGATTTCCTGCCCGGGAACTGGTTAATATAGGGGTTACCGGGACCAATGGTAAAACAACTACAACATATCTCATTGAAAGAATTCTAGAACATTCTGGTCTGGCAACAGGTCTTTTAGGTACAATTACCAACAGGATTGGTAATCTGATCTTAAAAGGGGAACGGACAACAGCTGAATCACTGGATCTACAAAGAATGCTTTTTGATATAAAAAATTCTGGAGGCACCCATGTGGTTATGGAGGTATCCTCCCACGCCTTGAAGCTCAGCAGAGTCCATGGAGTATCATTCCAGGTTGCCGTATTTACTAATGCTTCTTTTGAGCATGGCGAGTTTCACCCCTCTTTTGCAGATTATGTACAGACCAAGGCTAGGTTGTTTAAAGAGCATCTCCATGAAAAGGGGATAGCTATATTGAATAAAGATGATCCTTACTGGCAGGAGATGATCGCAGGTGGAGAGAGACAAATCTTGACCTATGCCATGAAGAAAAGAGCAGATATTCAGGGGAAAATTACTCACATGGATGCCAAAGGGTTGAGCCTGGAGGTCAGGTTTGCTGGAAAAAAGGAGAATATTCACCCCAATCTGACCGGTGAATTTAACGCTTATAACTGTCTGGCTGCCGTTGGGGTAGGGCTTTCCCTTGGCTTAAACCTGGGAATAATAAAACAAGCTCTGAGTGGTTTTAAAGGTGTGCCAGGGCGCTTTGAAAGAGTAGGCGAGGATGAGGAACTGGGGATAATAGTTGATTATGCCCACAGTCCAGCTGGACTCGAAAATCTCCTGATCAATGCCAGGAAAATTACCCAGGGGAAACTAGTAGTAATTTTTGGTTGTGGTGGAGAAAGAGATAGACGTAAGAGGCCGGCCATGGGACGAATTGCTTCCGAACTGGCTGATACTATTGTCATAACTGCAGACAACCCTCGGGGAGAACCCCTGAATCAAATTATTGAGGACATAAAAGAGGGACTGAAGGAAAACAGCAATTTTCTAATTATTCATGACCGGAAAGACGCTATCATGAAAACGGTTAAAAAAGCCCAGAAAGAGGATCTCATAGTCATTGCCGGTAAAGGGCATGAAACTCAGCAGGAATTTACAGCAGAGAAGATACCCTTTGATGATCGGCAGGTTGCCCTGGAAGCCCTTAAGGCCAGGAGGGAGGGTCATCATGGAACCTGTGACCGGATTTGAGACTGAGAAGATTTTAAAGGCCAAATTAAAAGGATCAGGTGTTGCTTCTTATCAGCGGGTGGTAATTGACAGCAGAAACGTTGAAGCAGGAGACGTTTTTGTAGCCATCATTGGAGAAAGAAATGATGGCCACGACTTTATCTCCCAGGCCTGGGAGAGGGGCGCATTAGGGGTTATAGTTTCCAGAGACGTTCCAGTACCAGCAGGGTGTTTTGCCATCATTGTTAGGGATACGCTGTGGGCTTTGCAGGAACTGGCTCGCTTTAACCGGCAACGTTATGATCCCCTGGTAGTTGGCATAACAGGTAGCAATGGCAAAACTACAACTAAAGATCTAACTGCAGCTATTCTCAAGGAAAAGTATCCGACCCTTAAAACACCAGGCAACCTGAACAATCAATACGGTTTGCCCCTGGTGCTTATCGAGTTGGATCCAACATTTGAAGCAGTGGTGGTTGAGATGGGGATGAGTGAGATGGGTGAGATTAAATTGTTGGCCGATTTAGCTGGCCCTAATATTGGAGTTTTAACGAATATCGGACCAGCCCATCTGGAAAGTCTGGGAGATTTAGAGGGAGTTCAGAAGGCTAAGGGAGAACTTATTGACGCTCTGCCTCCAGAGGGGGCTCTCATCTTCAATGGTGATGATGAGTACTTGCCTGATATGGCTCAGCAATACCAGGGAAAGAAAGTACCTTTTGGTTTTGGCCCGGATAATATGATCCGGGGGCAGGAAATGCGAGTGGTTGGTACTTCTTATATTGCCCTGGGCGTTTATGTGGGTGAAGAATACCATATTTTCAAGGTGCCTCTTCTGGGCAGGCACAATGCCTATAACGCTCTGGCTGCAATTGCAGTTGCCTGGCATCTGGGGATTCCAGCCAGCACCATAGCAGACGGGATTTTGCAGGTAGAGACCTCTGGCATGAGGATGGACATAGTGGTTCATGTGGATGGTTATACCATAATTGATGATGCCTATAATTCCAATCCACCATCGCTGAAGAATGCCCTGGAAGTCCTGAACGAGATTGCAGGAGGGCAGAAAATTGTAGTTCTTGGGGACATGCTTGAATTAGGAGAAGCTTCTAGAGATGCTCATTTACAGGCCGGCAGGTGGGTTAAAGAGATGGGAGCAGACTGGCTCATAACCCGGGGAGAAATGGCAAAGTTGATGGGTAAAGGCGCCCTGGAATCAGGGATGCCCAGATACAGGATAAATCACTGCACAAGTAATGAAGAAGCTGCAATAATGATCAAGGAGATAATAAAACCCCAGGATACTGTGCTCATAAAAGGTTCCCGGGGGATGAAGATGGAGGAAATAATCAGGGGACTGAAGGGGGAAGAATAGTTGAGTTCAGTACTGGCCTTTATTATAAGTTTCATATTGATAACAGCAGGTACCCCCTTTTTGATTTCCCGGTTGAAAAACAAGGGGCTGGGGCAGATAGTCAGGAAAGATGGTCCAGCAGAACACCTGAAAAAAGAGGGGGTGCCAACAGCAGGTGGCCTTCTATTCAGCCTGGTTCTGTTTTTGGTAGCTTTGCTACAGGGGGAAACCTCACCTCTTCTGGTCTGGACAGTTTTTGCTGTTATCTGCTTTTCTCTTCTGGGATTCAGCGATGATTATATTAAACTGCAAGGGAACAGATCTCTGGGTTTAAAAGCCCGTCACAAGATTTTTCTCATGGTTCTATTCAGCAGTCTGGCAGGATTTTATATTTACCTGTACCTGCCGGAGGCAACCCGTCTGATGGTGCCTTTCAGCAGCAAAGAAATTCATCTGGACTGGCTGGTTGTACCCTTTGTGATTGCAGTATATCTGGCTACTGCCAATGCAGTTAATCTTACAGATGGATTGGATGGGCTGGCAGCAGGAACATGTGCTCTGGCATTTTTAGGTTTTGCAGTTACTTCTTCTTTGCTGGGCAACCCCACAGGGACTTATCTGGCAGCAACTGGTTTGGGATTATGCCTGGGATTCCTATGGTTTAACTGTTATCCTGCTGACATAATAATGGGGGACACCGGCTCTCTGGCGCTGGGTGCTTTTCTGGCTTCTATTGCCGTCTTTCAGGGTTTGGCTTTATTTCTGTTGCTGGTGGGGGGAGTTTTTGTCCTGGTAACTCTATCGGTAATAATTCAGGTTATATACTTCCGGCTAACAGGAGGAAAGAGAATTTTACGCATGAGCCCACTCCATCATCACTTTGAATTGAGTGGTTGGGCAGAGCCCAGGATTGTTATCAGGTTTTGGATTGCTGGAGTATTATTCTTGTGCTTTGGTATCTGGGGGATAATGTGATGAATCTGAGGGGAAAGAATGTGGCGGTTGTAGGTTTAGGGGAAAGAACAGGATTACCCCTCATAAAATTTCTCTTAGAACAGGGAGCACAGGTTTTTCTCAGCGAGCTAAATGAATCTGGATCTGCCAGGCAGAAACTCAAACCATTCAGTGCACAGCTGGATATGGAGTTTGGCGCTCATTCAAAGGCTGTTTATGAGAGCAAGGATCTGATTATAACCAGCCCAGGAGTTCCTGCTGATATACCGGTTCTGATGGAGGCCAGAAGAAGAAATGTTCCTGTCTGGTCCGAGCTCGAACTGGCATTTCGCTACTGTCAGGCACCTTTTGTGGCCATTACCGGGACCAATGGTAAAACTACAGTAACCACACTTTTAGGGGCTTACCTGGGAACACTGGATAAAGAGGTGGTTGTAGCTGGGAATATCGGTACTCCCCTCATAGATAAAGTAACCAGGCTATCACCACATGATCTGGTGGTGGCGGAAGTAAGTTCATTTCAGCTGGAACTTGTTGATAAATTTAAACCCAGCATTGCCTGTATTCTCAATATAACACCTGATCACTTAAATCGGCACCGTTCCCTGGATAATTATAGGAGGACCAAGGCGCGTATTTTTCAAAATCAGGATGAAGAGGATTATCTTGTTCTCAATGCTGATGATAAAAATACTTCTGCCCTGGCTGAAAAAGATCTGCCCATGCGAAAGGTTTTATTCAGCCTGGAGAAAAAGATTAATGGTTTCTATGTTCAGGGTGATTTCCTCTTTGATGGCATTCGGGGAGAGAAATTATTTTCCCGGCAAAAAATTAAGTTGCCGGGAAAACACAACAGGGCCAATGTCCTGGCGGCGGTGGGAATGGCCAGGTTGCTGGGAGTTCAGCTGGAAAAACTGGAGCAAATAACTGAAGACTTTCGTGGTTTACCCCACACCCTGGAATATATAAATACCATATATGGTGTTCATTATGTAAATGATTCCAAGGGGACCAACCCCCAGGCAACCGGCTCAGCGCTGGAAGCTATTGAAGGACCATTAGTGTTGATTGCCGGCGGACAGGACCGGGGGCTGGAATATGATGAGCTGGCCAGGATTATTGCTGACCGGGTAAAGTATCTCATTCTTATGGGCGAAAACCGGGCAAGGTTTCAGGAAGCGGTTATAAAAACCGGTTTCAGTAACATATATTTAGTTGAAGATATGGAAGAAGCTGTTAGCACTGCCCGACATCTAGCTGCAAGAGGGGATACTGTGTTGATGTCACCGGCTTCACCCAGCTGGGATCAGTACTCAAGCTATGTAGAGCGAGGAGAACGATTTCGGTATCTGGTGTTACAGATGGAGGGGGCGTAGGGCCATGAATAAGCAGAATATTGACCCGGTTCTTATCATGGTAATTCTGATTCTGGTTGGGCTGGGCCTGGTAATGGTTTTGAGTGCCAGTTCTGTTCATGCTCTTTCCCGGTATGGCGACAGTTATTATTTCCTTAAAAGACAGTTTGGTTGGGCTGCCCTGGGATTGTTAGCCATGTTCATCCTTTCCCGGCTGGATTATCACATATATTCCCGATATGCTAAAATAATGCTGTTGGTAGCTGTGGCACTTCTCATAATAGTATTGATCCCGGATATTGGTCGGTTGGTAGGCGGCTCCCGGCGTTGGCTATGGATAGGCCCCCTGGTTATTCAGCCATCGGAAATTGCCAAACTGGCTTTAGTTGTCTATATGGCCACATACATAGTGGAAAAAAAGGATAGATTTGGCAGCTTCTTCAATGGCCTTCTGCCACCACTTTTTCTGCTTGGGATTGTTTTTGTGCTGATAATTGAAGAACCGGACCTGGGAACAGCCATAACCATAGCTGGCACTGTAATACTCATGCTCTTTGCTGCTGGAGCGCGGTTATCTCACCTGGGTTTCCTGGCCATGGCCAGTATGCCTTTACTGTATTACTTTGTCATGGGTGAAGACTACCGGCGGGAGAGGATGCTGGCTTTCCTGGACCCCTGGCAGGATCCCATGGTAACTGGATTTCACATAATTCAATCTCTCTTTGCCCTGGGGTCTGGAGGGCTTTTTGGATTGGGTTTTGGCCAGAGCAAACAAAAATTCTTTTACCTGCCAGCACCCAGCACTGATTTCATTTTTGCTGTAATAGGTGAAGAATTGGGTTTTATTGGTGCATTTCTAGTAGTTGCCCTCTTCTTTATACTGGCCTGGCGGGGTTTTGTCATAGCCCTCAATGCCAGAGATCTTTTGGGAACTTTGCTGGCTACAGGTATTACAACCATGATAATATTACAGGCCCTCATAAATATGGCAGTTGTGAGCGGCTCAATTCCCATTACAGGAATAAGCTTGCCTTTTATCAGCTATGGAGGCTCTTCACTGGTAATCATGCTCAGCGGAGTAGGAATATTGATGAATATTTCCCGCCAGGCCAGGATCTAGGAGGTTTTTAGATGCGTTATGTCTTGACAGGAGGGGGCACAGGGGGACATATTTATCCGGCTCTGGCAGTTGCCTTTAGTTTGCGAGAAAAGGGACATGATATCCTTTTTCTGGGGCAGAAAAAGGGTCTGGAGGGGAAAATAGTTCCTGAGGCTGGTTTTCCCATGGAGGATATTGTCGCTGCACCCCTAACTCGCAGACTCAGTCCGAAGCTTTTTATGAGTATTTTCCGGGCGCTAAGAGGGACCTGGCAGGCCCGACATTACTTAAAAAACTTCCAGCCTGATGTGGTTATTGGAACTGGTGGTTATGCGGCCGGTCCGGTAATGATGGCGGCAGTTTTGTTGAGATTACCCACACTAATTCATGAGCAAAATGCATATCCAAGTCTCACCAATCGGTTACTCAGCCCCTTTGTTCAGACTGCATGCATCAGTTTTGCTGCTTCTGAAGATTATTTTCCCCGGGTCCGACATATTGTCCTTACTGGAAGTCCAGTGCGGCAGCAGATACTGCAGTATAGGAGGAATCAGGGCAGAAAAGAATATAATTTAGAACCTGATCAGAAAATGATTTTGATAATGGGGGGCAGTCAGGGGGCTTATTCAATAAATAAAGCTGTGATAGGCTGGCTGCAAAAGCGGAAAAAAATTGCTCCTCATCGAGTTCTTCATGTGGCCGGAAAACGCAATATAGAATATGTTCATGCTGCTTATGAAAAGGCCGGTATAGTCAATCTTTTGCAAGGGGATATTATTTTAGTGGATTACCTGGACAGCATGGAAAAAGCTTATGCAGCAGCAGATCTTGTTGTGGCCAGGAGTGGAGCCATGACCCTGGCTGAAATTACAGCCCGAGGGTTGCCATCAATACTTGTTCCCTATCCGCATGCTGCCGAAGGGCATCAAACTGTCAATGCCCAGAGTATGGTAGAGGCCAATGCCGCTTTCTTGTTGGAAGATGAGGAGGTAGAAGGGAAATTAGGTCCTATAATTGAAAGATTATTGCAGGATGAAAAAAGACTTAAGGAAATGGGGAGGGCTGCCAAATCTCTTGGTCATCCCCAGGCCCTGGATAAAATTCTGCATGAGATAGACAGGCTTACTCCTTAAGGTAACAGTGATGAGTGAAAGAGCATAAACTGGTATATGATACGAAGGGGAGGAAAGAGATGGAGAGAAAACACTCTTTTCACCTAATAGGTATAGGCGGCATCTCCATGAGCGGGATAGCCAGTCTCCTACTTGAAAAGGGTCATCAGGTCAGTGGTTCTGACTTGCAGGATTCCCATCTTCTTGAGGCTCTCCGGGCTAAGGGAGGCAGAATTCATATTGGACATGATCCAGCCAACATTGAGGGTGATCCAATTGTTGTGGTTTCTGCTGCTGTTCCCCAGGATAATTCTGAGTTCATGGCTGCCCGGAAAAAAGGACTCACAGTCTGGCAAAGAGCCCAGGCTATTGCCTGGTTGATGGAAAAGAAACAGGGAATTGCAGTAGCTGGAACTCATGGAAAGACTACTACAACCTCCATGATAGCGTTGATGCTGACCAGGGCAGGACTGGATCCTACAGTTCTCATTGGTGGGGAGCTCAACGATATAGGAGGCAATGCCCGGCTGGGATCAGGAGATATGCTGGTGACCGAAGCAGATGAGAGTGATGGTTCCCTACTGTTCTATCACCCATGGTTAGGGGTAATAACCAATATTGAGCTGGATCATCCTGACTATTTCCAGTCCCGGCAGCAACTCCTGGACACTTTTGCTGCCTTTATGAATAGAATTTCCCCGGATGGTTTGCTGGTGCTGTGTGCTGAAGATAGGGGCATTGAAGAAATTATCTTGCAAGAGAAACCATCAGCTCCTTTATTAACTTTTGGACAGGAGAAAGGGGATCTCCAGGCTAAAAATGTTAAGCTGTTGCCTTTTTCTTCAGCAGCAGATTTCTACTTAAAAGGAAAAAAGTTAGGGCATATTTCTCTTCAAGTTCCAGGTTTGCACAATATATATAATGCTATGGCTTGTGTCTGCGTAGGACTTGAAGCGGGTGTGGAGATCAAAGAAATCAAAGAGAGTCTTAGGAGTTATAAAGGGGTTGGAAGAAGATTTGAAATTTTGGGTAAGACTGAAGGGATATATATTGTTGATGATTATGCCCATCACCCCACAGAAATCCAGGCTACCATCAAAGCAGCCATGGAGTGTAATCCTGGCCGGTTATTTGCAGTTTTTCAACCCCACAGGTATTCCCGGACCAAACGCCTTCTGGAAGATTTCTCCTCAGCTTTCACCAATGCTCATGAGGTTATAATTACCTCTATCTATGGTGCTGGAGAAAAACCAATTCCAGATATTAGCGGTGAGGACCTTGCCCGGTTGCTCAAAGAAAAGCAGGGCAAAAATGTTCTCTTTATACCTGACAGAAAAGATATAGCAGTCTATCTTAAAGATGTGCTGCGAAGTGGTGATCTTGTTCTAACCATGGGCGCAGGGGATATCTACAAGACTGGTCATGAGCTTTTACATCTTTTGCAACATAAGAGCAGGGCAGGGGGGAATCTGGGGTGACAGGTAGCTTGCTCAAGGATTATCCAGGCATAATAGAAATCAAAAAACCCCTGGCACCTCTTACTACCATGAAGGTAGGGGGGCAGGCAGAAATGTATGCTGAGCCTGCACGGGAAGAAGAAGCGCTGGATATACTGACCAGAGCAGAGAAGGAAGGTATCAGATGGCGAATTATTGGTGGAGGCAGCAATATCATTGTTGTTGATGGAGTGTTGCAGGGGCTGGTAGTAAATCTTGGCCGCTGTTGCAGTGAAATGAAGGTGAAGGGAGCTT
Source organism: Halanaerobiales bacterium (assembly GCA_003551905.1). Lineage (GTDB taxonomy): Bacteria > Bacillota > Halanaerobiia > B1SED10-174 > B1SED10-174 > B1SED10-174. Next base: position 12,767 of record PUNT01000098.1, read on the forward strand.
ATATTGAGACGGGAAGCGGAGTTATGTTGCCCCGCCTTTCTCGGCTGGCAGAAGAAAAGGAACTCACTGGCCTGGAATTTGCTTTTAGTATACCTGGTACTGTGGGGGGGGCCGTCCGGGGTAACGCGGGGATGGGCGAGCTGGGGGAGATGAAGGATTTGATTCAGGCTCTGCAAGTATGGATACCGGGAAAAGGCAGAACAAAATTATCAGCCAGCCATATCCATTTTGGTTATCGGACAAGCAGTCTCAAGAACCAGAAAAATGTTATTCTCAAAGTCTCTATGCAATTGAGTCCAGGTGATAAAAAGGAAATAGAGAAGATTAAAAAGAAGGTGAATGAGAGAAGGAAGGGACATCCCACCGGTTATCCCAGTGCTGGTTCAATTTTTAAAAATCCTCCCGGCTATTATGCTGGACAGCTAATTGAAGAAGCAGGACTTCTAGGGGTGAGTGTGGGAGGAGCGCAGATATCTCAGCAACATGGTAACTTCATAATCAATAAGGGTGGGGCAAGAGCCGGCGAAGTTCTTAATCTTGTGGATATGGTCAGGGAAAGGGTGGCTAAAACCAGAAATATTAACCTGGACCTGGAAGTTGAGGTATGGGATAATTGCTGATTTGCTTTTACTTTACCCCGGTCAAACTAACCTTCTGGGGGTGGGAATATGAATAAACGCTTTTCTTACCTTTTACTGGGTTTCTTAATTATACTCAGCCTGATCTCTTTTATGAATTCCTCCTTCTTTGCCATCAAAGATCTGGAAGTGGTCTCATCAGGATTAGTCCCTCCTGATGCCTATATTCCCCAGGATAAATTACTGGGTAGTAATATATTTCATATTGATAGAGGGAATCTCATTGAGAAAGCTTATGAGCATCCTCAGATCAGGAGCGTGGATATTCGACGGAGTCTGCCAGGAACAATTGTGTACCTGGTAGAAGAACGAAAGCCTCTGGCTTTTATAAAAGCCGAGCACTACTACCTGGTGGACCGAGAGGCATATATAATAAAGCGCACAGAAAATCTGGAAAGGCTGTCAGTTCCAGTGGTACAGATGGGAGAAGACTTTTCTGTTGATCCGGGAGGAGCTATCAAGTGTAAAGAAATTAATGAGATTCTTCACCTTTTAGATCTTCTGGGCCAGAGTGTTCTGCAGGGTTTGGTGCAGGTGAACCTGAAAAACGGTGATATAGTTATTCATACAGAACATGACGGGTTGATCTACCTGGGGGATCTCTACAGCCCTGAAGAACTGGCAAAGATTCTCAGGACCTTTTTCTCTGAAGCAGAACAGGAAGGCTGGCAGCTGGAATATCTGGATTTGAGATATGAAGGTCGTCCCGTTTACAGAATTAAGAATGAATAGAAGGAGATTATTCCCAGAGCGTTGAAGATACTATAAAAAGTGTAGTTAGAGAAAGGGGGCCTGGTTTGTGGCCCGCAAGGAAAAAGTTGCAACTTTAGATGTTGGAACAAGTAAAATATGTGCTCTAATCGCTGAAGTTGATGAAAATGAAAAAGTGGAGGTTCTGGGGCTGGGATTGAGCCCTTCCCTGGGAATTAAAAAAGGGGTGGTAGTGGATATTGAAAATAATTCCCGGGCTATCAGTCAGGCGGTAAAGAGGGCAGAACAGATGGCTGGAACCCGTATGGATGAAGTGTGGGTAGGAGTTGCTGGCCCCCACATATCATCCCAGAATTCCCATGGGATGGTGGCTGTAACTGGTGAAAAGAAGGAGATCAAACCCACAGACATCAATCGGGTAATCGAGGCCTCTCGAATCATTTCTCTGCCGCCGGAAAGGGAAGTTTTGCATGTTTTGCCAAGAGAATTTCTAGTTGATGGCAATGCTGGAATTAAGGATCCCCAGGGGATGTCCGGCGCAAGACTGGAAGTGCATACCCACATAGTTACAGCATCTTCTGCCTCCCTTGAGAACCTGATAAAGAGCGTGGAGAAGAGCGATCTGGAAGTAAAAAGCCTGGTGCTGGAACTCATAGCAATAAGCAATGTGGTTCTTACACCGGATGAGAAAGAGCTTGGCGTAGTACTGGTGGATATTGGGGGAGGAACAACAGATATTGCCATATACCGGGAAGGAGGCCTGGTTTTCACCAAGATTCTACCAATAGGGGGAAGTTATGTTACCAATGATATAGCTGTGGGGTTGAGAACAGCTGTCAAGAGTGCTGAAGAAATCAAAGTTAGATATGGAGCAGCCCGGCAGGATAAAGACTGTCAGGAAGAGATCAAGGTCATGAGTGCCAGTGGAAAAGAAGAAAGGCTGGTCCCCAGAACACTTCTCCTGGAGATAATTGAGCCCAGGATGATTGAAATACTCAGCATGGTTAAAAAGGAAATAGAGGAATCCGGTTATAATGGGATGACACCAGCTGGTGCGGTCTTTACAGGTGGGGCATCTCTTTTGCGAGGCGCCGTTGATCTTGCTTCAGATGTCCTGGAGTTGCCGGTTCGCTTGGGACAGCCGGAAAGGCTAAAAGGACTGAATGAGCTCGGGGAAGGGGCCTCCCGGGAGGCTGGTCTCAGTTATGTTTTTCAGGCCCCGGTTTTCTCTACAGTGGCTGGCCTGATTAATTACAGCACAAGCAATCGGGAACGAGTAATATTTACCGATACTATTCGTGATTATTTTAAGAAGTTAACTGATAGGCTCAAGGATACTTTTTGATGAGGAGGGACCCCTCTATGTTGGAGTACGGCAAAGAGATGGAGCGTTTTGCCAGAATTAAAGTTGTTGGTGTTGGCGGGGGCGGAACAAATGCTGTTAATAGAATGATTGATGCCGGCCTGCAGGGAGTAGAATTTGTTGCTGTGAACACGGATGCTCAGGCTCTTTTATCTTCCAATGCAGAAGTTTTGCTTCAGATTGGCGAGAAACTGACCAAGGGACTGGGGGCAGGGTCTGACCCGGAAATTGGGGCGCAGGCTGCAGAAGAAAGCAGAGAACTAATAGCTGAAGCATTACAGGGAGCAGATATGGTGTTTATAACAGCCGGTATGGGTGGTGGTACCGGCACAGGAGCCGCTCCTATAATCGCTCACATTGCTCAGGAACAGGGAGCCCTCACAGTAGGAGTTGTTACCAAGCCTTTCTCCGTTGAGGGGCGGAAAAGGATGATTAAAGCTGAGCAAGGGGTGGAAATGCTCAGGGAAAATGTTGATACTCTAATCAGTATCCCCAATGACAAATTGTTGGCCCTGGCAGAAAAACAGACCACACTGCTGGAGGCTTTCAAGGTAGCTGATGATATTTTGAAACAAGGAGTTCAGGGAATTTCTGACCTTATAACAATTACTGGCCTGATAAATCTGGACTTTGCTGACGTAAAAACAATTATGACCCGGGCAGGAACAGCTCTCATGGGTACCGGTATTGCCAAAGGTGAAAATAGAGCAACTGAAGCAGCCCGAATAGCAATTTCTTCACCTCTCCTGGAGACCTCCATAGACGGAGCAAAAGGAGTTCTCCTGAACATAACAGGCGGACCGGATCTTGGTATTTTAGAGGCCAATGAAGCAGCGGGAGTTATTTCCGAGGTAGCTGATCCTGATGCCAACATAATACTGGGTGCAGTGGTAGATGACAATATGACAGAAGAAGTAATGGTTACAGTTATTGCGGCTGGTTTCGGAGAAAAACAGAGTGAGGAAGAACAGCCCCAGGAAACAGTAGAAGAGGATATGGAAATACCTCTCTTCAATGAAGGAGATCTGGAAATTCCGGCTTTCTTACGGCAGAATAAGAAGTAGAATATAAGGGAAACTTGCTCCTCCCCTCGAGGTGGAGCTTTTTTTGTCCTGTAATGTAATAAAATAACAGGAATGATAATATATGGTTATTAATGTTGATGTGGTTTTTATCATCAATTTAATATTTACTGCTCTCATTATTCGGACAGTGGATATGCTCTGGGGAAGCAGAGCAAAGATGGGAAGAATATTTGTAGCCTCCTTTTTTAGTTCGGTTTACCTCTTGCTGCTGCTCATACTGCAGGGAGGTATTTTAGTTTTTCTTTTAACCCATCCCATCCTGAGTCTTTTTATGGTTTTTATGGTATGGGGGTATGGCTATTGGGGCAGGTTCCTTAAATACTTTTTCTCCCTTTATGGAGTGGCTTTTTTTGTTGGTGGCCTGGCAATGTCTTTTTGGAATCTAACCAGAGGACAGGGAAAGCTGCAAATTCTTATTCTGGTTTGTATTTTTTTTCTGGTAATTGTTCTGGCTAATAGGGGGTGGGGGCTCTTTACTCGCTGGCAGGAAAATAAAAATATTTATTCTATTAGAATAAGGCTGGCAGGAGAAATCAGGGGATTTCAGGCTTTCCTGGACACAGGCAATCAGCTCTGGGTCCGGAAAAGAATTCCGGTTATAATAGTTGCCTGGCCGGAAATTAAAGAGATGCTGGGTGGGGAAGCTGAAAAGCCCTATGATTTATTTGTGCTTGAATCTGATCTAGGGCAGAGTAATTTGCAGATTATTTTTTTTCAATCAATTGGGCTGGATCAGGGGAGCATGGTGGTTATAGAGCCTCAATGGGTGCAGGTTTTGGTAGATGGGAATTATTATTATTTAAAGAAAGTTTTTTTGGGCCTTTATGAGGGGGAGCTGCCGGCCGGTGTCAGAGCTCTTTTGCCGGCGGATCTGAAAAAAATATTATCCTGTGGTCATGAAATAGATATTTCTTAAATATAATTAGTATAAAGGACAAGATGGGGGTGGGTTATTTTGCAGATAAATGTCTGGGTTTTCTGGAAGTCTTTATTAAGAAAAATTGGGCTTATCCGGGCCAGCATTTTCTATATAGGCAGCAGTGAGACATTGCCACCACCGCTTTCAAGAGAAGAAGAGAAGACCTTTCTTTTTAAGCTCAAAGAAGGGGACAGGGAAGCCAAAAAGATTTTGATAGAAAGGAACTTGCGGTTGGTGGTATATATTGCCCGTAAATTTGAAAATACCGGTATTGACATGGAGGACCTTATTTCTATAGGTACAATTGGCCTTATCAAAGCTGTAAATACATTCAATGTGGAGAAAAAAATAAAGCTGGCTACCTATGCCTCCCGTTGTATTGAAAATGAAATTTTGATGTTTTTACGGAGAAACAGTCGGCGAAAAATAGAAATCTCATTTGAAGAACCATTGAACATAGATTGGGATGGCAACGAGCTGTGCCTTTCCGATATATTCGGCACAGAAGGGGACCTTATATATCAGGTCATTGAAGAAGAAGTGGATCGAGAACTTCTGTTAGAAGCCATGGAGCAGCTTTCAGAGCGAGAAAGAAATATTCTCATAATGAGATTTGGGCTGGGTAAAAAAGGAACTGCCAAAACGCAAAAAGAAGTTGCTGATTTTCTGGGAATCTCCCAGTCGTATATATCAAGACTGGAAAAGAAGATTATAAACAAGTTGCGGCAGGAGGTAGAAAAAATGTGCTAGAAAAATGCTCCCAATAAGCTGGGGGCATTTTTTTTTGCATGAAATTAGTTCTCCAAGGCAAACTATAAGAAGAAAATAAAATGAATTCAGGTATAAATATGTTAGTATTTGGAAATAATGTTATTAACATTTAGTTCAGGTGGGGTGATGGATTGGCTACTAAAGTTGAAATATGTGGGGTGAATACATCAGAACTTCCCGTGCTTAGCAACAAGGAAATGCGAGAGTTATTTAAGAAGGTGAGAGATGGCAATGAGGAAGCCAGAAGGCGTATTATTGGTGGGAATCTCCGGCTTGTATTGAGTGTTATTCAGAGGTTTAACAACAGAGGAGAGAATGTTGATGACCTCTTCCAGGTGGGTTGTATTGGTTTGATGAAAGCCATAGATAATTTTGACCTGGAACAGAATGTCAGGTTCTCAACCTATGCAGTACCCATGATAATCGGGGAAATAAGGAGATATCTCAGGGATAATAATCCAATTCGAGTGAGCCGGTCTTTAAGGGACACTGCTTACAAGGCATTGCAGGTAAAAGAAAACATGCTCAATGAGAAGAGTAAGGAGCCATCTGTTTCTGAGATTGCTGGAGAATTAGGGGTGACAAGGGAAGAAATCGTTTTTGCCATGGACGCTATACAGGACCCCATATCTTTATTTGAACCTATCTATCACGATGGTGGTGATCCCATATTTGTAATGGATCAGCTGAGTGATGAAAAAAGTGATGAAAACTGGCTGGAAGGGGTAGCCTTGCGAGAAGCCCTGGAGAGACTTTCTGAACGAGAGAAAATGATTCTTACCATGCGCTTTTTCCGAGGGAAAACTCAGATGGAGGTTGCAGATTCTATTGGTATTTCCCAGGCCCAGGTATCCAGACTAGAAAAAGCTGCACTCAAGAACTTAAAAAGATATGTAAAGGAGGTATAGCATGGAAAAGAAAGGTATTCTAACAGTTATTGTAGTTGTTTCATTGCTGGTTTCATTGGTATTCGGTTTTGCTGCTGCCTGGGGTATTAATTTCAGGGAAGGAGTTGATGTAGCGTACAGGTGTGGCAATCTTCTGCGCCTTCATATTGTGGCCAACAGCAATTCATTCAATGATCAGTTATTCAAGTTAAAGGCAAAAAATGTTATCCTGGATGAACTGGATGAACTTTTTTTGGGTGTGGAGGAATTCCAGAGTGCTGTGGATATTCTTTCCAGTAACAAGGACTACCTGGAAATAATGGTCCAGGAAATGTTTCTGGAAAAGGGGGTGGAAGTAACTGTAGAAAGCCGTCTGGGAACCGAAAATTTCCCTGCCAGAAAGTATGGAGATATAGTGCTCCCGGAAGGGAATTACTATGCTTATCAGGTGGTTATCGGTGAGGGCCAGGGAAAAAACTGGTGGTGTGTTCTTTTTCCTCCCTTATGTTTTTTACAGACAGCCTCGGTAATGGAAGACTTGCTTGAAGAAGACAGAATTGAATATCGTTTGTTGTTTCTTGATTTTTTCCAGGCCAAGAAGTACCCCCTGCAGGTTTTCCTGGGATCTCTGATCAAAAGAAAAGAAGATAATCCTTCCTAACAAAAAAATAACAAAAACCCATCCTCTTCACATATAAATATAAAAGGAAGGTAGAGGAGGAAGGGTTATGGTAACTACCTCTGAATTGAGGTCCAAAGAGGTTATAAATATTGTTGATGGGAAAAGACTGGGTTTGATCAGTGACGTGGAAATTGACCTGGAAAATGGACGCCTGGTGGCCATCATAGTTCCCGGTGAAGGTGGAATATTTAGATTTTTAGGAGGCAGAAATGATCTGGTTATAGCCTGGAATGAGATAGTGAAGATAGGCATAGATGTTATACTTGTTGAGATAAAGAATGTTATCCATTACCGATGATCTCCCTTATAAGGGGGATTTTTTTTTACAGATAGTTGAAGCTTGGCTAGGCTTGTGATAATATAGGTTGAAAGATGTTTTTCTAGGAGTGTAGTCATGAGGATTATAATAGTGGGAGCAGGCAAGGTAGGCTACAGCCTGGCGGAAAAATTGAGTATTGAAAATCATGATGTTTTTTTAGTTGAACTTTCTGCAGAAAGACTGGCAATAGTTGAACAGAATCTTGATATCCAATGTATTGAAGGAGATGGAGCAAGTATTAGCATTCTTGAGCAGGCTGAAGTTAATAATGCCGATATGTTAATTGCTGTTACCAACACTGATGAGGTTAATATTCTGGCCTGTCTTCTAGCCAAAGAGTTTTCTGTGCCCAGAACCATTGCCAGGGTTAAAAATCAGGAATATATCCGGGAGAAAGCTTTCAGATTTAAAAACTGGGGAATAGATCTGGTTATCAACCCGGATGTAGTTGCTGCCGAAACTATTTCCCGACTGGTAGAAGTCCCAGAAGCTATAAATGTTGAATATTATGCCCGGGGTCGGGTGCAGCTCCTGGAATTGCGAATAGATGATGATTCACCTGTTATAGGGAAAAAATTGTCCAGGTTAAGATTTGATCCACCTTATCTGATTGTGGCAATTTTGCGAAATAGCAAGATAATTATTCCCCACGGGGATGATGAGATAATCCCCGAGGATATTGTCTTTGTTGTTGCAGAGACCAAGAAAATGGTTGATATTGAAAAGATACTGGGGAAAAAAAGAATAGGTGTTAAAGGTGTTACAATACTGGGTGGTGGGGAGATAGGTGCCAGCCTGGCAAAAATACTGGAGGACAGGAATGTCCGGGTTAAATTGATTGAAAAGGATTATAAGCGATGCGAATATCTCTCCAGTACACTCAGGGAAACATTGGTTATACATGGTGATGGAACTGATATGGACTTGCTGGAGGAAGAAGATATAGCCAGCTCCAATCTTTTTATTGCCCTCACAGGTGATGATAAGACGAATCTATTGGTTTCACTTCTGGCCAAGCATATTGGTGTTGAAAGAACACTTGCCCAGATAAAGAGGACCGAGTATATCCCCCTGGTAGAAAAGATAGGTGTTGATGTTGCTGTTAGTCCCAGAATGATTACAGCAGGAGCAATACTGAAATTTATTCGCCGGGGCCAGATTCTTTCAGTGACCCTTTTTGAAGAAGCTAAAGCTGAGATGCTGGAACTCATTGCCCCTGAAAAAGGCAAGATAATCAATAAACCACTAAAGAATGTTAGGCTTCCCAAAGGTGTTCTTATCGGAGCTATAGCCAGAAACGATGAAGTAATTGTTCCTAAGGGAGAAGATAAAATTAAACCAGGAGACCTGGTCATGGTTTTTTCTTTGCCACAAAATGTTCCCCAGGTGGAAAGGTTATTTATGGGCAGGTGAGTTAGTTCTTGCGAATTAAAACAGTCATCAGTATTTTAGGTCAGCTGATTATAATTATCGGTGTTTCCATGGTTTTTCCCCTATTCTGGGCAATCTATTACTCAGAACCTGCCTTACCTTTTTTCATTCCGATGCTTTTCACAATTTTAACCGGATTGGGTCTTTTTTATTTTGTAAAACCTTCTGGTGAGGTACGGGAAAGGGAAGCCTTTGCCATTGTGGGGTTGGGATGGCTGGTAGCTGCACTTTTTGGTATGCTTCCTTTTATGCTTTCCGGTACCTTTAATTCAGTTGCTGATGCATTTTTTGAAACCATGTCTGGATTCACAACTACCGGGGCCACTGTCCTGGAGGATATTGAAGTGGTGGATAAAGGGATTATTTTCTGGAGAGGTATGACTCACTGGCTGGGGGGGATGGGTATCATGGTCCTGTTCCTGGCTCTCTTAAGTCAGATTACTCCTGGCAGAATGCAGATGTTCAAAGCAGAAGTCCCCGGTCCTAAAGCAGAAAAATTAAGGCCCCGGGTGCGGGAGACTGCAAAGATTTTATGGACTACGTATGTAGTTTTATCCCTGACCCAGACCCTTTTACTATATTTGGCAGGCCTATCGCTTTATGAGGCTTTTGTTCACACCTTTGGCACCATGGCTACGGGAGGATTTAGCTCACAAAATGCCAGCATTGGGGCTTTTAGTTCTGTGGTGCAATGGATAGTTATTATGTTTATGTTTCTGGCCGGGATTAATTTCAGTCTTTATTATCAGTTTCTCAATGGCAAGAGGTTTAAAGCTTTCTGGCGCAATGAAGAATTTTTGTTTTATATGGGTATACTGCTTGTTTTTTCTATAGTACTGTTGCCAGTGATTGCTTCCGTTTATGATGAAGGTGTTTTAAGAACAACAGTATTCCAGGTGGTGTCCATTACGACAACCACAGGTTTTTCTACCACAGATTTTGATCAGTGGCCAGATTATGCCCGGGGCATTCTCGTATTTCTCATGCTTATTGGAGGTTGTGCAGGTTCAACCGGGGGCTCCATAAAAGTTGGCAGGTGGCTGCTTTTGATTAAATGTGGGATTCGTGAACTATTGCAACTGATTAGACCCAGAGCTGTTATGAGTCTAAAGTCTGCTGATGGTTTAGGTACCCAGGAGATGACCAGCAATGTGATGAAATTTTTCTTCATCTACATTTTCATAACTGCCATATCCATTTTGATTGTTTTACCCTCCGGGGTGGACTTAATAACTGCTTTTACTGTTGTGGCTGCAACCATTGGTAATATTGGGCCAGGGCTGGGTTTGATTGGGCCGGCTCAAAACTATGCGTTCTTTGGCGATGGTTATAAGGTGTTTTTGAGTTTTCTCATGCTTACTGGAAGGCTGGAGATCTTTACAATTCTGGTTTTGTTCCTGCCTACAACCTGGAAACGTTCATGATGTCCCCTGCAAGGGGGCATTGCTCTAGGAGGGAATATAAATATTTTCAGCGAATTAATATTAGTACAAACCTATTAGGAGGAAGTATTATATGAAATGCCCTTTCTGTGGTTTGCCGGAGAGCAGGGTTATAGATTCCCGGGGGACAGATGAACATACAGCCATCAGGCGCCGTCGCGAATGCACTGGTTGTGGAGAGAGATTTACTACCTATGAGCGGGTGGAAGATCTCCCTCTAATAGTTATCAAGAAGAATGAAGAACGGGAACTATTCAATCGCAATAAGATAATAGCAGGCCTTTTGAAGGCTTGTGAGAAGAGGGGCATTGAGGTGGAAAAACTGGAGGAGATAGCTCTCAATATTGAGCAGGAATTCCGAAACCGTATGGAACAGGAAGTTCACAGCCGGGAAATTGGCGAACTGGTGATGGAGCACATTCTGCACCTGGATGAGGTGGCTTATGTGCGATTTGCTTCAGTTTACCGTCATTTTAAGGATATAAGCAAATTTAAACAGGAGCTGGATCGGTTGTTGGGAGGAAGAGAAGATGATGCAGGAAGCAGGAAATAGAGTGAAATATTTTTCTTTTTATGACTGGAACTGGCCCTGGCTGCAACATGGTTTCTCTACTCGCCAGGGTGGGGTATCAGAGGGGGAATTCCATTCTTTGAACCTGGCCAGAAGTACTGATGATACCCGGGAAAATGTTCAGGAAAACCGCCATCGCTGGCTAAAAGAGCTAAAACTTTATGGTCATAAGCTGGTAATGGGAGAACAGGTTCATAGAAGCAATATCAGGGCAGTGAATTTTAGTTCTCCAGCCTTAATACCTGAAACAGATGGTCTTTTTACTGATGAAAAAATAGCACTCATGGGGCTTTTTGCAGATTGTCTGCCCCTATATTTTGTTGTTCCCAGCCGTCTGGTAATAGGTTTGGTTCATGCAGGCTGGCGGGGGACTCTACTTAAGATTGGCCCGGTATCTCTTAAGTTTTTGCAGGAGTTGTGGGGGATTATGCCCAGTGAGGTCCTGGTTGGTTTGGGGCCATCTATTGGCAGCTGCTGTTATGAGGTGGGGGAAGATGTAGTTAAAGATATTGAAGACAGGTTTTTAGAATGTATAAGGTTTGTAGATGAAGCATATTACCTGGACCTGCCTTACCTAAACAAGTTACAGCTTTTAGAGGCTGGAATCAGGGAAGAAAATATATATGGGAGCAGAATGTGCACGGCCTGTCTGGAAGAAGAATTTTATTCCCACCGACGCGATACCGGCAGGACAGGAAGAATGGCAGGAGTTGTTGCCCTGGTTTGAGGAGGGGATTGGGTTGACCTTGAAGGATACCCGGGTGAGAATTTTCATCATACTCATTGCAGTTTTTTTGCTTGGGGTATTTTTCCTGCAAAGCAGTTCACGGGACAACCTCTATACTGTTATTCATGGTGAAGTAAGGGATAAATTTGCAACTGAAGCAATTTTCATTCGAGAAGAAATTCTTTATTCCAGCCCGGCTCAGGGGAAAGTACACCTGCTGGCAGGTGAAGGGGAGAGGGTTCGAAGTGGCAGTATTGTTTTGAGAATCGAGACAGACACAGGTTTCAAGAATGTTTATTCACCTCTGACAGGAATGGTGTCCTTTAGAATGGATGGCTGGGAGGATGTCCTGACCCCAGACCGGATCCATTACTTTGATTTTCGTCTGTTTTCTCGAGTACAAACTGATGATAAAACATTAAGAGATGGACAGTCAGTTAGAGTAGGGCATGACCTATTCCGGGTAGTCAATAACTTTATACTATATATCATGATCTCTGTACCTCAGGGAGAGGAAATTCCTGAGGTAGGGAGAAGGCTCAGAGTCAATTTTCCCCGTCTGGATACAGATTTGTACTGGGGCACAGTTATTTTACACAATAAACAGGAAAGGTATATTGTTCTGCAGGTTGATCGCTTTGTGGATGAGTTCCTCTCCCTGCGAAAGCAACCAGTGCAAGTAATAAGAGGCATCTATCATGGCATGGTAGTTCCTTATGAAGCACTGGATATAGAGAAGGGAATTATCGGAATATGGATGCCGGGCAGGGATGGCCCGCAATTTAGAGTGGTTGAGCTCCTGGGCAATGATGGGGATTTTGCTGTTGTGGAAGGTCTGAGGGTGGGAGAAGAGATATATATTAACCCCCCTGATTAATATTGGAGGTGAGGAATTGTCTGACCTTTACAGGGATAACCTGATCAGAGTAAAAGAAGAAATTGATTCTATCTGTCAGAAAATGGGGCGTAGCAGTGCACCGGTTATTGTGGCAGTAAGCAAAAATCGTACCCCTGAGGAGGTCAAGAAGTTACTGGATCTGGGGATTAAAGATTTTGGTGAAAACAGGGTGCAGGAATTTCTGGATAAGGTCCCATATCTGCCTGATTTTATAAGGTGGCATTTTGTTGGACATCTACAGCGCAATAAGGTAAAATATTTATTACGGTTGCCAGGATTGAAATTAATACATTCTGTTGATAGCCTGAGACTGGCCCGCAAGATTTCCCAGGAGGGTAAAAAACAGGATAGGGTTATTTCTGTTCTGCTGCAGGTTAATCTGGCAGGAGAAGAGAGCAAATTTGGATTTTCCGAAAATCAGCTTTACAGGATTATCCCGGAGTTAAAGGAATTGCCTTACATAGAGTACCAGGGGCTCATGACCATGACTCCACTGGTTGAAGATGCAGAAGCAGTTAGACCTGTTTTCCAAAGACTTCGACAGCTCCGGGATATGATGGCTGAGGATAAAGGAGAAAATTTCCCCATGAGGGAACTTTCCATGGGCATGACTCAGGACTATCTGGTTGCTGTTGAAGAAGGTGCTACCATAATTCGTTTGGGCCGGGCTGTATTTCCGGACTAAAGAAAGGGAGTGCAGGTATGTTTTTTCTACAGGTATTATTGCTGCTAATACAGATATTATACTGGCTTATAATTATCCGGGTAATCGCCTCCTTTCTGCCTATTTACCGGGTGGGAGATCCCTGGAGGCGACTTTTGCAGGTCTTGTATGATGTAACAGAACCAATGCTGGAACCTATCAGAAATCTTTTACCCAGAAATCAAATGGGTATAGACTTTTCCCCTTTTATAGCAGCACTCCTTCTTATAGTACTGCGGGGAATTCTGATTCAGATTTTTCTTTGATTGAGGGGGTAATTTATTATGAAGGAAATAAGTGGGACAGTGCCCTCCTTGCGTCTGGACACAATTGTGGGCACAGGTTTTGGTATGTCCCGTTCCAGGGCCAGTCGATATATAAAAGAGGGGCGAGTTAAGTTGAAGGGACAGGTTATTACCAATGCATCAAGAACTGTAGATATAGGGGATGAAATTACTGTAGATGATGCAGGTAGCTGCCATTTGATGGATGTTCTGGGAGAGACAAAGAAAGGTAGAATAAAAATATTGATACAGCGCTATCCTGGGAAGGGGGAGGGTAATTGAAATTAAGTCCTCTGGATATTTACAACAAGGAGTTTAAGAAGAGTTTTTCTTTTCGGTCTTATGATCAGGAAGAGGTTAATGAATTTATTGAACAGGTTGGACGAGATTATGAAGCTCTATATAACGAAGTTAATCGTTTGAAAGAAGAAAATGAAGAGATGGGAAAACAGTTAAAGTATTATAAGGAGCAGGAGGAAAAACTCCGGCAGGCTTTAGTTGCTGCCCAGGATGCTTATTCTCGCCGCAAAGAGGAGGCAGAAAGAGAAGCGGAATCAATCATTCAGGAAGCCAATTTGCGGGCGCGAAGCATCATTGAAGAGAGCAAGCAGAAAATACAGGAACAGTACGCCAAATATCAGCGACTTCAGGAGATGGAAGAA
>PUNT01000182.1 GCA_003551905.1 Halanaerobiales bacterium
ATATGAGGACTATAAGGGGAATTATCTGTAAAATTCTTTTAATTATATATTCCATCATTTGTTATCACCTCTGAGTGATTCCGCTCCCTGAATGAATTTTTCAAAGCTTTAAAAAAATTTTTTAGGGTGGTGCGGCAGCCATGAGAGACTTTTCAGGCTGCCTGCACCTTTAGAGCGTCCCCTTAACTGCCCTCAATCAGTCGCCAAAGTATATCTGTTCCCCCAGGGGCAAACCCCACTGGGTACATATTGACCAGTCTGGAATATTCCGTAATCTTTCTGACACAATGGTGACTGCAGGAACTCTAGTTACTGTGCCAATAGTCCACAGTTTCTCTGCTTGAACCTGTAATATCTCTCTACCAGCTACGATTCTTTCTCTTTCATGAGGAGTGGAACGAATTTGGTCATAGAGGTAAAAGACCCTCTGCACTTCCATAGGGGGCTCAGTGCCATCATGCCCCCCAGAGGTATACCATATATGCCACAGAGGTGCAAAGCGGAAGGCTACAGGGGCGAACCAGCCGAATAAGGCATCAGCTGAAACAGCCTCTTGATGCCATACGGACATAACGTTTTCATTGGCCACCTGCCGCTCAATCCACAACGTATTGGATATAAGCTTCATATCAGCCTTTATGCCCACATCTCGCCAGTATTCCACTACCAGTTCTGATACTGGCAATACATTGGCATTAACCTCGAAGAAATCTAGTGGTATGGTCAGGACCTTTCCATCCGGACGGAGTCTCCATCCGTCTTCATCTCTTTTATTCAGTCCCATTGCATCAAGAAGCCTATTGGCCCTATCCGGGTCATATTCTGCAAAAGCTTTTTCAAATTCTTCCTGCCAGTAAGGAGAACCCTTTATATCCGTTGCCTGTGCTGGTTCTCCCAGACCAAAAAAGACAAGATCATTTATTTCTTCACGGTTTATGGCCAGGGATAGTGCCTGCCGGAACCTGGCATCCTGGAGAATTCCTCTTAACACTTCATCTGGATTGGTCAGGTTGGGAAAATAAATAGCCGGGGTAACAATTCCGGTAGAATCCAGCAATAGGGTCCGATAACCACCCCTGGTTTCGTTCTCTCTGTACAGAGGTAGATTGGTTAAAGCCAGACCACCAGCACCACATTCAAAATCAACTTCTCCTGCTATTATCTTCATGTTTTTCATTTCCTGATCCTGTACAAGTTCCATGCGAATTCTGTCTATATAGGGGAGCTGATTCCCTTCTTCATCAACTTTGAAGTAATATGGATTTCTCTCCAGTATAGTAACACTGTCAGAGGGGCGCTCAACAACAACATAGGGATGTAAAGTGGGGAAACCAACAGGAGCATCAAGATTCCAGGCTGAACTTTTATTCTTGACAGTATGGAGGTTCCACCACTCGTCTTCATCCAGGCCCTCTTCCTTCAGGTATGGCTGCATGTCCTCCAGGGATGTGTACTCAATATGAAACTTCTTAAGGTAGTGAGAAGGCAGAATTAACTCAGAATATTCTGCAAGATGAGACTGCATCATCAATGTAAACAATCCATAGGGTTCAGCAAAGGTAAACCGGAAGGTATATTCATCTATAATCTCCAGCTCTGGCGGTTTACCACCGATCTGCAACCAGCCAGGATACCATGCAGTCAGTTTTTCATTCAACAGTACATCCTCAAATGCATACCTGACATCCTCAGTGGTAACCGCCACCCCATCAGACCACTTAAGCCCCTCTCTTATTTTTAGAGTGTAGACTGTTCCATCGTTATTTACTTCATAGCTCTCCAAAACATTGGGTTCAATTTTACCCTCATCCATGCCGGAGCGGGGAAATGATTCTAAGAGGAATTCGGAATTTATCATCCTCAACTGTGGATCCTCTCCTACCCAGCTATGGATTAGATTCAATACACCACCATATTTACCTATATCTTCTGTTACCTTCAGTACTCTAGGGTTTGCAGGTAGCCTATCTTCTACAGGCGGAAGCTGGCCAGATTCAACAAGTTTATCCAGTATAGGTGACTGATTGTATTGCTGAGCCTGAACTGCTCCAGCTGTAAGAGATAGAATGATAATGGTTAAAACAATACTTCTCTTTAACATTTTTTATTCCTCCTTCTTTTAGGCTGACAAAGCACTTCTATTACTAAGAACTTACTGGTTCTGGCCATCACCCCCTATATTTCTTGCGGCCATATCCATCCTAATCCTCACAGGCTGCCTTAGCCATAGCCAGAACATTTTCCAGCGGAATATTGGGAAGAATTGCTTCGTGACTTGGGCTTACAACAAGATTTGGTCCCAGAATTTTTTTTATTTTTTTAATTTCTGCTTTAACCTGTCCAGGACTCCCCTTTACCAGGAGGTTTTGTGTATCTACCCCTCCCACAAAAGCCAGTTGGCCTTTATAATTCCTGGCTAGAGAAACAGCATCCATCCCTTTTGCCTGTGTTTGCAGGGGATGGAGGCCGTCTATACCTGCTTCAATTAAAAGTGGAATCACCTTGCTAACAGCCCCACACGAATGAAACAAAACTTTCTTATTGTATTTTTTCCCAATATCGATGAGCCTTCGCATCCCTGGAAGAACAAACTTTTTGAAGGAATCCGGCGATATTAGCAGGCTTTTCTGACTACCAAAATCATTACCGAAGAAAAATATTTGCACCAGATCACCGGTCTGCCTGAAAAATTCTTCATTAGCAGCCACATAGTACTCCACCACATGTTGGGTTACAGCCTCCACAATTTTGGGATCTGTATACATTTTTATGAAGTAATTTTCCATTCCGAAAAAATCGCATACAGTATGAAAAAAAGGACTCCACAGCCCGGAGAAGATGGCTTTATCAGGATATTTTTTTATCTCATTCAAGACTTCAGTAAAATCCAGAAACGCTGGATCCGGCCAAGAGTACCTCTCAACTTCAGCCACAGAACGAGTTTCTGCAAAACAGCCTGGCTGTCCCAGGGAGGTGCGAATCTCCCCCCCCAAAACATCAAAAGGTTCCTTCCCCTCAGGATGTTTATACGCACTGTCAGCTGGTATCCAGCGACAGTCATCGTTCAAGAATCTGTAAAAATCTTCCCTGCTCTTTAAACTCAGTTTTTCCAAAAATATTTCCATGGCTTCATCAGTGGGATTGCCGGACCAGTAACCCACTACCTGAGCATCTAGAGCGAATATTCTATTAATTTTCTCTTTCGAATTCATCATTCTCTCCTTTCTCAAATAAATCACTGCTCAGCATAAGCACAGAATATTTCTGAAGCCAGACCACAGTAATCCAAAACCAGTTCACAAAAAAGACTGTTTGCCCAGGAAAACCAGGGTCGGGTAAAACAGTCAGGATCGTCACAATGAAAGGATTCGTGCATAAAATATGTTCCACCATCTGTTCTTTCCATCATATCCAGCATATCCTTCTTCTCATTATAGCAGGACGTAGTCAATCCCTGCATGGCCAGAGAAATATGCCAGATATAACCTTTCGGAGTATGAGGACTACCTATTCCCTCAGCTGCTTTCCCTTTAAAAAAATAGGGGTTATCCGAGCTCAGAACAAACCTTCTCGTGTTCTGGTATACCTGCTGATCATAACTGCAATAACCCAGGTATGGTATGGACAGTAGACTGGGAACATTAGCATCATCCATTATATTGTAATTACCCAAGCCATCAGTTTCATAGGCATATATTTGGCCATACTGGAGATGATTTATCTTCCCATAAGTTTCCACGCCCTCCTTTATTGTTTTTCCCAGTTCTTCTACCTCAGCAGCCATAGTTTCATCGCCTAGAACTCTATCAGCTATCTCCACCAAATAACCAAGAACGGTAACTGCAAAAATATTAGCAGGAATCAGGTAGCCATATGTACAAGCATCATCACTTGGCCGGAACCCAGACCAGGTCATTCCTGTTTCCCCTGTAGGGGCACCCTGTCCTCCATTGGACAAAGTATCTGTAGCCGGGCAGTTATAACGTTGAAATAAATATTCTGACAAATCCCCATGGTTTTGTTCAATTTTCCATACCTGGATAATTTCTCTAACTGCTTTCTGGAAGTTCA
This sequence comes from Halanaerobiales bacterium, assembly GCA_003551905.1. Taxonomy (GTDB): domain Bacteria; phylum Bacillota; class Halanaerobiia; order B1SED10-174; family B1SED10-174; genus B1SED10-174. The sequence continues at coordinate 4,072 of PUNT01000182.1, forward strand.
GGTCAAAATGGCCCGTATCACCAGTAATCTTCCAGTACAGGTAAGCCAACTGAATGGGATAACACAAGGAATCAACCTCATACTTCCTCTCCCAGGTCCAGTCTGACATATCTGTAATATCATTTTGATGTCCATGACCATTGGCTTCCTTATTAAAGGCATTAGCATAGGGATCGTGGAGAATATATAAAAACTGCCTTTTTATTACACCTCTTATTATTTTCCTTATTTCAACATCTTCCTTAGCCGTCAACAGGTACGGCCTGATTTGGGCTGCAGAGTCCCTTAACCACATCGCCGGTATATCTCCAGTTACCATGAATACAGTTCCATCCGGCACATATTCAACTGTTGTCTTGATTGTATTGGTAAAACAGTTTTTAAAGACTTTAAAAAGTCTGGGACTGGCACTCAATTGCCGCTCCACCAGGCTCAGCAATTTCCTTGTTGATGATCCCCGTGTGATTATTTTTATCATCCTTCCCTATGGCAAGAAAAATTTTCAAATTTTTGCTGTAGTTTTGTATTTATGAAGTAATTTCGCCATCTTTTTAAAAACACCTTCCTGTAAATAAAAAAAATTCATCTAATCCATTAGATTTCTGAATTTATTTCGCTGCCACCACTTTATAATGTGTCTCTTACATGACATGTTGAATTTTTTATTTGCAGTCGTTTCCCTCTATTTATACTTATCTTGTAAGTTATCATAAAAAACAGTAGCAATACACTGCTAAACAGCCCAAAAGCTCCTTTGCCTCATCCCACTTCTCCGGCATAGGTGAGGAATAATGATGAAACATTAATCGAATGGTCACAATTTCCCTTCTATTTAGGGAGGACAATTTAAAAATAGCTTGAATTAATAACTAATATGGAATCAATTATGCCCCCAAGGAGTGCTTTTTGTATGGAATCAAGATCAATAATTTGTGTACTTCTAGTTCTTATGCTGATAACAATTTTTCCAGTCTCTGTACAGGCTGAAAAAATTGAAAATTCCTTTACCTTTGCCCGCACCCACCCCCATAGCTTTCAACCAATTTATGAAAGCCTTTTTAACCCAGAATCCTTGCCTCTCTTAGGAAAACTCCTGACCCTGTTTTTGCGGGAGCAAAACCGAGGTTTTTACTTTCAGCCCATTGATGATAAGACTTTTTCTGTGCAGAGCGGTCAAACCATTAAAGAAGAAAGCACATTAACTCTACAATCCTGGAATAGTAAGGAATTTGCTTTTTCTGCCAAACTGATCCTAGAAAAAATCATAAAATTTCACTGTCAGGTGGAGGTTAAAGTTAAGTACGAATATAACTCCCAGGAAATCATATCTGAAACCTATGTCAATTATATACTTCCACCTGTTCTAAACGAAGCTTATTCAGTTTTCACATTCATTATTGGCCATGATATTATCGAAAAATCGCTATTCGAGCTCATTGAAGAACTGCATGCCCTGGCTGGGGAACTGGAAAAAATATCTAAGGATGATTGGGAAGAAATGTCTAGAGACCCGGCAATCCTTAATACTGCTGTGTTTCCCTTGACTTTTAGCGAAAAAGAGCAGGAACAGGTGGTCAGGATAATTGAAGATATTAATAATTCTCACTGATTGGAGTATTATGGCAACAAAAAACCCCGTCTGGGGTTTTTTTGTTGGTTCTTATCTCTCTTGACTAACTATTATTTACTCAACTGGCTTATCTGAGCCAGTTGTTGATATACTCTCTCCCAGTAACAACTTTTTACTGCAGTTTTTGGGGACAAAAATAAAGCTGGCTAAAGACTTCTCTTTCATCAGCTTATTAAATTTAGCTTTCTAGTCATGGCTAAAGCCTGGGTTCTTCCCCTGACTCCTAACTTCCCATAAATATTACTGATTTGATATATTTTTGATTCCTACTAATCAACGCAGCTTAATATAGCTCACCATAAACTCCATAAATTCATTATCAGGGTCCTCCAGGGGAACTTTGAATCCTACAATCATGTGAAAATCTTTCAATTCTCCTATCTTAAAAGTACCCTCACCTACACTAACTCCGTCCTCATCAAGGAACTGGGTTATGAAGGTGTGGACAGTAAGTCTTGTTTCCCCGATAGTTTCCTGGGTGGTCTCAGCATGCTTTATCGGAATATTTTCTACTTCACCTGCAATAACCTTTGCAATATCAATGTCATCCATTAAATAAAAAGGAACAAAAAAACCCATCATAATCAAGTCAGCAAAAAATAATGGTATGTCCTCCTGTGAGGCTTCATCAAAGAGTCTCTTTATTTTCCCTTCCTCATCAACCCATACCCTGAATAAATGTGTTTCCTCCTTGGATGAACTCTGAAAAGAAACCTTGCTGGTCCTCACACCTTCAAGATCTTCAAAACCTTCATGAATATAGTGAACTTCGAGTTTCTCAGTTTCATCGAAAAGTATAAACTGCAACTCGGAAAAACTATTAACCAGATCTCCTATTGTAGTAGGTGTTTTCCAGACGCTTTCCTCAGTATTATCTGCTCCCATGCTTTGCCAGGGCAGAAACATCAACAAACATATTACCAAAAAAAGGGTGCTTATTAGCTTTTTACCTGCCATTTTACACATCCTCCCGAATTTTTTTGCAACAATTAGAGCAAAAATATACTTAATATATCATTCCCCTTCCCTGGCAATTTTCCTTCTAAATAAAAAATGATGCCCTGAATAATCCTCATGGGATTTAAGGGCATCATTATTCTTAGTTATAAGTCCCCACTAATACTAGTCTACACCTGCCCCAGTTGTCCTATAAATCATGCCATCTATTCCACCAGTACCAAAAAGCTCACTGTCTCCTAAAAACGTCCCAGCAAAATCTGTGGCTATAGTCCAGTTAGCAGATTGTTCACACATATAATAGGTTGCCGGTGGGGATATGAAATAAAAGTTGCAACTTAAGCAGTAGCATTTAATCCGGATTTACGGGCAAGTTCTTCAGGATCAGCATCGAGTCTGCGTTGGCCAGCCCGCAACAGGATAAAACCAATGGCATAAACAACAGCACCAGCTATAAACATGCCCTGATTACCTAAAAGATCCATTCCCAGACCCAAAACACTGGGACCTATCATCTGGCCTGTCATGGTAAAAACGTAATATAGTCCAATATAAAATCCTACCCGGTTGCGACCTCCTAGGTCTGCAACCAGTGGCATAGCTTGCACATTAACCAGAGCCCAGGCAAAACCGGCCAGGATAAATATTCCTCCAATAATCATGGGCTCCCGCACCGGTATAGCCATCAGGAAAAGTACAGGTACAATAGCCAACCCCCACAACATAGCAGGAATTTTACCAATCCGGGTACCGATAAAGCCAGCAAGTAGGGCAAAAACCAGAAATGACCCA
>PUNT01000191.1 GCA_003551905.1 Halanaerobiales bacterium
CGGGAATTAGCGCTTGCGGAGATATGAGTAGCGGTTACGCACTCAGCCCAAGAATCCTTTGGGGCTTGCCCCAAGGAGCGTCAAAAAAAGGATCAACATCATAGTAAGGTAAAAGAATTATTTCTGGAATTAAAACAGAAAAAAGATGAGATAGTTACCAGTGATTTTGTATTAGACGAATTGATCACTGTTTTTTTTCGGAAAGCCCAATCTGCTGAAGCAAAGAAGTATATAGGAGGAATCTTAAAATCAATTGATTATGGGGATATTTCACTTGTGAAGGTGCAAGAAAAACAATTTCAATCAGCCTGGATTTTGAGGTCTCAGTTTTTGGATAAACCCACGATTTCTTTTACTGATCTCACATCAATGACAACCATGAAAGATAGTGGAATCAAGCAAATAATATCTGCTTCTTCAAAGAACTATTCATCTAAACTGGATGGCAAGATTTTGTCCATTACTTGGATGTATAGAGGAATCTCTTGTCAAAAATCGTTGAAGGAAGGCAGAATTATATTGAGGTATTGTATATGATATCTTTAGTTAGGCATAAGTATGGTTAATAGAGGGATTATAGTGCGATTGTACCTCATACAGGGACAGAGAAGGAAACAAAATGAACTAAAACGAGAAGGCGAATGTGGATAAACCTGCTAAATTTTGACAGATGGATATCCAAGATGAAATTATAAAATAGATCACGCGAAGAGAAAGGGAGTTATAAAGTTGTCAACAAAAGTTTGGCTGTTAAGCATCTTAATTCTTACACTAATTTTCTTATCCGGTTGCGAGTTGCTCAATATGGAAATTCCCCTAGTGCTTTTAGAGTTTCCTTTTGAGGATCCATCAACAATTGTGCGTATGGCCGCATTTAATATTCCTGATTGGGGTGAACCTGGAGTATATCACAATGGAATAGACTTGATAATTGATACACCTGATGAACCGCAATTATTAGAGAATCCTGTCAAGCTGATCGCGCCTGCAAGTGGAAGAATTAGTTCAGTAACTGTTGATGAAAACCCATATAACCCCGAATGTGTTATTTTCGGTATCATTATTTCTATCAATAAAGACATGACTGTTATACTGGCATTAGAACCAATGCTTGGAGAAGGAGAGGATGCTGAGGATCAGTTGAACTTAATTACAGTAGAAAAAAACCAGATGGTGACTACTGGAGAGGAAGTAGCCTGGTTGATTGACGGGAAAAGAGAGTATTCTCATCTCCATTACATGGTTGAATACAAAGGAGAAATCGTCTCTCCTTATGATTACTCTACACCAGAGGCAAAAATTGTTTTTGATGAGATCTCTTTACGCACAGGTGAACCAGTGAACTACCCTGAAAACCAAGTCAGGTTTAACGGCAGCCCCAAATAGAGCCATTAACTCTTTACACAAACATCCAGCGTTGCTGTTCACTTTTTTTAAATATGACCGAATAACAGCTAAGCTGCAATTCCCAGGTAATCTTGTGCCCAATCAGGGAAAGATGATTTCAAGAAAACATTCGGCTAATTTGATCCAGGACGGTATGCCGATTCATTTTGTAAATTATGAACAGGTCATCTTATCCATCTTTTTGGGAAGAATGGCACATCCCTTCACCCATTACTGGTACCACAACACCTCGATGCTACTGCTGACGAGGAGATTACATTGCTAATGGAGGTTTAGGCATTTCCATGGAATCATACATTTTAGGCTAGCAGTGTTCGTTTTCCAGAAAACCATTGCATAATAACCATAATATGATACAATAATATTGCACAATAATGATATGAGGAGAGTGTAGGGTATGTCCTCGAAATTAAAGAATATCACATTTTCTCTTCCTGTTGATTTGATAGAAAAATTAAAGGCATGCGCGAATAATAATTATATAAATTCAATGAATGCGGGAGTAAGGGAAGCATTAGAAAAGTATATAGAAAATATAGAAAAAGAAAAGCTTTATGAAGAAATGGTGGAAGCTTCAAATGATTCTTTGTTTATGGAAGACCTTTGTGATAGTATGAACGCGTTTTCTGTTTCCGATGAAGAATCATCGAAGGAGGCAGATTCAGGTTGAATTATCAGTGGAATATTTTTTGGGCCAATTTAGATCCATCAAAAGGATCGGAACAGGCTGGGAGAAGACCTGTTCTGGTTATATCTTTAGAAGAAGTTAATCAGGCTTTACCCATAGTTACAGTATTATCGATAACTTCAAGGAAATCAGGAAGAAAGATATATCCAATTGAAGTGTTTATAAAAGCATCTGATTCAGGGTTATCACAGGATTCAATTGTGATGGCACATCAACTAAAAGCTATTTCAAAAGATAGATTAGGTGAAATATGCGGAAGTATTAAATCAGAAGAATTAAAGAAAAAGATAAAAGAGGCGGTAAAGCTGTACTTAGAACTAAAATCATTTTGAAAAAGTGACGCTCATACGCAGAGAAGTTTGGCATATTACGGGAGTGAAGAATATTTGTGAATTTAAAGAGTTTAAATTTGTTGAACAAACCATAGCTGAGTTGGAATATGATGTTGATGTTAGGAGGCCCCCGGATGAAAAACGCTGTGGGCAATTTTGTGCTGGATGGGAGGATGCCACGGAAAACGGGTGTACACAGATGCCACCCTTAAACAATTGACATGGCGTAACATGGGGTTCAGGCTGTGCACAAAGCTTGGGGATGGGAGTCCCAAGTTGATTAATAGGGTATTCCGGTTACTTGCCAGGTCATACTCCACAAGTGGTGCTCAGGTTCCATCTGAACCTATTGTAAATTGGAAACCCAAGACCCACGAGGACAAACTTCTGAAACGGTATCACGATTAATCAGGTGGAACAATTTATGCTGAAGTGCCAATGGGAGGTCCTGGGGGGAAAGGTGACTGGCCTCATGGTTCAAGCATAAGGTATATAGATGGTGTCCGATTCCACTAGAAGAAGTTATAGAACCAGGAGTGCTTAGGTATTAACCAAATCGTTCGCTCTTTCTGGAGGGACTTGAAATTGCTTCCGATGTTGAGATTATTGAAGTGAAATCAGCACTCAACCATTACGTGATTGGCCAAGCCATAGCTGGGATGGACATGTTCCAAAGGCAGTATGCTGTTACTCCGAAGGTGACCATTGTGGTTGGTAAAGGGGATAGCGCCTTGGAGTGGGTGTGTCAACAGAGGACAATTCAAGTTGTCATCGTATGAAGCATGAATTACACAATGCTAAACTAACCGTATCGAGGGGGCTTTTTGGGGTAAAGATTTATTTTTATAGGAGGGAAAAACATGGTGATTCAGCATGGAGCTCTAAATGCTATCACTACTATGCTGAAGGGCATATCCAGCGTGGAGGGTGTTTTTCTGTCAGGCTCACTAGTCAACGCCCATCAAGATGATTTCTCAGATATTGACCTTGGTGTGGCAACGCAGAGCAGTGCTGAAGCTTTCGACAAGACGTTCGCATTGCGACATGAACTCATAGCTGTTGTTGGCCAACCAATTCATTATCTGGACCGAGTTTGGGGAAATTGTAAAATGATAGCGGCTCTTTTTGGCAAATCCACGTTCCCACCCATTGGCCTGGAAATAGATATCATCTTTAGCCAATTGAGGTACGTGGCAGAACAGATGCCGTATTCTAAATACAGAATTATCTTTGATCGAATGGGAAGCTTAGAACCAGCACTTGCTAAGACGAATCCGCCAAAGCCAAAGCAAGAAATTGAGAATGAAATTGCAAAGCACTTGCGGGCGTTCCCATTCTATATCCACGATGCGCTCAAGGGATGCAAAAGGGGTGACGAGTTTCAAGTTCAATCTTTGCTGGAAGAAGTGCGTAAACTGATTTTCTTTGCCGCTGCCATGCGTCGAGGTGAGGTTGTCTATGGCTCAAAAAGAGCCTATTACTACCTGTCAACGGCTGAACGGCAGGTGGTGGAAAAATCCTATCTTATTTCAGATGAAAGCACAATTGCCCAATTAGCCAGGTTGTATATTGAATGTTTGAAAGGATTACGCTCAAGTCACAGAATTGATATTGATATTGAGCCTGCCTCAATCATGTTGCAAGAATTGTTGTGAAAGCAGAAAGCCGCCCAAACACTGCTTGCAGACGACTTACTCAATGCACGCTCTCTACTGGAGTCGGTTGACTGCTCCAGGGACTGTACCACCGGTACTGTTATAGCAAGGCATTTACTATTGTCTTATCAAAAATAAATTACTGCATATAATTTTCTTGCCAGATTAACTGTAGCTTCAGCTTCTTTTGGTAATGTAGGTATCCCCTGGAAATCACTTTCTTTTGCATATTTGATTACTATACTTCTTAATTCATTGGGGTCTAAAGCTGCTATCTTTTCTACAGTGTTAATTCCTGCCTCATAATATAATTGTGCTCTTGTTGCTTTAACTGCAAATATTCTAGTGAGGTCAGACATTTTTGCAACTTTATTTAGCTCTGCCAGGGGTATGTTTGTCTCCTGTGCCAGTTCTTTCCTGTCTTTTATAGTCTTACATGAACAAAGTAGCTGATTATTAGTTTTTATCCCTGTTTCTTATAGTCGTTTAATGTATTCTTTTTTTATATTTTGAAAGTTTTTTAAAGCAAAAGGGGGAGTAGTGCTGAGTCCCATCCTACCAGGATGGGTCAAACAGAGGAAAAGGTAAATGAAATATTTTTTCCGGAGCACTTGAGTTTAGCAAGGCCCGAAAAGTTCCTTAAGTAAGATCGACTGTTGATGCCAGGGAAAGCAAAAAAATAGGAGGTGGTTGCATATCAATCATATCGATATTGGCGGGGTGAAAATGGAGTATAGCCTAACTGGGCCCCCAGGACAACCGGTTATTGCTTTTGTCCATGGTTTTTCTATGAATTTGAGGCAGTTTTCAGAGCAGGAAAGATATTTCAGTGATAAGCACCGGGTCTTGCTTTTTTCCTTGCGGGGCCACGGAGATTCTAGTTATCCCCAGCCTGCTGATCGGCAAACTTTTTCTCTGGAGGTAATGGCTGAAGATGCGGTTAGCCTCATTGACCATTTGGGTCTTACCGGAGTGCACTGGGTGGGCAATTCCATGGGGGGCCTTTTAGGCTATCAGATGCTCAGGGAGGCCCCGGAAAAACTATTGTCACTGGCTACTTTTGGTATTACCGGGCGTCAGAATTACAGTCCCTTCTTTGAAAAAATAGGGGTATTGTCTCTGAATTTAATGATCAGCCTCAACCTGATTCCTGTTTTGAGCAAACTGGCGGGTTCTATGGTCAGCAAAATACCAGAAGTAAGAGAAAGGATTTTAAAAATGGCCCAGGAGGCTTCGAAGCCAGCCCTAAAAAATGGCCATTACAATGTTTACAATTTCAACTATCTCGATGATTTAGCTGAAGCAGAACTGCCTATTCTTTTGATTCGTTGCCAACATGATAAAGCCATGAACAGGGTTCTGGGGGCGACCCTACAGGTTCTGGAAAGCTCAGAATGGGGTAGGGTTGTTGAAATGGAAAATGTGGGCCACTTTGCCAACCTGGAAGATCCGGTAAACTTCAACCGGATCCTGGAGAACTGGTATCAAGAAATTATGTAAAAAAGAGATGACAGGGATTGATACATTGTTGGTAAGGGGTAAGGTATAAGTAATATTTAAAGGCCAGGAGAAGGAATATGGGGTAGGGGAAATGGCACAGGGGCTGGCTGAATCTGGAAAATAAATTTCAAGAATTAGATTTAGAGTAAGGTCCGTGAAAATTACGGGAGGTAAACCTGTTTTTCCCGGGGAGAGTAGCGATTGATGATTCTAAATTGTTTGCCTGGTCCCCAAAAAATTATTTAATGATAGAGGAGGGGTAGTATGGAATATATGGATGTTGTCCGGGATTTCGCTGAAAGGACAATGGAGAACTTAAAATTAATTGAAGAGTTGACTGAGGATCAAAAAAAAGGGTATGAGGTTACTCAGTTAATAAATTCAATGCTAGGTTTACTGGTTTTTCCCCAACAGAGATATTATGAGTCTATACCAGAAACCCCGTTAGAACAGTTAGTAGCCGATGGCTGGGAAGTTCCAAAGGTGAAAGGCTGTTTTCCGCAAGCCAAAACAATGTGTGAGCTATTTAGATATTTAAGAAATGCAATTGCACATTCAAATCTGGAATTTATAGCTTCCCGGGGCGAAATTGTAGGTGTAATAGTATGGAATAATAATAGCAAGGGGGAAAAGACTTGGATGGCTGAAATGCGCATTGAACAGTTAAAGTCTTTAACTGAGCGTTTTGTAAAGCTCTTATTGAAGGAAAGATTAAGCAATTATTGATAGATAATATTTAGCAAATTTATAATTTGGAAGGCCATAAAAATAGAAGAGCATCTCACCTAAGGCTTTTATTAAATGGAGAGTGAGGTGTTAGTGTATGATCTTTGAGGAGACCATATTTATTAAAGACTGCCTGCAAGATAGGGGCTTTTTTGTAGAAATAGTTGCGGATAATCCGCATAAGTTAATGGCTTCAGACAACATGCATGTCGATGATTTCATTTTCTTAGACAAGCTTTTGAGAACTTTAGATATTGGATATGTCGATGACGCTGATCAACGAACAAAAAAAGAGAAGTTAGTGAATCTCCAGCTTGATCTAAATATGAGTCCAGATTTACGTATGAGAATTTTGAACTATAATGATGGTGTTCTAAGTAGATTTGAAACAATTACGCTTAAACACCATAGGGAATGGAAGTGGTTTCGCAGACGAGTTCATGGTATGAAGATACCTTTAATCCAGATAGACCCAATGATTGCGCCACTAGTTAAAGCCATGAATGCAGCAGGAGTACACACCACAAAGAGTTGCGATGGACATGGAGAAAGGTGGCCAAGGGTATGGGTTGCTGGCCCCTATTATTCTACATGGTTAAATGCTATCATGACATCAGCAATTAATGCAGGGGTTTCACTTAACTATCCATGGGAAATATGTGATGACATGTTCTCCCTAGCAAAATGTAGCACCTCCTTCGAAGTTAATTTGGTTAGGCAAGATATTCTTAATCTTGCTAAATATCTGTATAAGAATCGTATTAGGCTTAGGGGCATAAAACAAGAAGTGGTAGAGAGGTTGACAACTAAACATGGAAGCTTAAAATTTGCTGAACCTGATGATATTGTAGCGTTACTCACTGAAGCATTAAAAAATATTATCAAATGTGACTCCCAACTACAAGCCAACTAACGCCAAACGGCAAGAACAAGCTGTAAAAACGAAAAGAACCTGCATAGCTGGTCCTTCTATCGGCTGGCTAGTTTCATCGCGTATAAGGCATTTCTTTTGGGAATAAAGGTTGAATATGTTAACCATAAACATACCAGTCAAAAATGTCCGAAATGTGGAGAACTCAATAAAGCCAG
>PUNT01000140.1 GCA_003551905.1 Halanaerobiales bacterium
GGCTCATCCTGCATCAACAGTAATTCATCTCCCAGCTTTTTTCTCTCCGTATCCAGAAGCAGAGGGTCCTCTATACCGCTGCCGGGAAAACTGCCTGCATCCAGTCCCAGGAGGAAAGTTCGGGGCCGACTTATAAAACTACCTCTCCTGAAATGAGTAATATGCAAATGCCCGGGTAGAGGGCTCTTAGCACCTGTATAGAGCTTCTCAAGTCCATGGGCAATGCGGTTCAAAGCCTCCTCCTGCCTTAATTTTGCTGGGGCCGCTTTTTCTATTTCCTTCAGTTCCTCCATAATCCCTTCCCGGGCTGCACCATCCATCTCCGAAGTTATGCTGCTGTATCTATCCATCACTTCCCCAAGTCTCAGGATCATTTCAGAAAAATCTATCTCCTGCTGAGAATCTGCCTTTGGCAGAGGACGCAATAGATCCCCAATTACCTTCAACAAGCCCTCTATAAGCTGTATTTGTTCTTGATAGTAACGGGTCCGCCCTTCTTCCTCTGAATTTTCTGATTTTGCTGTTAACTCTTCCTGCAAACCAGGGAGACAGGAAAAATACCTCTCCCTGCCCCAGCCAATATTTGCCCGCCGGAGCAACACAGCCAGGCGTCGGTGATTTTCTACATTTAGATCTCCTTTCAGAAGCAGCCGGTAAAGGATAGATGAAGCATAATTGTTGTCAAACCACTCCAGGATACCCTGCAACAGTCGCCCTGGCCCGGAAAAATATATTGGAATCCCCTCTCCAAAAGTAACCGGCATCTCCAACCGGCTGGCAGCTGTGAACAATTCGGGTATATACTTATTCCCCTGAGTGTAACAGAGGAGGACCTGATCCAGTGGTAAGTTTTCCTCCATTATAGAGCGGAAAACCTGTCGTACTTCTGAACTGATGCTGTACGCTCCCTGAACCTGCAGTTCTTCTTTTTTTGCTTCAGGTGCTTGAGAGATGGAAAAAAGCCAGGAAGCTGGATTTTCTCCATCTTCCTCTTCAATACCAGGCTGCCAGAAACCCGGTGGTTCTGGTAAGTGAAATACAGGATCCCCGGCCAGGAGTTCCTGCCGTCCTTTTGTGACTTTTTCCAGAAATCTTCTAGCCAGAGGTGGTAATTCAAGCCGGCCGGGAATCAAAAAGATGGCTTCATCTTCAAAACAATCATCCCTTACTTTAAGTGCAATTTCATAGAGAGCAGGAGCATCCACACCCCCCTCATCTGCCATTTTTTGCTGGTAGTTTGCCAGTATCTTTTTTATTTCCTGGCCTTTCTTCACATTTACAAAATTTTCTGCCTGCAAATTCTGACTTTTTAACTCGGACAGGCTCAGCTCTTCAATTGTCTTTAGCAAAAGTTGACAAAAACTAATCCGCCCCTGCAAAGGAGCAAAATACTCCAGTTCACCTTCCAGCGCCATCTCCTTCAGTAAACTCTCCACAATGGCCATCTGCTGTCCCCTAGAGTAAACCTCCAGCCCCTTTTTCTCCAGTTCCCCTTCTGCAGTTTGCCGAGCCAGGTCCAGGGGTGTCACCGGCCGGATGTTAAACCAGCTACCAGACTTAGCAGCCAGTCCTTCCAGCAAGGCATGACCATCCCTGAGTCGGGGAACCACCAGGTACTGAGGGTGGAATAATCTCTTTTTATTTACAGAATAGAGGTACTCTAAAAGTTTTCCCACATATACACCACCTGTACTTTTCTCTCTTACATTATTAATACCACCAACAGAAGCTTCTTCCTCCTCAAATTTTCATGTGCCACAATTTTTCCCATAATTTGTTGCAATTTTTGCCTGCCAATGTTATTATATATACAGATGTTCTATGTATATAGAAATGCGAGGTAATTGCCTGTGGTTTTTCGGCGAGAAATACTTAAGGGAACACTGGATCTTCTCATCTTGAGCCTTTTAAAGGAAAAAGAAAGCTATGGATATGAAATAATTTCCCGTTTGGGGAAATTGACTGATGAATTTTTCGTGATCAAAGAAGGCTCTCTGTACCCAGCCCTGCACCGACTGGAAAAAGGAAAATATCTGGAAGGTTTTTGGAAGATGAGTGAAAAAAAACCCCGAAAATATTACCGGATAACAGCTAAAGGTTTAGAACAACTGCAGAATCTGGAAAATGAATGGCATAAATACATTGAAGCTGTGGGGGAAATTTTAGGAGGCAGCGAGCATGGAAAAGATAGATAAAAGTTACCTTATGAGAGTTTTAAAGAATCTGTACTTGCAGGATAGCTTGAAGAAGGAGATCGCCTTTGAGTTAAAATCAACCATAGACGAAGCTCAGGAGAAAAAGACACTGAAAGAGGTTCTCAAAGACCTGGGCAGTCCGGAAGAAATTGCCCATGAATTCATGGAAAATTATGCAAATACCTATGAAAACATGGGCTTTATCAACGCTTTGCTGTATTCATTCCGGGTGAAAAACTTTCAGATCCAATCGCAAAAGAAGCTCTGGAATTTGCCTCTTATCAGTATTGCCACAGGATTCAATCCTAAAACAGGCAAGCCCCATGTAGCTAAAGGCATAATTGCTTTTGGCTCAATTGCCGAAGGGCTTCTGGCAATTGGTGGTATAGCAGTAGGATTTTTGGCTCTAGGAGGAGTTGCAGCAGGAGGACTGGCACTGGGAGGTATTACCTTTGGCTTACTGGGACTGGGAGGGCTGGTCCTGGCCCTGCTGCTGGGCCTGGGCGGAATAACCTTTGCCGGGCACCTATCCCTGGGGGGGCTGGCAATTTCCAGGAAATACGCAGCTGGTGGCCTGGCCCATGCTCCACATGCTTACAGTGGACATAGTACTGCAGCAGATCTCCCTTCCTGGATGATCTGGCTGGTGGAACCACAAAGGTTTGCCCTCATCCTGGGATTGGCTGTAGGCTTAATTCTGTTTTTGATCCTGGGCTTCCTGCTGGTTTTGTACTTGTTTAGACTCAAGGACAGGAAAAATCTGAACCAGATAATCAGGGAAATAAACCGTTATCAGTACTGATAGGGCCCATTATCCGAACTAAAAAATCATCTGCCTTGCTGTGCCTTTATCAAGTTCAATAAAAACTCTCTATCTTCGGGAAAACCCAATGAGAGCTCCTGCAGCTCTTCTACCCCTATCCAGCGAACATCATGGATTACTTTATCCGGATCATTTATCTCTTTTTTTTCACCAGCTTTGTCTACCAGGAAATAATGCACCTGAGCAGAGATATGACCGTAGGTTATATTTTTTACCTGGAGCTTTCTTTTCACCCGGACTAAATAACCTGTTTCCTCCTGTACCTCCCTGACACAGCACCCTTCCAGTGTTTCGCCATCTTTTTGCCCTCCTGAAGGCACAGCCCAGGCGTTTTTCTCCCAGGCTTTCCCCTGAAAAACCATGAGCAATTTATCCTCCTCATCAAAACACACAGCTGCTGCCCCCATCCACACATTCAACACCTCTGAAAATTAATGTTTGGGCAGGAGAAAGAGCACGGTGAAAAAGTGGCTAATACTGCCGGCCAGAACAAAGAGATGCCAGATAGCATGATTGTACTTTAATTTTTTTAGGGCATAAAAAAGCAAGCCCACAGTATAAAAAAGACCTCCTGCCACCAACAAAAAGAGACTAATAGTGTCCAGGGCTTCTATGAGGGGCCTGATGGCAACTACTACCAGCCAGCCCATAATCACATACATTATAATCGAGGGTATTTCAAATTTTTGTAACCAGAAAACCTTACCGGTAATTCCCAGCAGGGCAATCCCCCAGACCACTCCGAAAATAGTCCAGCCCAGTGTGCTTTGTAAAACAATTAAAGTGAACGGTGTGTAGGTGCCGGCGATGAGGAGGAAAATAGCTGAATGATCGAAAACTCGCAGTATATCCTTCCACCGGCCCGGCGGAAAACTGTGATAGAGAGTAGATGATAGGTAAAGAATTACCAGTGTTGAACCATAAACTGCATAGCCTATCTTGTGCCAGATTGTCCCATGAAGAGAAGCCAGAACAGCTAGAACCACAAGGGCAGCAATGGCCAGGCCCAGGCCAATGCCATGAAGTATGGCATTTATTATTTCCTCTTCCCTGGTCATGGTTTTTTTTACCAAAGAAATTCACTTCCTTTCCACAAGCCTGTTAAGCTGCTCCAGGAGCTCTTCGCAGGCTTGAGCTATTCTACACAGCTCATCTGTACTGATCAGATATATCCTGTCCTTTTCAGTGTGAACAATATTCTCCATTATTTCCTCCATGTTCTCAGAGGTTTTTGCCACAGCCGGCACACCATTATTCACAAATAACATGTGATCACCCTGCTGCCAGCCTTCCCCTTTTATAAAATCAAACTCCCGGAAGAAAACATCTTTTATCAGTCCAGAAATTTCTTCATCTACTCCATAAAGGGAAAAAGCTGTACTCTTATCCCGGTATCCAACCCCATCAAAATTAAGGGCCAGGATTATATCTTTCAACTCTCTCTGTTTCTCCTCCAGGTATAAGATCTGCCCGGAGGCCCCATAATAATCTTCACCATTCAAGGCTGCTATTTCAATACCTATACTCCCCTGATAATCTTTAAGTAGATAGGCCAGGGCTAAAAGAACACTTATGCCTGAACCATTATCCAGGGCACCTGGAGTTCCCCTTTTGCTATCCAGGTGGGCACAAAAAACAATCCTCCTGCTGGTATCCCCTGATTTTTTACCGATTACATTAAAACCCCGGGCATCAATTCTTTGCGAATCAAACTGTAAATTTACATAGGAACTGGAACGGTTGAGAAATTTTTTTCCCTCTTCTTCACTCATGTAAACTGCCGGTATATGGAAATCCCCATCTTCAATTAAAGGAAACGGATATAATGAACCGGCCCCTTTAGCATCCCTGGCTGTTATAGAAGCAATGGCCACCGGGTTTTTTTCTTCCAGGAGCCTGATAATTTCCTGATGTTTGGGCGGATTGTAGAAGGGAAAATTCTTGGGCATGAGCTGTTCACTGCACAGATCTCCTGTCAGAAGAGCTATTTTGCCCTGGAATTTTTCTGATGCCAGTTCTTCTATGGTCCCTGCCCGGGTAAAAGGGGCTACAGCTCTTAAGGGCAGGGAATAAGGGCTGATAAAAACCTTGACATCCACTCCTCCTACCTGACAGAAAACATGACCTGATTCCCAGTCAAGACAGGGAAATTCCTGTTTTTCTACTGAAAAGCCACAATCAGATAAGCATTTGGCAATATATTCTGCAGTTAACCAATTATTCCTGCTGCCTGTAGGCCTTTCCCCAATGTTAATGCATATCTCTTTTAGATGCCTTTGAATTAAATCCCTAAGACTGCTTTCTTCCTCAATGCTCATCACCATCATACCCCCTGAGAAGTGCATCCCTTATGGCTTTTAGATAAGCCTTGCTGCTAACAGTAGCATCCGTAACCATGTCCACTTCCAGGGTTTGCTCCTGCAGAACTCTTTCTATGAGAACTGGCGAAACATCGGGCAATGCCACTTCCTGATCCTTTATTATCTGGATATTTTTGATGGTATTGTCCTCTAATGTTACCTCTACCCGGTTATCCCACCTGCCTGTATTAAACTCACCTTCATAAGTTCCACTGGCTATCCTGGAGAGGTCCACATCATCAATGGTCATTTCCTTAACCTCACTCATACCGCGGTTAAATATGATCAAGAGAATTATGAAAATAACAGCTAAAACTCCCGTAATCAGGAATGCAATTTTGAGTATTCTCTTCATAGGTTCATTCCTCCTTCCCGGCTACTCCCTCAGTTCCCTTCTCATTGTCAGCAAACCCGACTCCACCGCCTCTAGAAACTTTTTATTATTTACTTCTTTTAAGACAATCTTTCCCCATTCAGGCAATTTTTCCATCTCTGCCAGGACCACTATTCCCACAAGCTTTGATACCACCCTATCCAGAATTATTTCTGTTTCTCTATAAAATTTATAATTTTGGGTAAATGTTTCCCGGGCTTCTTTCCCCAATCCATAAGTAACATTTCGGTAATCGCTGCCGGCCATACCCTTTACCATAAAATTATAATCAAAGACAATTGCTGTTCCGTCCTCATCACAAGGCAGAGCAACGTTGCCATAAAAAAAATCATTATAGACGAAAGAAAATCTTTGCTTTTTAATGGCGCTGATAAATAAAGGCACCATGCCCAGCGCTCTTTCTATGGCTTTATTGTCTGCCAATCCAAGTTTTTTCACAGCCCCCATTATTTTTTCCAGGCTAAGAATTTCCAGGTCCATGTTAAGAAACCCTCTGTCTTTGTAGTCACGGTAATACTCAAACCCAGCCTCATGAAACAGGTTGTACCAGCGTGCCAGCTGCTGGCCGGTACCAGGAAGATCCATGTCTTCCGGCCGGGCCAGCCTGTGAGTTTGGCTGCAGTCCAGGTCCTCTATGATCAATATATTCCTCTGGGTATCAAAAATATTTAAAGTCGGGACTCCCATACGCTGCAAGAGGTTATAGCATTGAATTTCCCTGGTGTTTTCAGTGTGAAATATCTTAGCTATATAGGTTTTGTCCTGGTACTCAATACGGTGTACTGAGCAATCTTTTCCATCTTTCAATGTCTTCAATAAATATTTCTCCTTGATTATGTCCTTTTCTTCATAAAATATTTTTTCAATCAATGTCAATTACCTCCTGTACAGAAAACACCTTGGCTTTGCTTAGAGGTAGGAGAATTCTTGGCATCTTTGGTTAAAAGCTGCCGAAAACAATTCTTTGGTTGTATTAACAGCAGAATACCTTTGTTTTCAGTCAGTTCCTTTACCAAGAATCGGCGTAAAGCCCTTTAGGTATGGGGATATAAGTCGAACATATGTTAGTCAGAACACATGTTGCATTATTTGGTTTCAGGGTGTATAATGGTAATATGGAATATAAAACCAATAAATATTGGGCAAGCAGAGTTATGGGGGACTGTCTGACATACAGTTATTTTGTTTCAACTGTAGGCGGTTCTCCATTGTCAGTAATTAAGCAGTATATTGTAAAGCAAAAACAAGTTTAGGGAGGTGCAGGGCAATGAAAACCTACAAATTCAAGTTATATAGGCACGCACAAACGGAATAGATACCTTAAGCGACAAATCAATATTGCAGGGAGAATCTACAACCATTGCATTGCTTTGCACAAGCGGTATTATAAATTATACGGCAGGAGCCTTAATGTATATAAGCTGATGAAGCACCTGACAAAACTTAAAAAACTCCCGAGATACTCAGATTGGAATCCCCTTGGCTCCCAAGCCATTCAGGACATAGCCCAGCGCATAGATAAGGGGTATAAACTGTTTTTTCGCAATAGGGAGCGTGGGATTAGATCTTCACCGCCGTCTTTTAAGAAGGTGAAGAAGTACAA
>PUNT01000037.1 GCA_003551905.1 Halanaerobiales bacterium
CGACCGGGAAAAACAACATTTCCCTCCAGTATAAGCTTAACTCCTTCCCAGTAAACTCTTCCGCTACGACCTTCAATTCCCATCATTTCTCCCCGCACATCATCAATTTTTGCCCCTTGCACCTTTTCTAATAAAACAGTATTCTTTTCAATTTCAGCAAAATACTCTTCCAGCTTTCGAAAAACCTCCCGATTTTGCTCTTTGCGATGGCGTGAAAAATAACGAATTATATTAAGTTTGTTCTTTAAATTTGCGATAATAAATGCTTTAGCCAGGGTTACCCCTCTATCATCTTGATAAGCCTGTAGTTGTTCTCGCCGGGTTTTAACAGTCCCAGTCAAATTTGGAGAAGACAATCTAGCATAAGGCTGACCGGTAAAATCCAGAAAATTTATATGAATGCCTCTTTCAACACACTCTCGAATTGCATCCACGGAAATGGAACAACCTTTTGAAATGAATGTCAGAGCTCCAAGTTTAAAAAAAGGCACTTCCCGGACAACCTTTCCTTTTTGCCGGATGATTAATCTTTCGCTTTTTTTTCCCAGTGTTGTTCCATATTCACCAATAATAACTTCTTCCACCCCTTGCTTCACCTCCTACCCAGCTATACTGGGCATTTTAGTGGTAACTATTGTTGTCTGTTTTAGATGACTTATGTTTTTGTGCAGGAAGGTTAGAGCTTATCGTAGCTGCCTACTCATTCAACTGTATCCCTTCCATAGGACATTCAGCTCCATAATTAATTAACCTAGTAAAAGTATTCTACACCATAAAACCGCCATTGAATGACGGTTTTATAAAAAATCTTTCACTAAAGCATGGATAATCCGTATGTACCGTTTCAAAAGTTTTCTCCAAATATCAAGGGATTTTAATCCCCTGTTTTTTCAGGTAATAGACGAGCTCTTGTCGCCCGCCGGTGTTAGGAGAAATACCTTGCGGCCTTAGTGTTTGCCCTTGTCTCTAAGTCGTGATAAAATGGGGGAAAGGGTAAGAGGACAGATCATTACTATTCCAGAATAACAGTAAGCAAGGCTATAAGTAAGACACTTCGAAAGCTGTTTAAATGATGAAACACATAAGGAGAAATGACTGTGAGGAGGGTTATATGTGGAGTGGGGCAAACGATATAAAACCCCTCCAACAACTTGTTGTTGGTGTGGGGTGGAAATATCTCAAGACTCTCCAGTTTATTCTCTTTCCGCTACCATCAGACAAGATGTAGAAGTTCCCATAGAAAAAGAAGCTTATATAATAGAAGTTGCTGTTCCGAAAAGCATGGATTCAACTCAATACGTTTCTGTATGGGCAATAGTAACAGGAAGAGAATCCGATGCTAAAAAAGAAGGCATTGATTTAATTTTCATGTTCTGTTCAAAAAAGTGCGCTAGTGAACTTAAGGAAATTTTGCAGACAAAAATTAAGTTCAGATGAGGCATTCTGAGAGTGGGGGATTTTTGTTGTGAGTGTTATTCTTTGTACGGTATCAGAAAAGTGCCTAACTGAAAAGATTAATGAAAAATTATACAATAAGCCAATGGATTGCTATTAGAATTTGAAATTCTGACCCTGGAGGGAACTGCAACAGAAAAGTTTTATTGAGAGCTTCTGAATAACTCCAGTTGTTCTTCAAAGGGTGGACCGTGAATAGATTCCTACGAACAGCACGAAAAAGAATGACAAGAATTGGTGAAGAAAACATAAAAATTCTAGCCTTGATTTCCACGTAGTGTAAAACAAATAACAAATCATAAGTAATGAAATTGTAAAGTGCAAGTATTCTGTCACTTATCTTCTGCAGTAATTAGTTATTACCAATTACATAAAATCACTTAATGAAAAACAATCGCCATAATGGATGAAAATAATTCGGAATGATAAGTATCGGCGAACATCCTGAAGACCATAAAAATAGGAGTTAATAGAGAGGGTTACACACCCTCTCATTTTTTATCTTTTTTCGAGTTTTGCTAGCTCTTCTAAAAACAAGTTAGCATTTTAATCACATATCGTTTCCAATTCTTCATTACCGCAACATGAATCTCCTTAAAACAGGGTCTCGGATAATTCTTGAAAGATTAGTCTGGGTTAGCTTTTTATCCTCAATAAGGAAAAATTAAATTATATCTGTAATCTTGCACTATGTAAAATCATACATAATCTGCTTTTCTTACACAATACATCCTTGTAAGGGCTATAGTATTACTAAAGGTTGCTGGTAGTATTAGTTACTCCGTTCGTCATAGGACAGAGTAAATTTTAGCCATAGATCTCTTTCCCCTGCAAAAAGACTTTAGTATCCATTGCTTAAGCTCTCAAACATTGAAGTATAGTAACTGCTATTCAATACAGGAAAAAAAGAATTTTTACTTCTCAGTCCAATCGTTTTTTGCATATCGCTTAAGTTATTTAGATGCAGGTAATTCCCTGAAAATGGTGTATACTATAATAATTCCTTTTGTTTTTTATTTTATTACCCATTAATTGTAAGGTGAAGATCAGGTTTACAATTCCCGCCATTTTCCCCTAAGTTTATTATCACAATTTAATGAGTCTGCAGGGGGTTTTTAATAATTACTCCAACACATTGCTCCTTTCCCCTATCAGGATACCTGACTTTTTACAACTGGCATTTTATCAAGCTTATTCTGAACATATTCCAGCGCGACAAGACTGTACGCATACGAGAAGGAGGTGTTTTATTCCACTGTTTGATGGAAAGAATCCCTAGAAAATTGAGAAAGGAGACTATAGCTTTATGGTTCTTTTAAGAGACCTGTTTGTTTCTAAAACCCAGATGAAAACCTCAGCTACACTAATTATTGTTTTTACTATCATACTCTTCACCGGAGCTTGTGATACTGAAACTGATGGCACTGACCCTTTTAAAGATGCTGTAAAAGTAGAAAGTGATGATGGACTGGTTAGCCTTTTGATCCCTCCTGGTGCTGCACCAGAAGGAACTGTTTTTTCCATTGAAGTCAATAATGACCCGGTTCCTGACGGAAGTATAGGAAAAACCTATAGTCTAGGACCAGAGGATACTTATTTTGACCCTCCTGCAAAACTGATCTTCAATTATAAAGATGAGGATTTACCTTCTGGCATCAGTACTAATAATCTGGCTCTGGCCAAGCTAGTAGATAATCAATGGCTACCCCTTTATTCCAACCTTGATGAAGATGAAAATGAGATTAAATCACCTGTAGCAAAACTTAGCACGTTTGGCTTAATTCAGATAGAGCCGGGGAAAAACGTTGCGTCCAGTGAAATAAAAGCCTGGTCCCAGGATATATATAATGCACTGGACAATGGACAGGACCTTGCTCCCATAATAGAAGATATTCTAGCTTACTTTGCCCCGGTTTTTGACACAGAAGATGACAGCCATGAGGATCTGGTTTATGAATGCATTTATGCAGGGGTGCCATTTTTCCTTGATGCCCACTCTAAAGATATTGCCCAGGGCTATTCCCAGGGCATTATGGTTGACGCAGATTCATTCTTCCAGTCTCTGAATCAGGCAGGATTTGATGAATCCACAGAAATAATAATGCTAGATTACAACAACGTCTGGACACACATATGGTTTTATATCATAACTGACGCGTTAATGCAGGAAAGAGATGAATTCTATCCTCATGAAGTTCTTCCAGCCCTCCTCTATTATCTATCTCTGGAGCGGGGAGGTTCCCAGCCTGATGCCTGGGGCGATGGTTATCTGGATCCCCTTCAGTTTACCCTCCTTAATTATGCCTTCAATTACGCTGCAATAGATATGGGTGGTGAGGTGGAAACAGCAATATTTAAAAGAAAAAATATACGGCGGATGGTTACAGGGTGGGTCGGTAGAATCATAGGAGTGCCAACTGATTATGAAGAAGCGGCCAAGGAATGCATTATTGCTCCCCAGTACCTTTACAGTTACCTAATAGACCTGGAACTAGACCCTGACCTTATACACAAAAAACAGCTTGAAATAGTAGACCCGCCAGATTATGAAAGCTATGCCACCGTTCAGGTGGACTTCTATCACGAAACCGGCCCCTTCAGACAGCGTCTCCTGGACTATCTGGAGTTTGAGCTTCCTGAAAATGGCCCTCAACCAGACAAACCAGTAGAATGGACTCTGCAGACCCCTATAATGTGGCGGTCACCTGAGGATGTGGACCTTTCTGAACACGGGGAGATTAGTTCTGGGGAATTCAATACCGATGAGGAAGGCAAGGCCCGGGCCACTTACACAGCAGAAGACGAAATAGATGAAGACCAACGGGAAACACAAACATCAGATACAGGACACATCTATGTCCGGATAAAAGATTTGATGCTGGGCAGAATGAGAGGCGTGGAGCGAGCAGTTGTAGCCATGAACCCGGAAGTGGGTGAGGACTGGCAACGACTAACAGTTAATTACTGGCTGCCCTCACCTAACGCAGAATGGGTTGAACCTTTAAAGCCACCACCCCTTGACCTTTAATTCTTAAGTTTTAGATTTATCAGGAGGGAGATATGTCCTTGCAAGTAAAAGAAGCCATATTATCCTGCAAACAGAAAGCAGGAAAAAGGAACTGTCTTCTGGGGGTTCTAATATTTCTCTGGCTAGGAGCTGTAGTTTTATTGGTCATGCCGGATACATATAACCCTTTTGGTCCAGAAAAAGAAATGGCTCTTGTCCTGGGGACATCTATCCCTCTTTTGTTCGGGGTATTTATGATAAAAAAACAAATAGATCCAGGGGCCCGGTTGCCGGGCCCCTGGATTCTTATCCTCTTTTTAATGGTTTTCTGGCCCTGGCTCATTCTGCCCCAGGTCCCCACCAGCACCCAACGCCATCTCCTGGACTCTTTCCTGTTTACAGGCCTTGTGGCTTCAGCAGGTCTTGCAACCCTCTTAGTGATGTGCAACAAAATCAAATTCTTGCTTCGGATCTGGATCGTGCTGGGATGGATTCAGGGGGCTTTGGTACTCTTACAATTTTTAGGTCTGGATCCCTTCTATCTCTGGACAGGAACCCATGGTACCTGGCGGGTTTATGGAACAATGGGCAACCCTAACCTGGTAGCAGCTTTTCTGGTCCCTATTTTTTTTCTTACCCAGTGGCCTGACCTGATTTCTAATAAAAAATGGCGACTATTAGCTCTCATCGGTCTGGTTCTGGCAATTATTGCTACCGGCAGTAGAGCCGGGGCCCTATTTTTAGCCCTGGGCCTGATAGTTCAGTTTGCAAGCAAAGTTTTTAAAATGCCAGAAGGAGAAAGGGTTAAAAAGGCCCTTTATTTACTATTCCCCCTGTGTATTGTGGCCGGGAGCTTCTCTGTAGGGTTTTATATGGGAAAGGGATTGGATTCAATCGAAGGCAGGTTAATTTTCTGGAAAGCCAGCTGGGAACTGATCAAGTCTCGCCCCTGGTCAGGATACGGTCTGGGAAGCTTTCGCGGAATGTATCCTGAAGGAGTTGCCCGACTGGCTTTGGAAGA
Source organism: Halanaerobiales bacterium (assembly GCA_003551905.1). GTDB lineage: Bacteria > Bacillota > Halanaerobiia > B1SED10-174 > B1SED10-174 > B1SED10-174. Next base: position 5,484 of record PUNT01000037.1, read on the forward strand.
AGGAGCCCCCCTGGCCCTACCTGTACATGCCCACAACGACTGGATTGAATTTGCTGTTGAACTAGGGATCATTCCCGGGCTTATTTTTTTAAGTATTGCAATATGGGCTATTTGCAAGGCCTGGTCTCAAGGCTATAGGTATATTGCCCTGTCTCTTGGCGTCTTGGTTCTACAGGCTGGCTGGGATTCCCCCCTCCACACTGCTCCTACAGCTCTTTTGTTCTTCATGCTCCTGGGCTCCATTCCCGCCCCTGCAACTGCATACAGGAAATATGGAAAAAAAATCTCTACAGTCATGGTTTTACTTATTATCCTTATTTCCCTTACTGCCTTTTCCGGTTCAGGTTTATTCTACCAGCAGCTGAAGGCCAACTGGACAGGGGCAATAGCCCGACAGGTTGTCCTGGAAGAAGGATGGCAAGAATCCGGTCCACTCTGGGAAAAAGCCTGGAAACTGGCTCCTTCCCAGGGAGTATTCGCCTACTGGTACAGCCAAACCCTGGCCCTTGAAGGGGATTATTCAGGTGCACTGGACTTAATAAAGGAAGCTGAAAAAACCTATTCCGATTTCCACCTCTATATTCTCAAAGCCCGGCTGGAATATAACCAGGGCAATGAAGAAGAAGCTATTGCCATATTAAAGTGGTTAAAAACCGGTTTTCCTGATTATGAGCCTACATATTATTATCTGGAGCAATTTAAAAAGAAATGATCAGTATCAGATATTTCTTACAGGAGAACAAAGTATGAATTAATAAGCCTGTGGCAGCAATCACGGCAAAATGCAGGGTTTCAACCCGGTACATCCTTTGACCTGGATTTTCATGCCCTACCCACCAACACATCCATAGAATCTTCGGAAAAGCACTATATTAACAACTGCAGCCGTTCACAAAAAACAGTCTCTTTTTCTTTTCTCGCCCGGGATGTTCAGGAGAACCTTCTCTACTATGGCAATGCGGGTGTTACAAAAGAAGAAAGGGCCAGTGAAGATAAGGAGCCATTCAAACAGAACTTGATGGAAACCGCCAGGGAAATTCAACAACTTATAAAAAAGACTTCCTTACCCCTTGGCATTAACAAGTGCCATAAGAAAGATTTGATTAATATGAAATAATACTCCAGCAAGTGGCTTCCTTCTGTTAAACTCTCATGTTTGCCTGCTCTTGGGTTACGGAAGAAGTTGCAAATCCAGCTATTTGTTAGGGTGTGATGCTTTGGAAGAAGACATTAATGTGAATAATAAGGATGGCAAGTCACTGAACAAAAAAACCATCTGTCTAGCAAAGGAAATCCGCTTGCGGAGGGAATCTTGGGGAGGAATAGTATTTCATCGGGATTACGGTACGGTAGTAGATGTTGACCCAGACGCATTCAACTTACTCTCTCTCCTGGAAGAAAAACATGCTGCGAACATAGAGGATCTGCTGTCTGCTTCCCCGGGCAAGGACAAAGGAAAAAAGTCTTCCATAAAACATAGAAATGATACAGGCGCGGTCTTGCAGCAATTTCTGGACCTGGGAATAGTTAAAATTTGCCGGGGGACTGCATCAGCAGAGGACGATTCTCGCAACCCTGCAGAGAAACTGGTGTCTAAACCCAAAAAGGCACCTCGTGTACCTTCTTTTTCCCTGCTTCAAAATGGTAGCTCCCCTCTTTCTGCTCCAGAAACGGTTCACTGGGCGATAACGTTTCGCTGCCTGCAGGACTGTCCAGATTGCTATGCCCGACGTCATCATGAGCAGGGGTTCCATGAGCTGCATACTGTTGAGGCGCTTCAGGTGGTTAAAAACCTTGCTGCATGGGGTGTTTTTCAGCTGGCCATAGGTGGAGGAGAACCATTGCTGCGGCCTGACCTCCCCCTTATAGCCCGAATGGCAGAG
>PUNT01000269.1 GCA_003551905.1 Halanaerobiales bacterium
AAGCATCTTGATAACTTCCGGGTTATTGTTGTTCTTGGCAGCATGCATTATTGGGGTCCAGCCATTCTTGTCCTCAACATTCACCTGAGCTCCTGAATCTAAAAGGGCCCTGATGACTTGCGGGTCCTTGTTCCAGCGAACAGCATTGATGAGTGGGGTCCACCCTTCTTCATTGACTTCATTGATTTTGTTATCGGACTGAATTGATCTGATTATTTCATCAGGGGACCCATTCCGCAAAAGTTCATTCCATTCCTGCTTCATACCGGTACCCTCCTCCCGGGTCAATATGTTCCCTTCACCCTCTACTGCTCTATCTTCCCTGTCCTCTTCTTCATCTGCCCCCCCCAGGGCAGCTCCAGCCTCCTGGAGCAACTCCTTTACTTTAGGATTAGGATTATTGTCAGCATACTTTAGAGGCGTCCAGCCAGTCTTGTCCATGGAATTTATGTCAGCTCCGCCTTTAATGAGAGCTTTTATAACATCTTCATTCTTGTTCCAGCGGACAGCATACATTAAGGGAGTCCTGCCATAGACATTTCTGGCCTCCACGTCAGCACCGGCTTCAATTAAAACCCTGATAACTTCCGGGTCTTCATTGGCCTGGGCTGCATACATCAGAGGTGTCCACCCATTTTCATTTTCAGCATTAACACCTCTCCCTGCCTCAATAGCTTCTGCAACATCCTGGGGAGAACCCTGCCTCAAAATTTCCTCCCACCCCTTAGTCATTTCCTAACCCTCCTTTTCAGTGAAGAAGATATACTCACAACAGCATTCAATGGCAGAAATTGACCGGTTAAATAAAGTTCTCCATGTTTTGTGTAATATCCTTTAAAAAAATCAAAAAACTACACAGATGCCATCCAACATCAGGCAAAAAACACATCAATCCCTTCCCCGGAATCCTCTTCATGACTGTTTTTATGGTAAGCATTGGTGTTCTCGTTATGGGGAGGAACACTGAACCTGGGCCAGCTAATATCTTCACTCTCCTGTATCATGCTTTCCTTGTCCACATATATCCCCCAACCTTTTTGGGCTGAATTCTTTTCTACACTATTGCCCTGAATAATGGGGGAAGCGTTCTGGGCAAATATTCCCCCACCCCGCCAGGCAGTATTATCTGTTATCCTGTTCTGCCCTGTCAAAGATGGGGAGGAATTGGATACATAAATCCCACCACCATCTCCCCGGCAAATATTGTCAGCAATGATGTTACCTCGCACAGGAGACTCACACCTATTACCTACAAATAGCCCACCGCCAGCATTTTTTGCCCTGTTACCCACAATCCGGTTCTTGGATACAACAGGGCTGCTTGGGAGGGAAGCGATACTCTCTATAAAGATGCCTCCTCCTTCCCCTTCCACTGCTTCATTATTCAGGATTCGGTTGCCATGGATCTCCGGGTTATCATAACCCTCCATATAAATTCCGCCACCGCTGAATGCAGATCGGTTCTGGCAGATATTGTTATCCTTCACCACCGATCCATTATCACAGAAAAGGGAAAGTCCACCGCCAAAATTGCCACTAAAATTTTCCTCAAGGGTGTTATCTATCAATTCAATATGGGAATATCGGCAGAAAATTCCTCCACCATGGATCTTAGCTTGATTTTTTCTGATAATATTGTTTTCCAAAAAACCCGAGGAGTTATCAGCAATGAAAATCCCGCCACCCCAGTCGCCTCCTGAGTTATTCATTATTATATTCTGGCATATGGAGGGGGCTGAAGCTTCTTCCACCCCAATGCCTCCACCACCGGCCTCACCCTCTACCATATTGTTCTCTATAATATTGCCTTTGATGGTAGGAGATGATCCATTAATTATCCTGATCCCTCCACCATTCTCCTCTCCCTGACCATTGGTTATGGTAAAGCCCCAGAGTATGGCGTCTCTGCCTTCACCGCCTGTAAATTTCACAACCGGCGACCTTCCATCCCCATCTAAAACTGTACTCTTAACTATCTCCGGATCATGGGGGTCGGTACTCTTAAGGGTTATATTGCGGCCGGCAAAGTTTACTGTGCCCCGGTAAACTCCTGGGGGGACAACAATGGTATCACCAGAACTGGCTTCCTGCAGTGCTGCCTTGAGAGAAAATTCCAGTTCTGCTGATAGTTTCTTATGCCCGTCAATTTTAAGCAATAAGGTGTCTTCTTTTCCAGCAGCATCCCCGGCCCAGCCCCTAAAGGTATAGCCTGTCTCCGGTTCAATCTTTATGGTGACTTCTTCACCATAGCTGTATAAATCAGCCTGGGGCTCTATTGTGACCTGTGCGGCTCCTCTGGGAATAATCTCCAGCTCTACAGTGTACCTGTCTTCTTTCTCTTCTTCGGAAGATGTCTCTTTTTCTCCATCTCCCAACACATCAGATAATTCTTCTTGGCCCAGTTCTTCCTCTATCTCTCCTGCAATATCTAAAATATCTCTAAGTCCTTCTTCAGTAACTTTTTCTTGCTCCTGCTCTTCAGCTTCCTCAGATAATTTTCCCCTCTCCATTTCATCCACAGCATCTGCCCCTGCAGGCTCTTCTTTTTCTTCTTCCATTTCTACTGATTCATCCACTTCTTCTATTTCCATCATCTCTTCTTCAGAAACAAACCCTTCCTCCTGATATTCATTTTCCTCCTCAGGTGACTCTGCCTTTTCTATTTCTTCAGGGGCAGCTTCCTCTGTTTCCATTATCTCTTCTTCAGCTTCCATTTCTACTGCTTCTTCTTCTAAAACAAACTCTTCCTCCTGATACTTTTCTGCCTCCTCAGGTGGAACCTCTTCCAGGGCAATTTTTGTTTCCTTCTCCTGAGCATCTATTTCTTGTTTTTGGGCAATTTCTTGTTCTGGTTCCCGGGTTTTCTCTGCTTTGATCTTTTCCCTATCCTCATCAGGTTTTTTTTCTGCCAGAGAAACAATCTCTTCAGTATTGAGTATTATAACCAAACGATCATCCTGCTTACCTATCCCTTGAATGAAAACAGAAGCAATATGCATAACTTCTTCCGGCGGAGGATCAATATCCGAAGCTGCAAACTGAATAACTTCACTTACACTGTCCACCACGAAACCTATGTACTTCTCCTCCAGCCGAACTACAACCACCCGGGTATGTTTGTCTTTTTCTTTTCTTTCCATACCGAAGCGAGTGCGCAGGTCAAGGAGGGGAATAACATCTCCCCGGAGATTTATTACTCCTTCTACAAAATCTGGGGTGTTGGGAACTTCAGTTATTAGCAGTTCATTCATCCTCTTTATCTCGAATACCTGCATTATGTCCAGCCCGTACTCTTCTTCCCCCAGATTAAAAATAACCACCTGCTTTTGCTCTGCTGCCATTTCAATTCCCTCCTGCATCAAGGTGGCCAGTTAAAAAATATTCTATTGCAGAAAAACGGCCCCCCTTGATTGGGTTATCGGCAAAACATTTAATATTTTTAAGTTTTTTAAAAAAATCTGGTGGGGCATAAAATGCCCCACCCCATAATTATCCTCAGGCTAGCTTGAATTTCTGGACCATTTCCATCATGCCCTGGGATAGTTCTCTTAAATTGTTACAGGTTGAAGCTATTTCCTCACTGGCTGCTGCATTTTCTGTAGTTATATTGCTGACATTCTCAGCAGTTTTGACAACTTCATCTGTTGAAGCAGACTGCTCTTCAGTTGCTGCTGCCACATCTCTGGCTATTTCTGCCAGTTGTTCTGCCTGTTTCACGACCTCATCAGCACTAGCTGACTGCTCTTCACCAGCGGCTGATACTTCCTGTATTAGTTTAGTAATACTTTCCACAGCATCCCGGACATCACCGCTCTGATCAGCCTGGCGAGTAATATTTTCATTAATCACCTTTACTCTCCTAGTTATGCCTTCAACTGCTTCATATATCTTGTTAAAAGCATCACCGGCTTCCTGAACGGATTTAGCCCCCTGCTCCACTTTCTTACTGCCTTCTTCACTATTTTTAACTGCTTCCTGCACTTCACCTTGAATTCCTTTTATCAGATCAGCAATGTCTTTTGTGGCTTCCTGGGATCTCTCGGCCAGGCTACCAATGGCTCCGGCAACAACAGCAAAACCTTTCCCATGTTCTCCAGCTCGGGCAGCTTCAATAGCTGCATTCAGAGCTAAGAGATTGGTCTGTTCGGCTATATCGTCAATAACTTCTACGATCTCACCAATCTTCACTGCTGAACCACCCAGGTCACCAATTACTTTGGCCAGATCACCTACAGCTTCATTTATGGTTTCCATTTCGCTGACAGTTTGCTCAACCTGATCTTGACCAGCTTTGGTTACCTCCATTGTAGCTGCAACTTCTTTCTCAGTGTTAGTTGCCTGTTCAGAGGATTGATTTAAGCCTTCATCCATATCCTTGAAATTTCTCTGAACTCTTTCAGTTTCCTGAGCCACTTGTTCAGCATTTTTGGCTGATTCCTGAATTGATTCATTCATCTCTGCCATGGCTTGAGATACATTATCGGAGAATTCTGAGGCCTGCTGGACCTTATCTGACACCTCAGTGATGGAGGCATTCATCTCTTCCATGGTAGCAGTTAGTTCCTCAACAGAACCAGCTTGATTCTGTGCTCCTGAAGACATTTGCTCTGTTGAGGTGGAAATATCCCCGGCAGCAGCATCAACATTCTCAGATGATTTAAGAACATTCTTCATATTTTCTTGTAGTCCTTTAAGCATCTCGTTGAAACTGTCGCTCAATCGTCCAACCTCGTCTTGAGATTTTAACTCAGACCTTACAGTAAGGTCGCCCTTCTCAGCTACACCCATTAACTGCATCATCTTAATTATGGGATTGGTCATGGTGGTACCGAAGAAGTAACTGGTACCTGCAACGATTATTGCAGCTACTATGATAATAACAATAATAAGGTTTCGCATGACATAAACGCCTTCGAAGGCCTCATCATAATCAATTTCTATAACTAAACCCACAGGAGTATCACCAAGCATGGTAATTTCTAAGGCCCCAAGAACCCTATTTCCCAGGTAATCATCATAAATATCCTCAGCCTCAAAGTGCATATTTCCTGCCCTGATTTCAGGAGCCAGGAACTCCACAGCCCGGGTATTGATGGATCGCTGGAGAGCTGCCCCTTCTCTTAGATCACCCAGACGGGCATCTGATAGTAAAAGGCCGCTGGCATCTATCAGGTATGAATCCCCAGTTTCACCAAGTTCATCCACTCCGTCGTGAACAATACTGTTAATCATTTCCTGATCGAAGAGCAGATTTACAGTTCCAACAACATCTCCTCTTCTCCCCTGGCTAAAGACAGGTGCGGATACAATAAGGCAGTTCTCATGGATTATGTCCGAATAGAAGAGTTCTGACCAGGAAACCTCACCCCGTAGAGCTCCCCGAATATAGTCCCTTTGTTCCACACTATCACCGATCATGGATGAGTCTGTACTGTATACTATCCGACCATCTCCATCTGTTAAAAAAACTATTGCATAATCATAGTTGTCCAGGATTGTGGGACCTAAATCTTCCAGTATTTCCAGCCTTGCCTGCCACATAGGGTCATCAGTATCACCAATTACCCCTATTGTTTGACCTTGATGTTCACCACCTTGAAGAATGTTTATACTTTGATAAACATCCCTGGTAGTAGCAATAACCCTGGCATCTCCCTCTCGTTCGGCAAAATAATCTTCCAGCTTACTATCGACAAGGTCACCAAACACATCTATCTTAACAAACACTTCATCCTGTATGTTTTGGGAAGCTTGATTATAGGTAATCACACCCAGAGTTACAAGTGGGATTAATCCTACCAGGAGGAACAGGGCTACCATCTTAATCTTAAGGCTTAACCTCTTAAGCAATTTTTTCACCTCCCGATTCTATTTTTACTAGTTCCATGTAAAAACAGCTCATAGTTTCTCATATTAGCCACATCCTAGCGATGTTTTGTTTTTAATTTATTGATAAAAAGGGGCCGACCATCTGGTCGGCCCCCCATTGCCTCTTATCCCAGAAGCTGCAGCACAGTTTGTGGCCTCATATTTGCCTGGGCCAGCATGGCTGTACCGGCCTGCAGCAGTATCTGTTCCTTGGTAAAGTCCATCATCTCAGAGGCCATATCCACATCTCGGATACGGGATTCAGCTGCTGAGAGGTTCTCACTGGCCACCATCAGGTTATTGATGGTGTGGTCCAGACGGTTCTGCATAGCACCAAGCTTGGAGCGTTCTGCAGATACCCTTTCCACCGCTCCATCTATGAGAGAGATAGACCGGGTGGCAGCTTCCTGATTGGTTACCAGGACATTGTGGACACCAAGAGCTTCGGCTCTCATGTCACCAATGGCTGCTCCCACATCCTGCAAGGGGTTGGCACCGATCTGGAATACCATGGTGCTGTCAGCTAAGTGGACAAAGGTTGAGTCAGCATTGTCTGCTCCGCCGGTGTGGGTAAACTGGTTGGTTTCACTGTTCCAGCCTACCTCGATACCAGCGTTGCTGTCAAAGCGAACATCCACGTTTTCATGAACAACACCCACCAGTACGTTACCGGAGATATTTACATCTTCTGCCACCACTTCACCAGTATGGGCATCAGCCACATCGATATTGAACTGGTTCTCAACTGATTCCTGAATGGTGGTCAGACTCAAAGCCTTGATGAGATCCTCATCACCGATGAAGCTGATCTCACCATCTGCACCAGCTACAGCAGATCTTATTACGAAGGTACCTTCCACACTGGTATCACCAAGAGCTGTAGGCTCATCTACATAGCTGGCAAATTCAGCTCCCTCGGCATTAACCAGCTCTCCCTGGCCCAATCCATCGGCTATAGCTTCGTTTAGTTTGTTCTGAATGTCCTCGATGGTGTCGGTGCCAAAGATGGTGAAAGATACCCTGCTGCCATCGCCCTGAACCAGGGTAATGGTCTGGGGATCATCTACCAGGAAGTTGCCACTGGCATCCCAGAAGCGATCAATGTCAGAAATGCTGGTGTTCATTTCTGCCACGTCACCTATGCCAACGTAATTACCCAGGCCTTCCAGTTCGTGGGTACCGACGTCGCCTGATAATACATCTTGATCGCCATCTTCAAGATAGAAGTTGAGTATTTCGCTGACACCACCTTCTGCTAGCAATGCATCATAGACATTTTGTGCTGTGGTTTCATCCGCTTCAACATAGATATCAATAACATTGTTTTCAGAGTCAAAAACTACTTCAGGTTGGCCTGCGTTTGAAAGATCACCTGCATCATGAATATTTATTGTAACGTCATCGTAGATGGCATGGGCCTGGAGACCACCATCAATTACAGTCTGCA
>PUNT01000010.1 GCA_003551905.1 Halanaerobiales bacterium
AGCCATTCCCTGCAGGAGGGAGGCTTTACATCTTTTGCAGTTGCATCCATGGGGTCAGGCCCTGCCACTTCTTCTAAAAAGAGCCCTATATCTTCAACACATCTGGCCATAATCCCTACCTGATCAAGGGATGAAGCAAATGGGATAAGTCCTGACCTGGAAATCCTGCCATAAGTAGGTTTCATACCTATAATACCGCAGAAGGATGCTGGCTGTCTAACAGAACCGCCAGTTTCAGAACCAAGTGCTACAGGGACTTCACCTGCAGCAACTGCAGCAGCAGAGCCTCCACTGGAACCTCCAGGAACGTAAGAAAGGTTATGGGGGTTAGATGTTGGGAAAAAACCTGAGTTTTCCGTGGAAGACCCCATGGCAAATTCATCCAGATTTGTTTTACCAGCTATAACAGCCCCTCCTCCTAGCATCTTCTCTACAGCAGTAGCAGTAAAGGGAGAGATGTAATCTTTAAGCATCCTAGAAGCGCAGGTGAGGGGAAGTCCTGCTACAGCCAGGTTATCCTTTACACCAACCGGGATTCCCGCCAGAGGGCCAGGGTCCATGCCTTTAGAAATAAGGTGATCAATCTTCTCAGCCTCCTGCCTTCCAGCCTCCCTAGATCTGTAAAGGAAAGCTTTTATGGTTCCATCCAGAAAACTGATACGATGAGTAAAAGCATCAAAGACTTCAACTGCCTTCACTTCTTTTCTTTTAATTAAAGAAGGAATTTCATGGCCTTTCAGCTTATAGATTTCCACTTACCTATCTTCCTTTCTTGCCAGGTGGGACCTGGAAAAAACCATTTTTCCTGTTAAATGTAGCAGAAATAATTCTTTCCGGCTCAGGAAACGGCCTGAATGAATCAGGACGCAAAACATTGTAATGCTCTTCAGATTCATATGCTACATCCAAGTATTCATTTGAAATCTCATCTAACCTTCCTACAAGGTCCAAAATATTCTTGAGCTCATGAGCATACTCATCTAATTCTTCTTCTCCTATGTGCAAATTGGCCAGTTGCCCTATGCGCAGAACTTCTTCTCTCAACTCATTCACCTCGAATCAAACGGAGAAAATCATCTTCTCCCAGTATTGGAACTTTTGCATTTCTAGCTTTTTCCAGCTTGGAACCGGGGTTTTCACCTGCCACCAGGTAATGAAGTTTTTCACTGATGCTGGAGGTAACCTCTCCTCCCTGCTGTAAAACCATCTCCTGGGCTTCTGTCCGGGTTATATCCTTAAGTTTACCGGTAAAAGCAAAGCGTGTTCCGGAAAAATCCGGCCCGTCTGAAATCTCCTCTTTTCCGGAACTTCCCAGATTTACACCACCCTTTTCAAGTTTTTCAATGAGCTTCTTGTTGCCCTCTTCCCTGAAGTATTCCACTATGGAAGAGGATATCTTGGGTCCAATTTCCTGTATCTCTTCAAGCTCATCTGCAGTAGCTTTTCCCAGCTCATGAATTGAAGAAAAGTTATTTGCAATTGCCCGAGCTGTAGTTGCTCCAACATAGCGAATTCCAAGTGCGTGAATAACCCGATCAAATGATTGACTCCTGCTATCCTTCACAGCCCTGAGTATATTCTCTGCAGATTTTTCTCCTGTGCGTTCCAGGGAGAGAATATCTCCTTTTTTTAGGAAATAAAGGTCTCCAGCATCCTCAATAAGATCATTTTGCAGTAATTGATCAATGAACTTTGGGCCCAATCCTTCAATATTCATTGCTCCCCGGGAAATAAAGTGAAGAATACCCTCTCTTAACTGAGCAGGACAACGGGCTTGATTAGTGCAACGGGAAATAGGGCTGTTTGCGTCTTGCACAACCCTACCGCCACATACTGGACACTTTTCAGGAAGAGAATATATTTTTTCATTACCAGATCTCAACTCAGTCAGGGGTTTAATTACTTCCGGTATAACATCCCCTGCCCGGCGAACCAGCACCTTATCGCCTAGACGTATATCCTTACGCTTGATTTCTTCCATATTATGGAGCACTGCCCTGCGAACCGTTGCACCACCAATTTTGACCGGGTCCAGCAGGGCTGTAGGGGTCAGGGTACCGGTCCTTCCCACCGTTACCACTATATCCTGAACTGAGCTTATTTCTTCCTGAGCATGAAATTTGTAAGCTATAGCCCAGCGAGGGTTTTTAGAAGTTGAACCCAAACTCTCATGCAGAGCCAGTTCATCAACTTTTATGACCAGCCCATCCACTTCAAAGGCCAGGTCATCCCTTCTGGCAAAAAGCTCTTCACAGGCCTGCAAAACTTCTTCAATATCAGAACAGATTTGAAACTGATTAACTCTAAAGCCCAGCCTGGAAAGGTAATTCAGTCCCTGGCTGTGCAGATCAAAGCTGCCATCTCCCAGGTACTGCAGCTCAAAAGCAGCAAAATCCAGGGGACGGCTGGCAGCCACTCTGGGATCCAGCTGCCGCAAGGAGCCAGCTGCTGCATTCCGGGGATTGGCAAATAGACTCTCCCCCTCCTCCCCCCTCTTTTTATTCAACTCTAAAAAAGCCTGCCGGGGCATGAATACTTCTCCCCTTAACTCCAGGTCTTTCTCTTCTCTCAGTCTTAAGGGTACTGTAGGAATGGTCCTGATGTTGTGAGTAACATCTTCACCGGTGTAACCATCTCCCCGGGTAGCTCCCTGCACCAGAACACCTTCTTCGTATAAAAGAACTGCTGTTAGCCCATCTATCTTGTATTCAACCACATAAGACAGTTTTTCTCCTGGAACAAGCCTTGCCACCCGCCGGGCAAAATCCCTCAACTCTCCTTCCTGGAAAGCGTTACCCAGGCTTAAAAGGGGAATACGGTGCTCCACCTTCTCCAGGTGAGGAGCTGGCTCCCCTCCAACCCTTTGTGTTGGTGAGGTAGAAGTTACTAGCTGAGGGTTGGCCTCCTCCAGTTCCTCCAGTTCCCGCATCAGGGCATCGAATTCAGCATCACTTATTTCCGGCTCATTTAAGACATAGTATTTATAGTTATGTTCTTCTATTAGTTGCCGTAACTTAAGGATTCTCTTTTCTGCTTCAGCCAACTGCAGCCCCCCTTTCAGCGCAACTCAATCCCACCATATCTAGGCTACCCCCCCCATTGAATATCTATTCTCCTCCAATGGTAGGTTTAAGCTTTTTTTCTTTCCACTAGCTTTAATGGTAGCATAAAAAAATTCAATATGTATAAGAGTAAAGTATTAAAAAACACCAAAACCAGGGTTCGCAGGTAAAGGCCCTGGGGATAGGCCAGTATTTCCATGGAATTTTCTTCCTGCTGTGGTTCATAATCATAATTCTTAATAAGACAGGCCGGCTGTCGTTCATCAGTCTGTCCCATTACCAGACCAGCTATACCAGAGAGAGCATCAGATACCAGATCGGTGCCGCCGGACCTGGGAACACCAAAGAGGTCCCGGTTACCATATTTTCTGGTGATGGGATCAATACCTGAATAACCCATGGTGGTGTCCAGTGACCCCATTCTACCCAGTACCGTTGAAGTATCTGTTATTATTACTGCTACATCCTTACCGGTAAGCGCTTTTATTTCCTGGCGAATAACATCTGCGCTTTTGCAGGGATCTTCCGGCAAAAGAGCCACTTTCCGGCCTGGTATATTGGAAACGTCCATACCCCCTTCATCCAGCTGAGTGCCATGTTTTTTAACAACAAAAACAGAGTTAAGCCTTTTTATGACTTCTTCACAGCCTTCATGATCAGCAGAAAGGTTTACAAGCTTCTCTTTAAAAGCTGATGACCGAGCTATATTCTTGAAAGGCACTACCAAGGAAATTTTGCCCTCCCTGAGAATCAATTCAACCTTACTTGCTTCCTTACCAAAAACTCTGCCAAGAATTCTGGCCCTAGTTGAAGGTTTTACCTCATCAAGATCTACAATCCGGTCCTCAAAAAAGGAAACTATCTTGGAGGTAATAACCAGGATATCTTTATCCTGCAAGGTAAGTCCTTGTGCCTCCAGACAATCCATAAGATACTGTCCCAGAGTTTGAGAACCTGTGTTGTCTCCATCCAGAACTTCTTTTGCCTTAATGGGAATAATGGAAACTCCGCTGGATTTTTCACTCAAAATATCCCTTCCCTTCTCTGTTAGTTCTTTAATTCAGTACCTCCAGGTCTACATAATCTACCATTATATCTTTGATACCTTTATTCGGGAAAGCCAGGGTCAGTGTTAGTTTGTCTCCTTTTCCTTTCTTGCTGATAACAGTGGCAATCCCAAGAGTGGGGTGGAGGACCTTGCTGCCCAGGGGAAAATCTTCTTTACTTTCTACCTTCCCCTCTGAGGATTCCGGATCCTCCTCCTGAAAAGTTTCCGGCGAAAACTCCTGGAGAAAGCTGGATGGTTCCCGGGAAAACCGGTTGCCATAAATCTGCCGGGAGTGGGCCCAGGTCATGTATAACCGATCCTTCGCCCTGGTCATACCCACATAACAAAGACGCCTTTCTTCCTCCTTTTCTTCAGGTTCAGTTGAAAGTGAATGGGGACAAAAACCATCCTCCATGCCAACCATAAAAACTACTGGAAACTCCAGTCCCTTGGAAGCATGGAGGGTCATGAGGGTTAAACCACCCTTCTCTGGATCCAGAGTATCAATTTCCGCAACCAGGGCTACACCGGCAAGAAATTCTTCTAGAGCCTCCATGCCCACTCCGTCAACTTCCTGCATGACATTGAAGAGTTCCTGGATATTTTCTATACGGGACCGGGCATCATCAGTGCCCTCCTCCTCCAGTTCTCTCATTAAACCGGTTTTTCCCAGGACTTTATGGGCTAAATGATCAATCTCATTTCCAGCTATTTCCCGGCGCAGATCTTCTATGAGCTCATAGAATTTTTGCAGCCGGGACCGTTGTCTTGAAGACAGATCAATATCCTGGGACCGGGAAAGGGCCTCATAGGGGGTAATACCCAGTCTTTCAGCCTCATCAAGCAAAGCTTCCCAGCTGGCCTTACCAATACCCCGACGGGGTGTATTGATTATGCGCTGCAAACTCAATTTATCTTCAGGATTATAGAGGATCTTCAGATAGGCCAGCAAATCTCTAACCTCTTTGCGTTCATAAAACCGCAAACCCTTTACTATGCGGTAGGGAATAGCAGCCTTCATCAGGCTATCTTCCAGTATCCGGGATTGGGCATTGGTCCGGTAAAAAATAGCAATGTCTTTTTCCTGGTATTGCCTCTTTTTGATTAATTCTTGCGATTCTTCCACCACAAAACTGGCTTCTTCCCCTTCAGAGGCAAATTCCCTGATCATAACTGGTGGACCAGCACCCCTCTGAGTCCGCAAAGCCTTCTCCTTGCGACCCAAATTCCACTGTATCAATTCCTGTGCACTGCTTAAAATATTAGCACTGGATCTGTAGTTTTCTTCCAGCCGCACTACCCTAGCCTGGGGATAATCTTCCTCAAAACTGAGTATATTTTTAATATCAGCGCCCCGGAACCCGTAGATGGCCTGATCCGGATCCCCTACCACACAAAGATTGCCATTCCTGCCGGCCAGGAGATTAATCCAGCGATACTGGGCATGATTAACATCCTGATACTCATCAACCAGTAAATGTTTAAAGCGATGCTGGTATCTATCCAAAACAGCCGGGACATACACAAAAAGTTGAACTGTCTTCATGATCAAATCATCAAAATCCAGTGCCCTTGATTTCTTCATTTCCTTCTCATATTCCTGATATACTTTGAGAACAGCCTCCTGGAAAAAGCTTCCTGTCTTCACCAAATACCTCTCCGGCGTTTTTAGCAGTGTTTTAGCCCGGGAAATTTCCCTTTGAACTGCTCGTGGATGCACTTCCGTAGGATCAATACGCAAACGGGCCATGATGTTCTTCAGCAATATCTCCTGTTCCCGGGTATCATATATAACGAAATTCTTATCATAACCCAGGTGTTCAATATCCTGCCGAAGAATCTTCACTGATATAGCATGAAATGTTCCAATCCAGAGGCTGGAGGTACTGTAACCCAGGAGGTTATCAACCCTTTCCTGCATTTCCTCAGCTGCTTTATTGGTAAATGTGACTGCCAGTATGTTATAAGGGGAAACGCCCCTCTCTTTGACCAGATAGGCCAGTCGATAAGTTATTACCCTGGTCTTCCCACTACCTGCTCCAGCCAGGATCAAGAGTGGTCCCTCTTCATGGGTAACTGCCTTCTGCTGAGGTTCATTCAATCCATCCAGTAATTCCACCGGGCAAAACCTCCTAATCTTGACATTCATGGTTACAGTAAGTAAACTAATATTGAATACTTACGAAAGGAGTTGATTAAGTGGCTAAAGGAATAAAACTCCCCTACACAGGAATTCTGCTGATCATCGTGGGGTTATTCTGGCTCCTGAGCAACATGGATCTTTTCAGCTCTGACATATTCATGCTCGCTGTAGGAGCGCTTTTTATTATCTTCTACATAATTTCTGGCAACCGTCTGGGCTATCTCATACCAGGTCTCATTATTCTTGCTCTGGCAGGAACCAACATGTTACCTCGTTATTTAGTCCTGCCCGACTTTCTCGCTGGGACTCTTTTTTTCTACATGTTGGGAACAGCATTCATACTGCTCTTTGTCATACATACCCGGAAGTACAGAGAAGAAGAAAGTCGTCACTGGCCCCTTTATCCCGGCTTTGCCCTCTATGGTTTTGGATTATTCATCTATCTTCTGGAACAGGACTATCTTCCTCTTGAACATCTGCAACGGACAGAGTTAATTTTACCGGCTATTCTCATTGGCCTGGGGATCTATTTTGTAATTGCTCAAGTAATAAGAAAGTCCCGCTGAAATCCATAATGGATTCTAGATCACTTCCTACTATGGAAGTGAAGGGATTCCTGGCATCCATAGTGAGGTAAAAATCCACATCTCCTTCCCGGTTGTAGTTAAGACCGGCAATTAAATTCATGGGAATTCTTCCATACAGAAGATCCATCTCCAGAATACCCTCCAGCCCCAGAGAACCAACACCCTCCAGACCACCGTCATAGATAATTCCCAGGTCCATGTAGGGACTAATATTAATGCTGTCAAGGAATAGGGGAAATTCTCCTGTTCCCCTTTTTATTTCCCATAAAGAATATGAGGGCTGTACGCTTCCTGCCAGGACAAAATCACCTCTGGTCTGTGGCCGGGGATATCCCCTGACACTGGCCTGGGCAGAAAAAGGTCCTGCAGCCAGACTAACACCAAGGG
>PUNT01000064.1 GCA_003551905.1 Halanaerobiales bacterium
CAAATACGCTCCCCAAAGCAGCACCTATAGCAATGCCTACCCCAACACCAATTGCAATTCCCGTACCTTTCTTGCTTTTTTCCTTATCCTCTACCATTTCGAAACATGCCTCCTCCGGCTAGAATTTAGCAGCCTGGCTTGTCCGCTTCTGCTGCCAGCGATTGTTGGGCCTTTTTCTTCCTGATTCTCTCCATGGTCTCTTGAACTTCAGGAGTTTTCAAAGAAATTTGCGTCTTTGCTCCTTTTTTAAACCTGAAATCACAGTACTGACAACCGTCAGCAAGGGTCTGTGTGCGAGCCAGGGGCCCCACCCAAGGGCATCACTCAAAGGAATATCCCACATGCAGATGTACGGGGCAAACTCTTCACCTCCATGCCTCATGACAAAATCAAGATTACCACATTGATGATAATATATGCCAAGATTGAAGTCTTCATCTCTTGACATCGACATATTCAACTTCAAATTTCCCGAAATGTCCCCGCTGATTCTTCTTAGCCCGCCTTTGGAAAACTTTAGCCAGGATAGGAGAGAACATGCCCCTCCGCAACAGCTTCAGACCCCTGTTTCAATTTTCCGGCTCATTCCTTTTATAAACAGCAAAGGATGGGCATATAGCTATAATTATCACAAAATACTGTGGCCATCCCTTTCATCTATTGGAGATACAAGGATATATCCGGTAGCCTGGCATTTGCTTAAACCTGAATGATCTGTAGAATTCTTCAGCAGTTTCTAATATTAGATCAACCCGCTGCCACCACTGCATTGAAAAGAATAATTGACCAATTTCCTGCCAATTCCCTTTCTCCTGTGAGAAGGTGCAACTGCAATTAGTGAGAGGTGCGCTTGAATAACCCCATCACTCTGCATTTGAGCAAATCCAACAACTTTACCGTCCTCCATAGCGACAATAGTGCAAGTACCCGGCGCATTGAAGGCCTGCCAGGCAAGATCCCTGTTATCAGTGTATGAGGTCCAGTCTTCAAGATCATAACTCGCCAGAATCCCTTCCAGGTCCTCTTGTCTAACTGGTCGATATTCCACCCTTCGTATGATGTTTACTGTTTACCGTTTCTCCCTAAAAAAAACACATAATGTCCAGCATCAGCTGAAATGCCCAGTTTTATCATTTGTGTGTTTTGTTCAGGTACCCGACTAAAAATCCCATCATATTTGCACCCTTTTCAGAAACTGGGCATTGGTAGCCACGATGATGGTGCTGGCTGACATGAGCACCGCCCCGACTGCAGGCGAAAGTAGAACTCCCCATGGAGCTAACACACCGGCAGCCAGAGGGATGGCAAAGATGTTGTAGCCTGCAGCCCAC
Organism: Halanaerobiales bacterium; assembly: GCA_003551905.1. GTDB lineage: Bacteria > Bacillota > Halanaerobiia > B1SED10-174 > B1SED10-174 > B1SED10-174. The sequence continues at coordinate 1,332 of PUNT01000064.1, forward strand.
CACAAGTTCTGGAGCATCTTCCTGTATGTGGCACGGGAGAGGGCAACTATTTGCGAGATGTCCCGGGGATCAGAACGAATAAGGACGATGTGTCCCGCCTCCACGGCAACATCAGTGCCTGCTCCAATTGCAATCCCGATATCAGCGGTGGCAAGTGCAGGAGCATCGTTCACGCCATCTCCCACCATGGCCACCTTCTTTCCCTGGACCTGAAGTTCCCGGACCTTGGAAGCCTTATCTTCAGGAAGGACCTCAGCAAAAATGGTGTTGATCTCTAACTCCTGGGCAACTGCCTCGGCAACGGCATGGGCATCGCCGGTGAGCATGACCACTTCGATCCCCCGCTCATGGAGGGTCCGGACAGCCTCGTAGCTTTCTTTCCTAATGGCATCTGCTATGGCAAAAACAGCCAGGACCTGCCCTCCCCTAATTAGATATATGGTAGCCTGCCCGCGACCGGCAGCTGCATTGGCGGCTTCCCGGATTACAGGCGGAACCTGCAGGCCCTCAGCTTCAAGGAGAGCAGGCCCACCAATGTGGTACTCTGTGCCCTCCACTGAAGCAGCCACACCCTTCCCCGGGATAGACTGAAATCCAGCAGGAACCGGAACAACCATTCCCCGGTCTTCCACTGTCTTCACGATGCCTCGGGCTATGGGATGTTCGGACTCAGACTCCACGCCAGCAGCTATACGGAGCACTTCCTTCTCCTCAATGCCCTGGTCCACGGTAATTTCCACAACCCGGTGCTGGCCCATGGTCAGGGTACCTGTCTTGTCAAAGATCACAGTATCCAGGTTTCTGGCTTCCTCCAGACCTCGCCGGTCCCGGACCAGAAGGCCTCCCTGGGCACCCAGGCTGGTTGAAATAGCCACCACCAGCGGAACAGCTAGTCCCAGGGCATGGGGACAGGCAATGACCAGGACAGTAACCGCCCGCACCATGGTAAAATCAATGGAAGCCCCGAGGAACTGCCAGATAATAAAGGTCAGCACCCCGGATCCCAGGGCCACCCCTGTGAGGAGCTGAGCGGCCCGGTCAGCCAGGTGCTGGGCTCGGGATTTGGATTGCTGGGCCTCAGCGACCAGGCGCATGATTCCGGAGAGCTTTGTGTCCTCACCAGTCCCCGTCACTTCCACCCGAAGAGACCCCGAGCCATTGATCGTGCCTGCGATAACTCTATCTGCTTCTTCCTTCTTTACTAGCTGTGATTCCCCGGTTATCATAGCCTCGTTGACATCGCTCCATCCCCGTCGTACGACCCCGTCAGCTGGAATGCTCTCCCCAGGCCGAACGAGAATCAAGTCCCCCTCGCTTAGCTCCCTCACCGGCACAGTTTCCTCTCCCCCATCGATGATCCGGGTAGCCATGTTCGGCAGGAACTTTGCCAGTTCTTTCAGGGCGCCCCGGGCCTGATTGATGGAACGCATCTCAATCCAGTGGCCCAGGAGCATAATGGAAACCAAGGTAGCCAGCTCCCACCAGAGGGCGGAAGCGTCGATAAGCCTGAGATGGACAATCCATGAAAAAACAAAGGCAGTAGTTATAGCCAGAGCGATAAGGACCATCATCCCTGGCAGGCGTAACTTCAACTCACGCCAGGCCCCTTGGACAAATACCCATCCGCCATAAAAAAAGATAATGGTCCCCAAAACAGGCGGAATCCACGCCGAACCTGGGAACTCTGGCGCTTGGTAGCGTAGAAGCATCTGGATATGGTCCGACCAGTAAACGACAGGCAAGGTCAAGACTAAGGAGAGCCAGAACCGGTCCCGAAAAATATCAGGACTGTGTCCCTCATGCTTACCGTGGTCATTTTCATTGCTCTTGTCGTTACGTGACTGGTCATGCCCATGATCTTGTTGATGTGTACCAGCTTCATTCATGATATCCCTCCATAAGATTAATGCAAATCCGCCCGGCTAATCCAGAATTTTTTGTTGTAAAAACTTTGTTTTACTGAATATTTCTGCCAAGATCGTCCCAATCCTTTATTTCTAGCTTTATTATAAAGTCCTTATTCAATCTCTGGCTAATAGCAAATACCATACACAAATATATTGCCAGGAAATATATGCTCAAAGTATTAATATTCTAACTACAATATCCCTGTCTCTTTTTACGGATATTGGCCATATGGGACTAACCGGATTCAGGTAATTGCTTCAATTTTTAGATAGATTTCATCTCCAACGCCTTGCCAAAAATCAGAATACCGGTGGGACCATCGTCCTGAAGGAGATGACTGTTACACAGCCAGGAACTCATAATAAAAAACTCAAGGCAAAGTATCATTATTTCAGGCTCTGGAAACCTCAGAAACAGCAACCATACTGTTCCTGTTTAGGCTGAGTTTCTAGTATTGATCTACTAGCATTATTTTGCAGGACTTTCACTTTTTTCTCCTAAATTAGTTTAATAGGACAAATTAAAATAAATAGGAGGAATATCCATGTCCAAATTAGAAATAAACAAGGGTTCAGCAAGAGTTGGGCTCATTAAAGAATCCAACCGGAAAAAAGCTGTACAGCAAGCACTAGAACTAACTACCCTTCCCCGGGTAAAAGGAAAAAAGGTTTTGATAAAACCTAATTTTAACACTGCTGACCCCAGCCCGGGCAGCACCCATAATGACTCACTTATTTCTTTAATTGATGAACTACAGAAACGTGGGGCACATAAAATATTAATCGGAGAAAGAAGCGCACCCAACACTCGCGACGTTATGGAGAAAAAAGGCATTTTCACAATTGCCAAAGAAAAAGGAGTAAAGATAATAAACTTTGATGAATTGAAAACAGATGAATTAATTCATTTCCAGCGTGAGGACATCCACTGGGAAAATGGCTTCCATTTCCCCCGGATTTTCCAGGAAGTAGACCATATTATTGCCATGGCCTGCCTGAAAACTCATCAGTATGGTGGAGTTTTTTCCATGGCTTTGAAGCTGGCTGTTGGCATAATACCCAATGAAGGAACAAATTACATGCAGGAGCTTCACAATTCTCCCCACATGAGGAAAATGATTGCTGAAATTAATCTGGCCTATAAACCTGACCTATACATTATCGATGGAGTAGATGCCTTTGTCACTGGAGGGCCGGCTAAAGGGGAAAGGGTGCAAGCAAATGTCACCCTGGTGGGGGAAGATCGCATTGCCCTCGATGCTACCGGCATTGCAGTGCTCAAGGAATTGGGCTCCAAACCAGAAATCATGGATAACCCCATATTCTCGCAGGAACAGCTAATCCGGGCAAGAGAACTTGGCCTGGGCATATCAGGTCCCGAGGCGATTGAATTAATTGTAAAAACTGACGCCAGTGTTACCTATGCTGAAAAAATCAGGGGAATTCTGGATCAGGAATAACCCGTTAATCTAAAACAATCCACCCAGCCAGGAAAAATATATTTGGGTGGATTTTTCTAGAGATGTGTATGTATGTGGAAATTAAGAAATTTCTCAGACTATTATTTTGGAGGTATGGCAAGTGACACAATCTTTAGCCTATATCAATAACGAGATTGTCAAGTTGGAGGAGGCAAAAATTGAAGCCCTGGACCGGGGCTTTGTTTTTGGAGATGGTTTATACGAGATTGTAGCAGTTTTTGTGGGTAAATTTTATCAATTAGATGAACATTTACAGCGCTACTGGAACGGTGCTCAGGAGATTATGATTGAAAATGCTCCCCAACCTCAAGAATTAAAAGAAAAAGCAAAAGAATTATTGCATAAATCTAATATGAAAAAAGGCATTATTTATTTCCAGGTAACCCGGGGAGCGGCCCCCAGAACCCATCATTTTCCCGCTGCTTCTCAGCCTACTGTTTTTATGTTCGCCAAGGAAGCCAGCTTCCCTGACAGTGAAAAAAGAAACAAAGGGGTAAAAACTATTATAGTCCCTGATGAAAGGTGGAAGAGATGCCATATAAAAAGTATAAATTTACTTCCCAATTGTTTTTACAAAGAAAAGGCCCGACGAGCAGGAGCATTTGAAGCAATTCAGGAGCATGACCTGGGGATCACAGAAGGAACCAGTACCAATCTCCTGGCAGTAAAAGACGGCGTCATTATTACAGCTCCTGCAGGTCCTCAGATCTTGAATGGCATTACCCGGAGAACCGTTCTGTCTTTAGCTGAAGAAATGGGTGTAAAGATAGAAGAAAAATTTTTGACTAGAGAAGAGTTGCTCAACTGTGATGAAGTCTTCATAACCAGTACTATTAATCAGATCATCCCTATTAACCAAATAGATAATACTACTTCCCCGGTTAACCGTTGTGATTTAACCTTTGTTCTTCAAAAAGCCCTTGAAAAACACATTAAAGAATATAATTTTTAACGCTCCTTGGAGCAGGAAGCCCCAAGGATTCTTGGGTTGAGTGTCTTTCGACTACTCATATCTTCACAACAATTATTACTAAAATTTTCTTCTAATAAATTTTAGGTCATATTATAGGCTGTCTGATTTCATGTGCTGGTAAACTTTATTTATATACATTACTACACTGTCTTCTATGTTTGCACCAATAATCTCATCTGCATACTCCTTCACTTCATCTCTGGCATTATCTACTGCAATAGCTTTTGAAGCTTTTTTAAACATTTTTATGTCATTAGAATTATCGCCAAAAACAATTAAATCATCCATTCTATGCCCCGTTATCCTTACTAATTCCTTTATTGCTTGATCCTTTGTTGCTTTCACATCATGAATAGTTAGCCAATACCATCCAGGGGAATAATCGTTTTCAATACAATGTACTTCTATCATCCCCGTATATTTTTCATCTAGAATAAAGGCTAACTCTTCTAAATTTCCCTTTGTATCTATGATAGTAAAACAAACAATTTGTTCGTCCATTTGTTCTTTAATGAACCAATTTGAGCTAGCCTGTTATCCTTATTTTGCTTTCTATCATTAACATACCATTTACACCCATCATTTTGAATGTCGACATAATATAGCCTATCTCTTTTACCGTCAAAGCTAGATACAAATGGGAATTGAACGTATTCCTTTATGTCATGCAAAAATCATCTTTAATATTTGGAGCAATCTCATTAACTATTACATGTTCTCCAGTTCTTAGATCACTTATAAATGCCCCATTGAATCCTATTACTGGCAATCTAATATAAAGGCCTTTCAATATTTTCTGCATAGCAACAACACTTCTAGCACTGGCAACGGTATTAATGCATTAAGACTATTCCTGGCATAATTAGATAATTTGGCATTGTTATTCAGTAATGTCCCATCTAAATCTGATATGAATAATTTGTTCTTCATTCAACCACCCAATTCTACTAAAAACTGAGCAATAATCTTGTTATGGAAGCGTTAATTATGTTTAAGTTTATCTCAATGTCTTTGATCTCCAAAGTGTATTATAACTACTTGCATAAGGCAATCTACGATTTCCTCGCCAGGAATGTTACAATGTATCTCATCTTGCCCAGACAACTTTTAGAAAAGTTTATCTATTATTTTAGGGAGAATTTTAGCAAGAACCAGATCTTCCTGCTTGAAGTGGTTCAAATTCTGCTCCAGTTTTTCAGAAGGGAAAGGATCCCCGTGGGCAGGACAAATCTTCTTGGCTCCTTCCTGTATCATTTTATGCCAGCTGTGGTAATTAGCCTCCATCCTCCCTGGCAAAAAGTAATTGAATTGAATTCTTTGTTTTCCATTCTATTTCAAAGTATCAAAAACCTTCCTGGAGCTACAATTATCAATGAGAATGTGTATTATGTAATCCTATATCATCTATTTTCTTATATAGTAAAAAACCGCCATTTAAAGGCCGGTTTTGAGTTTTCACTAAGTAATTGGCCAGCAAGCTAAATTTAGTTTTAGCAAAAGAAGGATAGCAAATTAAAAAAACATCTGCA
>PUNT01000221.1 GCA_003551905.1 Halanaerobiales bacterium
ACACTATGGACATTGCCACCGAAGTTTACATGGTTAAATGTCCGGGGGGCTTTGGGGTTAGAAATATTAACAACCCAGATGCCACCTGGGCCTGCAGCCAGATAGGCAAAGTCTTCTCTAATTGCTATCCCCTGTACCCAGGCCTCTTCAGCATCAGGTACCCCTTCTGAATAGGGGAAGGGGAAAAAGTTGACCAGGGTGGGGTTTTTTGTTTCAGAAATGTCCACTACCCCCAGGCCAATTCCTGCTGCCACCAGGAGGTAATTATCAATGATAAGCATGTCCTCAACTACAGGGATTGGTACGCCGGGAATATGGAAGGGATCAGGTTTTTCCTCATCTATGAGGACTTCTCTAATGCCATAGATATCTGATGCCTTGAAAACCCGGTTGTTTTTAGCTACCACTGAGTTTGTTGGTCCGGGAAGGTCAAAGCTGTGAAGCGTCCGGAAATTATCAGGAGCTTTTAATTCTAATATCTTCAGATGTCTGCTGGCCACAACTGCCAGGTGATTTTCCCAGCAGACAAAAAGTCCAGTTTGTTCTGCAGGATAGATAGGGTCTTCAGGGATTTCATAACTGGATAAGAAACTGATACCATTCAATATCTGGAAAATGTGAATCTCCTTTTTACCAGCCACAAATACTTTGTCATCCTGTATGTCCAGGTACAGATAATTGTTTTCCAGAGTATCATATTCTTCCTGCAACTGAGAAAAAGGTATGGCTTTGGCAAACTGAATCCGGGATGGTCTGGACACATCATATACAGCCAGTCCTCCTGGCCCATCTGCTACAAAGAGCTTATTATCTGATATGGCAATATCATTAATGGAGTTGCCCCGGCTTATTGTGGCCAGGTGGACCGGGATTCTTTCTTCCGGTTCTTCTGGTTCTTCAACAAGTTCTTCTTCCGGATCATCAGGGTCTTCTTCAATATAATAATCTGGATCTTCATAATCAATTATTATTTCCAACTCATCCTCATCCAGGTCAGGATCCATCTCTTCTTCTAGAAAGGGGGAAATATCGATGACAAATAGTCTTTTGATGGCAACACCATCAATAATATAAAGAATTCCATCCTGATAGATGGTTTTATGGAATGCAGTATTGGCCTTAAGATGAAATACCTCCTCATGTGTATTTTTGTCCAGGGCATAAAGCCCGTCAAAACCACAGGAAAGGAATATCATATCTTCAGCCAGAGAAATGTGCCAGATGCTGCCGTAGTCTTTTAGTTTTGCCAGGGGAGGCAAGTTATAACTCCACCTATCATATATAATAAGGCCACAATCGCTTCCTATGTACAGATTATCCCTGTCCACTTCTATAGTTTGTATGGTGGAGGGAGCAGAAAAAGCTCCATTAAATTCGTAGCTATTACCAGCCCACTCATAATCCAGGGCAACACTGCCTATACTGAAATAAAGGGAGTCTTCTGCCCTCATGAGGCTTTTTATCTCACCGTAGGGATAATGGTAAGACTGGGTAAGTGGTGTGGCCTGGGCTGCAATGGGAAAAGATAGGAATAAGATGAGAGGTAAAAAACAAAAGAATTTCTTGAAGAGATGGGGCATATGGGAGTCCTCCAGTTATAAATTATGATGTTAATCTTTGCTTTTCTTTTGGCATTCTTCACAGAGGCCAAAAAATACAACAGTATGATGATGCACATCAAAAAGCTCATTGTCTGCTATCAGCTTATCCAGGTCCCTTTGATAAGGCAGGTGAACATCGCATACTCGGTCACATTTCTGGCACTGAAAATGATAATGGGGTTTTGGGTTGGCGTCGTATCGTGCGTATTTAGGGCTGTTATAGATTTCTCTTATTTTATTCATTTCCAGAAGTACATTCAGGTTCCGGTATATGGTCCCCAAACTTATGTTGGGAATTTTTTTTCGGACCTCAAAATATATTTCATCAGCAGTAGGGTGGCAATTCTTATCATTCAATGCTTGAAGGATGGCCTGCCGTTGTTTTGTCATTCTTTTTCTACTCATGTATAGCCCTCCTGGGACCTCAATTAGTTTAAAAGTACCATACCTGCTATGGAATGTCAAGATTAGGAGATTTTTGAGTACATATAAACTATCAGGGGCAGAAGGTTTAAGAAGCACAATCAGCTGGTCGGGATCCTTACTTGCAGGCATGTAATGGAAACTGCACATATATACTGTCCCTGGTTTTCCTATCCAGCCCACAAATTATAATAGTTAATCTATTCCTTGCAGCTGTTACAGAAGTTCCTAAATTGATTTCTTTTGCTTATAATAGATACATGCAGTAACCTGGTCAAAAACCGTAATAAATTGCACTCACCTGAGGTCTTTACAGGAAAAGGGCTAGAAAATTACTCGCCTGGCCAAATATAGTATTTGAAAAGGCCATAATGCCCTTGTCTTCCGGCAATGTACTCATGAAATATCAATAATTATTAGAAAAAGGAATTATTTTTTTTTAGAGAATTACTTTAGAGAGACCTAAAATAACGGAAGATTAATAGAATATTTGTACTCCAAAAATTGTAGTATTAAAAAAAGGAAACTATATAGGAGGTCAGTATGGATAAACTTAATGTGGGGTTATTCTTTGGCGGGAGATCTGGAGAACACGAGGTTTCTATTATGTCAGCATCCTCTGTCAGTGAGTTCATTGATAGGAGAAAATATAATGTGATTCCGGTTGCCATAAGCAAGGAAGGAATATGGCTGGATCCCGAAACATCAACCTCTGCACTTAAGGAGGGGTTTCTGGATGATGGAGGGCAGGAGGTCTGCCTGGCCGGGACCAGGAGAGGTCCTGTTCTTGCTTACCTTCACTGTCAGCAGAGTCCCCTGCCCGTTGACGTTGCTTTTCCTTTGCTCCATGGCCCCTATGGAGAGGATGGGACTATTCAAGGACTTTTCGAGATGGTAAACCTGCCATATGTGGGAGCTGGAGTTTTGGCATCCTCTATAGGCATGGACAAGGCTTTCATGAAAACAATATTTGCTGCTCGTGGCCTACCTCAGATTAGTTATTTGGTAGTGGAAAAGCGAGACTGGGAGCAAAAATCAGAAGACATAAAGCAAAAAGTAACTGAGCAACAAGGATTCCCTTGTTTTGTAAAGCCTGCTGCCCTGGGTTCCAGCGTGGGAATAAGCAAGGTCAAGAATATGGAGTCCCTTGTCCCTGCAGTTGAAGAGGCATTAAAATATGGGCCGAGAATTCTGGTGGAGGATTATGTGCCGGGCAGGGAACTGGAATGCAGTGTCCTGGGCAATGAAAAACCTATGGTGGCCGGGCCCGGTGAAATAAAACCTCACAGGGAGTTCTACAATTATGAGGCTAAATATACAGAAGGGGGATCTGATTTGATTGTTTACCCGGATCTGCCTTCTCAAGTTAAAGAAAGAGCTCGGGAGCTAGCAATCAAGGCTTATAAGGTTCTGGATTGCAGAGGAATGGCCAGAGTTGATTTCTTCCTGTCAGAAGATAATGAGGTTTTGGTAAATGAGCTGAATACAATACCCGGATTTACCATGCTGAGCATGTACCCCAAACTCTGGGAGGGTGAGGGGGTTGATTACCGGGAATTGATTGACCGGCTCATTGAATTAGCGCTAAAAAAATAGGAAACCCGCATAACCAATTCGGGAATATATTATTGAAAAAGTGTTCTTAGAGGAGAAGTTGAATTCTCCTCTATTTTTTTGCAGAAAAATGGTGTGTCTTCTCTCTAAAGAAGGAGTTATTCCAAGTTTAAGCAGGTGGTGAAAAATAAACTTATTTTTTTGCAGGGAATTTTTTTATTATGATGAAGAAAGGGGTATGTTTTTTTACCAGAGAAAAGAATTTTACTACCAATGAGAGGAGTTTTTACATTGAAAAAAAGCAAACTGGAGGCCAGGTTTTGGATTTTGATTCCTGTAATCATAGTCATTACCGGTTTGGTGATGGTAGGGTGTGACTTGTTCAATGGGGTCGACACCACTACTGAATACACCCTGACAGTGCAGGTGGAAGGTAATGGGACTGTAACTCCAGAAGAAGGAACCCATGATTATGCTGAAGATGAGGTTGTGGACCTGATAGCTGAATCGGGAGAGGGTTATGAGTTTCTAGAGTGGGTTGGTGATGTTGCGGATAATGCAAGTGCTGAAACAACAATACTTATGGATGAAGATAAGACTGTTACAGCTTTATTTGTCGAAGAAGTGGAATCTGACTTTGCCGGAGGTAATGGAACAGAAGGAAACCCTTTCCTTGTGGAAACTGCTGAACAGCTGGATGATGTGAGGAATTTTTTGGATCGCCATTTCCGACAAATTGCTGATATCGATCTCAGTGAATTTGGCGAAGGTAATGGGTGGGAACCCATAGGAACGATTGGAAATAATGAAGGTTTTGATGGGTCTTACGATGGTGACAATTACGAAATCCAAAATCTGACCATAGATGGAGTTGAATACCTGGGTCTCTTTGAATATATAAGTGAGAATGGCCGGGTCGAAAATGTAATTCTTGAAAATATTAGTATTGAAGGAGGCACCCGGGGAGGCCTTGTTGGTGAAAATTTTGGCACTATTGTTGGGTGCAGTGTAAGCGGTGAAATATCTGGAGGGAAAAATGGTGGGGGCCTGGTGGGGTATAATGCCGGAACCATTGAAGATTGCAGTGCTGATGTTGAGGTAACAATTACCGATAGCGGTCTTGGAGCAGGTGGCCTTGTTGGTTTTAATAATGGTACAATTAAAAACAGTAATGCTAAAGGAAATATAACTACAGAAGATCGGAGAGCTGGTGGCCTGGTGGGGGAACATAAAGGAGGGATAATAAAAAATAGTTTTGCTGAAGGTAATGTAACCAGCAATTTTGCAGGAGATGTTATAAGCGATAACAGCCAGGTTGGGGGCCTGGTAGGACGGGCTATTTATGGCAAGATTGAGGACAGTTATGCTACCGGAGCAGTTACTGCAGAACTTAAGGTTGCAGGTGGTCTGGTTGGTGTCACCGGGCAAGGAATAGAAATTATCAACTGTTATGCAGAAGGAAAAGTAACTGCAGATGAAATTGTTGGAGGTCTGGTGGGTAGAAATTCTGATTATGCCGTTATTGAAAATAGCTATGCCACAGGTAAGGTTGTAGGCAGTATGGCCGGGGGTTTGGTTGGAAGCAATTCCACCAGCGCCGAGATATCCGGTAGTTATGCGAAGGGGGATGTTGAGGGAACTGCCCCGGCAGGCGGTCTGGTGGGTTATAATAATTCAAAAATTGTTGATAGCTATGCTGAAGGAGAAGTTACCGGCGAGAACATTGCTGGAGGGCTTGTAGGCCGTAATGATTATTTAGGAAAAATAATCGATAGTTATGCTACAGGTTTGGTAACCGGGGAGGGTGATTATACCGGAGGACTGGTTGGGATTAATTCAGTCGATTATAATTCTGCAACTGGAACCTATACCAAGGGGAATATTGTTGGCAGCCATGCTACTGGAGCAGTGCATGGAAAGGGTGACTTTGTGGGAGGTCTTGTCGGTCATAACAGAGGAGATATTGATAAGAGCTTTACCTCAGGTGATGTCACCGGTGAAGGAGAAAAAGTTGGCGGACTGATTGGTCAGAATGGAGGCTCGCATGTTTCAGGCTATGACGAGGCAGAGGTGAACAGGAGTTATGCTTCCGGAAACGTTGAAGGACATGGCGATTATGTAGGTGGCTTGGTAGGTAAAAACTACAAAGGAGAAATTTCCAATAGCTATGCAGTAGGTAATGTGGAGAGTCAGGGCAACCGGATAGGTGGGTTGGTAGGAAGAAATAGAACTGCAATTATAAAAAAATGCTATACCGTAGCAGAAGTTTTCGGGAACGGGGACGAAGTTGGGGCCATGGTTGGTGACGGCGGTGGTGTGGAAGATAGCTATTACAATGAAGATATTTTCCCTGATTGTGATAAGGGTGGCACAGGAAAAACTACTCATGAAATGATGCTGCAGAGTACTTACGAGGACTGGGACTTTGATGATACCTGGGAAATAATAATAGACGAGAGTTATCCCTATTTCCAGTGGCAGGAGGGAGAAAACATTCCCACGTCTGGGTCCGGCTGAAAAGAAGGAACTGCAAATTAAGTCTTTGCCTGTTATGTTGCCCGAGAAGCTAAGGATTTGGTCCACGTAAACTCGGGAACAGAGGAATAATTAGATCAGCCTTAAAATTCTTGAAAACTATGAGATTAATATTGAGAACCCCTGTTTCCAGGTCAAGCAGGGGTTCTTATAATAATGGTGGGAATCTTATTTCTATTTGTAGCAATGTGCTACAATACATAAAAGGAGGTCTGTCGCCCCAGTGTCAATATGGAGCAGTTTTTGTTAAAGGACAAGTAAGGGTAGAGGGTGAGGTTGGTAGGCTGTTAGGGAATAACACTGGAACCATATCTAACTCGTATTCTACAGGTGCAGTCTCTGGGCAAGAATCAGTGGGAGGTCTGGTTGGAATTAATAGTTATCAAGAAATATTAACGGGGGATGACTACTGGGGCATAATAAAGAACTCATATTCCACAGGCAATGTCACCGGAGATGAAAATTTTGGCGGTTTGGTTGGTAAGGCTGAAGAAGATACAGAAACAATTGCCAGCTATTGGGATATTGGCTTCTCTGGAAAAGACAATTCACCTGCTGGAGAAGGTAGGACCTCTGAACAGATGCAGGCAGGCACACCTAATGCAGTTTTAGATGATGATGGTAATGAAGATCCTCAGGGAAATATTATATATGCTGATTGGGAGGAGGCAATCTGGGATTTTGGGTCTCCTACAGAATATCCATCTTTGCAATGGGAATAATAAAGATAACCATTGAAAAATTATAAGATTAATAATGAGAACCCCAGCTTTCATTAGAGCAGGGGTTCTCATTGTTATTATAATGGAGATAATTTTATTTCTATTTACATCAAGAGAACATATGTGCTATAATGTTTTATAAGGAGGCCTGGCAATGGAGAAGTTGAGAATTATTCACGTGGATATGGATGCGTTCTTCGCTGCCATTGAGATCAGGGATGATCCCTCCCTCAAGGGTAAGCCGGTTATAATTGGGGGAGCAGATCCCCGGGCC
>PUNT01000132.1 GCA_003551905.1 Halanaerobiales bacterium
GGAAAAAGAAATATACCTCTTCAGCCAGAGTAAAACCGAAGGTCAAATACCTCTAATATGGAGTACTTCCCTGGTTTTCACTTCCCGGCAGGGGCGAAAAGCAATAACAAATCCTGATACTGCTAATTTTCTCCGGGAACTGGTAACTAGAGGCCAGGATTTCCCGGCAACAGGTTCCTTTTACCTGCTGTACCAGGAATGGCAAGCCCAGGGACCAGGTCTTTCCCTGGAGTTAAACCTGGGGAATTTGACCATGGAAGGCAAGGCTTTTTTATTACACCTGGGAAAATTCTATTCCCGCTCCTTCTCAGGAGAAATCACTGAAGGGGGAGCCCGGGGATATTATGATATTCGCTATGGGGGGCTTACTTTAAATGCTGACTCACCCGGAGATGGCTTTACTTCTGACATCCATCTAGAGCTTGGGGATGACGGTAAGAAATTATCACTAACAGTTGAAAACCTGGGAGGTTATCTGCAATGGGATGATCTCCTCTTCCGCACCGGCGAATTTAGGTTCCGGGATTATGATTATTCAGAGGAAGGTGGCCGAATCGTGCCCCCCATGATGAAGGGAGTCTACTTCTACTCTCCCCAGCTTATCAACCTTCCCCTGCGTTTTAACCTGACAGCCGGTCTGGAATACGGACCAGGTGAACTTACCTTCTCCTTTGAATTCCCGGACCCGGCACTATTCCGGCTGCATTACCCTATAATTGAAGGGCTGCAGGCAGTCTTTATTCTGCCCCGGCCGGTACTGGGTTTAGCTTTCTGCCGGGGAGGTCTAAAAACAACCCTCTGGAGCAGGAGCTTGAATCCCTTCCAGGCAGATTCCCTGGGGCTTCAATTCAGCATTGAACATAGTTTTTGATAAAACCGGAAAAGCTCCGGAAAAATATCCGGAGCTTTCTTTTTTTATCTTCTTATCTCTATCTGCACCTTGTTGCTGTAGAGGGGTTCATCCCGGGTTTTAAGTATTCCCTCCAGAGTGTAGATGCCACTGGTCAGATATACATGGCCACTGGTGGGAATTACTACCGGGAACTGCCAGAAATCAAGGGGGCCTAACTCTTTAGTTTTTCTCACCTGGAGAAAAGCCCGGTCATCAGACCAGCGCCAGATTTCCCGCCCACCCCGGCTGAGAACAATATCAAATTCCTGGCTGCTGCTGAATGTGAGCCTGGCTTTTTCCTGGGAGCGATTTAAAACCACTAAGGAAGCAGCAATGGGTTCCCCCACCCGGTAAAAGTCCCTGTCAGTTTCCAGGCCCAGAATTATGCCTCTTTTGGGTGCTGGATCGTCTATATAGATAACCCGGTTTATAATTATCCGTCTTTCCTGTTGATCCCAGTAAACATAGAGACCCAGTACATCCCGGAGAAAATCCAGGGGAACCATTAAATGCCCATTGACCACCGTGGGAGAGTATAGAGAAAAAGAGTTGCGGTCAATATGGCCTACTACTCTCTGCCCCACGAAGGACCAGGATAAATCTTTACCCAGATAATTGGTGATATCCACTAAAGTAATCTGTGGTTCACCATCTATAATCACCGGACCAACCCGGGGATGTATGCGCTCACCTTCAAAGTATATATATTCTGCAGTGACAAATCCACCAAAAACCACGAATATTACAATCACCAAAAGGGCTATGGTTATTCTTCGCATCAGCAGAAACCCTCCTTTCTGTCCTATCTCATTATATCCTTTTTTTCCTGCTTCAACAACTGAACATTTTAGATTAAAAAAGCAAAAAGGAAGGTTTTAAAACCTTCCTTTTTTAAACCAACTACTTCTTTATTTCCACTTTCACAGGTTCAGATTGCTGCCCTCTGGGGTGGGAGGTTAATACTCCCTGGAGAGTATATTCTCCTTCTTCAACTATCCTCAATTCTTTAGTAGGGATTGAGAAAGCAAAGTGGCGCGCCTCGCCAGGTTCAAAGGTTATGCTATGGAAGGCCTGGGTAAAAGCTTTGTCCCGGGACCAACCCCAGGCTATCATGCCATCCTTTTTCAGGAACAGGTCATAAACCTGGCCGGTGTTGAATTGCACTTTTACTGATTGGCTTCTAGTATTGTGAATGATCATGGAAACAGCTATATGATCACCTATTCGGTAGGATGAACGATCAGTTTTAAGGCTTATATAGAGATCTTCAGGAAGACGGGGGTCAGCTTTTAGATCAATATCAGCCACCTCCTCTATTAAAACAGGGGGCACCCCAAGCTTTTCAAGTAGGGCAGGACAGGCCATAAGTCGCCCCTGAAAAATTGTTGGCTGATCTATAGTATAAAAACCAGCTCCAAAACGCAATCTCACACCATCACTCCGGAGAAACCAATCCACTGGTTCATCCAGTTCCTCTGCCAGCTGAAACAGGTCGATGAAAAACTCACCATTTATCTCCACAGCATCTCCCTCGTGTAAAGGCATTGTGGCGCTTACCCCTGAAGATAAGAACAACAAGAGCACCATTATAAAAAACTTTTTTCCTGTCATGGTTTATACCCCCTTTGCTCATATTATAATGTTTATTCTCCCGGAGAACAAGAAAAAATAAAAAAAAGTGGCCTGTAGACAGTACGTCTGCAGGCCACAGATGTTCATATTGAATTTATGGTAGCAAGAACTCTAATGTGATGGATGCTTCTTCTCCAGCTACTACAGTAACCGTTCCTGAAATAACTTCATTAGCAATAGAAACATATACATCATATACTCCTGGCTTTACAGCCTGGAAAGTGTGGTCTTCAGAGAGCCCTGTTGCACCAAAGGTAACCAGATTGCCATCCTGGTCCATTATTGAAACAAGACCATATATAACATTGCTCCCCACATATATGCTGCCGTACTGAACCGGCTCTAGTTCACCCAGCATTGCAGCTACATCAATTACACCATAACCTAATTCAGGAGTGTAGGCAGCTCCTTGTGCTGTCTGCTCCACCTGACTCTTAATCTCCACAAAGTCCAGGCCAGGATGTTCTGACAACAAGAGAGCTACTGCACCTGCAACGTGTGGTGAAGCCATGGAAGTCCCTCCCATGTATACATAGGGCTCAAGAAGTCCTGCATAGGTGGGGTACGCTGACCAGGTTTTGGTCCCAGGAGCAGCAACAGAGTTCCAGAAACCTACAGTGGAAAAGCCAGCTTTTTCATTGTTTCCATCTGAAGCTGCTACAGAAATTACACCATTGTATGCAGAGGGGAAGCTTACTACCTGTTTCCTATCATTCCCTGCTGATGTAACAAGATAGGCTCCCTGGGAAAGGGCCATATCAATGGCATCCTTAAATGCCAGATTATAACCACGACCTCCAATGCTCATATTCATTACCACAGGGTTTCCGGTAAACTCCGCAACAGCCCCGGAGTAAAGAACTGAATCTATTAGGTAATCGGTAAAGATAGATCCAGTCATATCCATGGCCCTTATAGGAATCAATGGGTTGTCCCATGCTACCCCAGCAATTTTGCCAGTATTACCATGGGTTATTGCAGTTCCTGCTACATGAGTTCCATGACCGTGAACATCTAAGTACCCACCTGCCCAGCCATCATCTGTTGCATTGAATCCATAAACAATTTCATGGTCTTCCCACTCTGGATGGTTTACATCAACGCCGGTATCGATAATGGCTACATAAACATTCTCACAACCCGTAGTAATGTTCCAGGCATCTTTAGCATTAATATTATCCATACCCCACAGGCGCTCCTTGTAATCCCCTTCTCCCAGTATTACTGCTTCATTCTCTTCAAAATCCAGAGTTAATAGCCTGTCATCTCCATTCTCTACCGGCAATTCATAGCGGAGATTTGGCTCAGCCCGGAGAATTCCAGAATAGCTCTCCACTTTCTCCATAAAAGTCAAGGTTGTTTCTCCAGAAGGTACTTCTATCATATACCAGCCAATTTCTTCCCAGTTCTTAATCCTGCTGCCTCCCAGCTCTAAAAGGGCTTTATCCAGATCTGCAACATCAACTGCCCGAACCAGAAGTTGATCCTGGGAAATATCACTTTCTATAGCCTTGTAATATTCTACACCGGTTTTAAAAAGGGATGGCTGTCTCTTCTCTTCCAATGGTTCTTCACTGAAAACAGCGCAACCAACAGCTAGAAAAACCACTAAAAGAAGAACCTAAAAGGTAAAACGTCTATTCATTTATTTCACTCCCTTCCTTGTTTATTCACCTGTGGTGAATATAAATTCACCATTCTTAGAACCATCGCGTTCTCCGGCAAAACTTATAGCAAAGGATAAACCATCTGCTTCATCATAATAGTCTATATCAGCTCTGCTTCCAAAAATATCCCAGCTGTAAACAGCTAAGGGTTCAAGCACAGCAGGAAATACAATTTCCTCTTCATCTATAACGTCTTCCTCCCAAATTTTCCACCAGGTTGCCTCAAAAAGCCAGATACTGTGAGTAATCTCTACATCTTCAGCAAAGTTTCCATCGTGAGTCCAGGTGAATGTAGGACTCAGGGAAACGTCAACTGCTCCATCTGCTGGCCCTTCAAGGTAAACATTAAATGGTGGCAGGGGAGTAGTGGAAATTTCAGCACTTGCAGTGCCTTCTCCCTTTGAGTTGTACGGAATTACTTTGTAATAGGTTTCTTTACCTACTGCCAGTTGAGCGCAGAAATCAAAGTAAGCATCGTCACCAACTATATCAGCTATTTTATGGAAATCAGTGCCATCAAAGCTCCGATATACTGAATAGCCTGTAGCACCTGCAACCAGATCCCATATAATAACATTGTATAGTGCAGCCCCTTCAGGTGCAGATCTAATATCGAACTCAATACCATGAGGCAGAGTTATCACAAAAGGATCTTCCGTAATTCCAAACTCTTCAAACCTCTCTGCCCTCTCCTCAGCATGGAATCTGGGATTCATCCCCCAGGTCATTGAATAAGTCATTAAGAAGGGAGCATCTTCCGGCTCATCAGCGTGAACCTCTTCATTATCAATATCCACCAAAATCCTGTAAATTGTAAGATTCCCCATGAGATCATAGGCATGGAGAAGGAGATAACCTGGTCCATTTGGATATAATGTTGTATCCCAGTTAATCTCAGCTTCATCCAGTTCAGTGTAAATTTCGCTTTCGAAGCCTATGTTTTCATTGTTGAAGAAACCATAAAGCCCATAAAGAGCATTGTCTCCTTCAGTTGTAACAGTGAAGGTCACAACTTCTCCTAGTTCATCCCCTTCTTCAAGACCTTCTATTTCAATATTCATGGGGACTTTAGACATAGTTGAACTAAATGCAGGACGACAGGGAACATTGAACTCAACAACTTCATCTTCCTCCAGGTTCAGTCCTTGAATAATTGCACTCCCATATCCTTCCTTTTCAATCAACAGGTCAAAATCATATCCTGACCAAATATCAACTTCAAAGTATCCTTCTGCATTAGTCTCTGTTTCAAAACCAATACCGGAAACAGCTGCTCCTTCTAAACCCTCTCCACCCCTTGAATCAGTCACATAACCGGTGACAGTTCCTGTTGGTCTTCTCAAAAAGTCCAGGACAGTTCCACAGCCAGTTAAGGCAAAAACCAGAGTAACCAGGAGCAGAATAGCCAGAATTTTTCTCATCCTCAAACCTCCCTTTTTTCTTCATATTACAACCCTGTCAGACAGTCACGTATGCACCTCCTTTCTTCCTCCAACAGAGTTATAATATAAATTCTATATCCACCAAAATAACCCTCTAAAAAAAAGAAAAATATACCACTATGATAGAATTTGCATTATTATTGTAATATTATTTATATAATATTTTATTGAATATTTCTTATGCCTAGAGGTATTTGCCTGTTTCTAAAGTATTATTTAAAATATAACTTCAATTTTATGAACCAAAATTTCCAGGAAGGGAGGTGTATTTCGCTTTGAAAAAAATCGTCATAGCTTTGATTGTTATAATGCTCGCCTTGCCTCTAACTGGCTGTCTGGGCCTACTGGGGAGTCTTTTTGGACTGGCCATCCCAGACGTAGAAGGAACCTGGGACGTTACTTTTGATGGAGTAACACCAGCAACCCTATACATAACATCCCAGGATTTACTGGAAATTTCCGGTTACATGACTATAGGAACATCAAACTACTCTTTTGATGGGACAGTTGATTTCTCCAATAATGTTGAAATGAACTTTGCCGCATCAAAGGAAACCATGACTGGGACAATTTCCGCCAATGGACAACAAATAACTACCGGGAGATTACTTAATGAATCCGGAACCCAGACCAATACCTGGACAGCAGTGAAACGATAAATTTTTAAGCTCTATTGCAGAGGCCGGACTGAGACCGGCCTTTTTCTTGGAGAAAAAAGGGGTTGGCAGGAAATTATCCTGCCAACCCCTTTTTTTAACTCTAAAATTCCTCTATGACCACCCAATCATTATTTCTAAACTCAAATTCCAGAGAATCGGATAAGCCTAAATCTTCAAAGTCTCTGTTAACTCATAATCCCCTTCCCTATTTATATAACCGCTGCTGAAAGTTTCCAGTCACCTGAATATAGGAGGAGTAATCCACTATTGCAAAGAAGCAGTTCTCCCCCCCAGCCAAATTCTAATGGCCTTTGATGATTAGGGAAAAAGGGGCTTACAGGAAGGAAGATATCCTGTAAGCCCCTTTTTTTACCAGCTCTCAGCCCTTCTGGTCACCTCTTTATCCTGTCAGCAAGCAGTTCTGGCCTCTTTACCTGTCCCTCTTGAGAACCTGTAAATTTTTTTCATCCTTCTAAACCAACATTGAATAGGACAAAAAACCTGCTCATATTCACAAGCAGGTTCATTTGTAGACTATTCTTTTCCCCTGTATATAAACCCCTTATTCCTCCCCAGCCGGCATCTTGAATTCACTCTCTATTCTGTAGGCTTTTAACGTTTCTTTCTCCAGATCATAAACAGCTTTTTCACATTTGAACCAGGAGCCATCGTCCCTTTCCACATAAACATTCCCGCTTATGGTGAGAA
>PUNT01000067.1 GCA_003551905.1 Halanaerobiales bacterium
CTGGTAATTTCACCAGAAGAACTGGCCATTAAGGATGGCAGTCATGTATGGGGGGAAGACACATTTAAGACAGATGCAATTCTCAGGGGCGAGACCAACGATAAGGCAGTTTGTGCTTGCATAGGACCGGCTGGGGAGAAAATGCTGCCCATAGCCTGTATCATGCATGATGGCGAAGATGCCCGGGCAGCAGGTCGTTGTGGTACTGGTGCAGTTATGGGTGCTAAGAATCTCAAAGCCATTGTGACCTGGGGAGAAAACCCCATCCCTATCTACAATCGCAAGGGCTTGATTGAGACAATTAAGAAAATGAACCCAGAAATTCGCAAGAGAACAGAAGACGTGGGAAAACATGGTTCTGCAGGTTCTATGGAAGTTCTGGAAGAGGCAGGCAATTTGCCCATAAAAAATTGGAAACAGGGTTCCTGGCCGGACGGAGCTAAGTCCATCAGTGGATTGCTGATGAGTGAAAAAATTCTTAAATCCAGGTTTTTCTGTGGTGCCTGCCCCATTGGTTGTGGTCGAACTGTGGAAGTGAAGGATAGTCCTTATGGTAGTTTCAGAGGTGCAGGTTATGAATACGAGAGTGGGGCTATGCTGGGTGCCAACTGCCTTATAGAAGATTTGGAAGCAGTAAGCTATGCCAATCATCTTTGCAATTTATACGGGATCGATACCATTTCTGCTGGTGCAGCCATTGCCTTTGCCATGGAATGTTATGAAAATGATCTTTTAAGTGAATCTCAGACTAAGGGCAGGGCTTTGAAGTGGGGTGATCCCCAGGCAGTTATTGACCTCATTGAAATGATGATAGCCCAGGAGGGTATAGGGAAGCTCCTGGGACAGGGTGTCAGAGAAGCTGCCCGGGTTCTGGGTCCGGAAACTGAACTCTTTGCTATTCATACCAAGGGATTGGAACTGCCGGCTCATGACCCCAGAGCTTATAACAGTGCTGCACTGGCTTATAGCACTGGTAACCGAGGTGGCTGTCATCTGCAAGGTTTTACTCATGTCTTTGAATCATTTCTTACTATTGAGGAACTGGGTTTTGCAGAAGTGCAGGATCGTTTTGCAGTTGAGGGCAAAGGAGAGCTGGTAGCAAAACTGCAGAACTTAATGAGTGTCATGGATTCATTGAAAGTATGTAAATACTTAACTTTTGCACAAATTCCCCTGGATATTTTGGCTACCTGGTGGAATTATGTTACAGGAATAGAAATGGATCTTAATACTCTTATGCATGCCGGGGAGAGAATCTATAATCAAAAACGCATTTTTAATGTTCAATGTGGCATTAGTCGCAAAGATGATACATTGCCGGAGAGAATGTTAAAGCACCCGCGAGGAAGTGGTGAAGCAGCAGAAAATTTGCCTCCTCTGGAAGAAATGTTGGATCAATACTACAAGTACCGGGGATGGGATGCTGACGGAAGGCCCCACCCTGATAAGCTGAAGGAACTCGGCCTGGATAATAAAGAATAGAAGGGAGATATCCATGAAGAAATCTTTTAATGAACTGGCCTTGCAGTCAAAAAAAGCATTGCTCATAGGTATGGGTGGTGGTGGCGATATAATTCAGGGAATCCCGGTTAAGAATTATCTAAAGCAGCTTGGTGTTAAGGATGTTTACCTGGCAGGTGTGGCTTGTGAATGGTGGCCTTTTGACGCTGAGACTCCGGAAACTTATTTAATGGCTCCTACAGTGTATCCCATAGAGGATCTTAAGGGGGCAGATATAATTTCTCCCAATCTGGCCCGAGTTAATGAAAATACCAAGGTATACGGAAAAGAGCCAGCGGAGGCTAAAGTTGCCGGTATCCTTGGTGAGGAAACCTATATTGTTGGAGCTAGAAATGGTGTACAGGGTATGCTGAAGGATCTGCAGGGTTTTGTCCATAAGGAAGAGGTTGATCTGGTGGTGGGGATGGATGTGGGTTCAGATTCCGTCTTCAGTGGTGAAACTGAAATTCGTCATCCTCGAACTCCCCTGGTGGATTTTCTAACCCTGGCCACCCTCACACAGCTTTCAGTTGACACTGTTTATGCACTGGCTGGTTATGGTTGTGATGGAGAGCTGGAACTGGAGGATCTGGAGGCCAATATAGGTGTTGTGATGAAAAATGGAGGTTTTCTTGGTGCTTATGGGTTAACACCACTGGATGTTGAGGATATGGAAAAAGCCTGTGCTGTTTTTCCCGATCCAGTTGAGAAATGGCCTTATATAGCAGCTAAGGGGGATTTTGGCCTCAAGAACATGAAGTTGATGGAAGCCTGGGGCTGTACCGTTCGCTTAACTCCTCTTACTGCCATAACTCTTTTCTTTGATCCCGGGATTTTGGTGGAATATGTTTCCCGATATGCCGGCAAATTGATTTCAACCAGAACTCTTAAAGAGGCAGAGGAAATTTTGATCTCCCTGGATGTTCTGCCAGAGACCAGGCTTCCCAAGCAGGTTAATTTCCTACAGCCTCACAAGGAGTAGTCATGGAACGTAAAAAGTTAGTAGATATTCTCATAAAAGATATTATGGTGTTACCCATGGATGGCAAAGTTCGTTTTTTGAAAAATGCTTCTATAGCCATTGATGGAGGCAGGATTGTAGCACTGGGTGATTGTGTTGAATATGAAGGCAGGGAAACAATAACTCTGGACCGGGGAGTAGCCATACCTGGTCTCATAAATGCCCATACCCATCAAACACTGACCCGGGGAATTTGTGAGGATCTGCCCCTGCAGGCCTGGCTGGAAAAAATCTGTTTTCCACTGGATGCTGCGTATGATGAGGAGGATATGCGGGTAGCTTCCTTATTGAATCAACTGGAAATGATCAAGGGAGGGATTACCACCTTTGTCGATATATACAGGCATCCTGCTGTGGCAGCTGAAACTGCTATCAAAACCGGCATGCGGGCTGTGATAAGTCCACAGGTAATCGATATCCCGGCTGGTGTCGGAGAAACATTCCAACACAATCTGGAGGTGTTCCAGGGATACCATAATAAAGGCCATGGACGGGTGCATATCTGGTTTGGTGTGCATGCTCCCTACTCTAATAAAATGGAAACCTATAAACTGGCCAAAGAGCACGCAGACCGTTACGGTGTAGGGGTTCATACCCATCTTTCCGAGACCAGGAATGAAGTTGATTCCTGGCTTGAGAAATATAAAATGTCGCCGGTAGAATGGTTGCATCAAGAGGGTATATTGGGAGATAATGTCCTGGCTGCTCACTGTGTCCACATCTCAGACGAGGACATTGAGATTCTGGCAGAGACCAAAACTAAAGTAGTCTATAATCCCAGCAGCAATATGAAGTTAGCAGCTGGGGTGGCTCCAATAACTCGTCTTCAGGCGCGTGGTGTGGAGATAGCTGTTGGTACCGACTCACATCTCAGCAACAATAACCTGGATATGCTGGAAGAGTTGCGAACCGGTGCTTTTCTCCAGAAACTGGCCAATAATGACGCAGCAGCTATGCCTGTCTATGATAATTTGGCCAGCGGGACCATCACCGGGGCTCGCTGCCTGGGATTAGGAGAAAATACTGGTAGCCTGGAAGTGGGCAAAAAAGCTGATATCACACTCTATGATTTCAAGGAACCACATCTGTGGCCAATATACAGCGGGGAATGGAATAACGTCATGGAGCACCTTATATATTCAGCTTCAGCCAGCGATGTGCATACCACAATAATTGATGGGAAAATTGTTATGAAAAACCGGCAGGTATTGACCATTGATGAAGAAGGAGTATATAGCCTTGTGCAAAAGCATGCTCATGAGCTCTGTAAAAAAAGCGACATAGAATCTGACCAAAAACTATAATTTTTCAATACTGGGAGGAGGCAAGCAATGTTAGAAGTGATTTCTCCCGGAAATATCCAGGAATTGCAGGCTATTATCAGGAGAAGCGATGAATACAGGAATCCATATTACTTGGCTGGGGGGACCGATTTGGTGTTGCAGATACGTTCCCGCCGGGCAGAACCGGACCTTCTGGTTGAGTTGGGGAAGATCGAAACTTTAAAGACTATAGCTGATTGTGGTGAGAATTTGATTATTGGGAGTATGGCTACTTTTACTGATCTGGTTGAAAACCAACTTATCTGTAAAAAAGCTCCTGTTTTAGCAGAAGCTGCTGCCCAGTGTGCTGCACCTCAGGTTCGCAATCAGGGCACCATAGGTGGCAATATAGCAAATGCTTCACCAGCTGCTGATCTCCTACCGCCGCTTCTAGCCCTGAATGCTAAATTAAACCTTCTGAGTCCCCAGGGCAGGAGAGAAGTTCCGGTAGCCAGTATTTTAAAAGGAGTGGGCGAAAATTATTTAAAACCTCTGGAATTGATAGAGAAGATCAAGGTTCCCCTGCAGAATGGCCGAGGAGCGTTTGTGAAGCTGGGGATTAGAAATTCCATGGTTATTGCCAGAATTTCTACAACCTTGATCATTAATGAAAATGAAACTGGTTTGATAGAGAGGGCAGCCATAAGTTTGGGCGCTGTTGCTCCTACCGTGGTCCGTATTCCAGAAGCAGAAGCGGTTCTAAACGGAAAAAAGCCCCATGTTGATCTCCTGAAAGAGGCAATGGAAATAGTTGTCAATGAGACTAAAAAGTATCTGGGCCAGCGGGCTTCTGCTCCCTACAAAATAAGGGCAGTGCGTGGGGTTATGGCTGAAGCTTTTTTCCGTATTTACCCTGCTCTAATGGAGGGGCTAGCAGATGGAATATGAGTTGAATTTCACCGTAAATGGAAAAAAAATAAGCTTACAAGTTGGGAAAACAGAGAGGTTGCTGGATATTCTCAGAAATCGCCTGAATCTCACCGGTGCCAAGGAAAGTTGTGGTGAAGGGGAGTGTGGAGCCTGCTCAATTATATTGAATGGTAAGCTGGTCAATTCATGCTTGGTTATTGCTCCTCAGGTGCAGGGTGGAGTGGTGGAGACAATTGAAGGTTTGAGCTGCAAAGAAGCTGCTTTGTTGCAGGAAGCGTTTGTTAAAACCGGCGCCATTCAATGTGGTTTCTGTACTCCAGCCCTGATAATGGCTGCAAAAGATCTTCTTTCCCGAAACTCGAACCCGGATAAAAAGGAGATAAGGGAACAAATTGCCGGGAATCTCTGCCGTTGTACCGGCTATGAGAAAATTGTTTTGGCTATCGAATATGG
The DNA here is from genome assembly GCA_003551905.1 of Halanaerobiales bacterium. Lineage (GTDB taxonomy): Bacteria > Bacillota > Halanaerobiia > B1SED10-174 > B1SED10-174 > B1SED10-174. The sequence goes on from PUNT01000067.1 coordinate 5,167, forward strand.
GGCCCGAGAACTCCGCAACGACAGGGAGGGGGTGAATAGTGAAAAACCAATTTACCTGGATAGGCAAGGAAGTGGATCGTCCTGATGGGCTGGCAAAAGCACGGGGAGAAACCCGATATATGACAGATCTGAATATGCCGGGCATGTTATGGGGTAAGGTGCTATGGAGCCAGGAGCCTCATGCCCGTATTATCTCCATTTCTACCCAGGAGGCAGAAAAAATTCCTGGGGTGGTGGTGGTTCTCACTGCGCAGGATATACCTGGCTGCAACCGCTGTGGTATTGCTGTTCAGGATAGGCCAGTACTTTGTGAGGATAAAGTTCGCTTCCTGGGAGATGCAGTAGCTTTGGTTGCTGCCAGGGATATGGAGACAGCAGAAAAAGCCTGCCAGGCCATCAGGGTAGAATATGATCCATTACCGCCGGTAAGTGATGCAGAAACTGCTGTAAATCAGGCAGGTGAACCGGTACATGAGGGAGGAAATGTTTTCTGCCATCAGGAGATAAAACTAGGAGATATGGAGAAAGCTTTTGAAGAGGCAGAAATTATTGTTAAAGAAGTTTATACTACCTCCCGCCAGATGCCGGGGTTTCTGGAAACCGAAGGTGGAGTGGGAGTACCTGGCGAAGATGGATCTCTGACCATATACTGTGGTTCGCAAGCTGCCCATCGTGATCAGGAGCAGATTGCTGCTGTTATGGGTATGCCCCGGGAAAAGATAAGGGTAATATCTTCACCTCTAGGCGGAGGTTTTGGAGGTAAGGATGATACCACAGTAGAAATATTCCTGGCACTTTTGGCCTGGGCAACGAGCAAACCGGTAAAGATGGTTTTAACTCGCGAAGAATCCATTCGCATGGGAATTAAGCGGCACCCCATGAAAATTTACATGGAAACTGGAGCTACCCGGGATGGCATAATACTGGGCCACCGGGTGAAAATTTATGCGGATACTGGCGCTTATCTTTCCCTGGGTCGGAGCATAACATACCTAACCATGGAGCATTCAACTGGTTGCTATGGTATTCCCAACATTCACCTGGAAGGTTATTGTGTTTACACAAATAATTCTGTTGCAGGAGCATGTCGAGGTTTTGGTGTTAATCAGGCAATATTTGCTATGGAAAGTCAGATGGATATACTGGCAAAAGAGCTAAAACTTGACCCCCTTGAGATCCGGAAGAAGAACTGCTTACGGTTTGGTGAACGACACCCTATAGGACAAAGAATCCAGGGAAGTATTGGAGCATTAGCTACCCTGGAGGCCCTGGAAAAAACAGAACTATGGCAGAAACGGGAAAACAAAAAAGAGAATCCTCAAAGACCCTGGAATAAAAGGGGGGTAGGAATAGCACTGGCATTGAAAAGTGTTGGTTTTGGCCTGGGTTTGCCAGAGCAGGGACGAGCTCGTTTAACTATCTTGAGCCCGGATTCTTTTGAGGTTGCCACTTCTTTTGAAGATATGGGGCAGGGTAATGAAACAACTTTCAGGCTCTTAGCTGCAGAAGCTATAGGCTGTCGACCGGAGAATATTCAGGTGGTCATAGGTGACTCAACCGCTACAGTAAATTCAGGTGTTACTTCTGCTTCCCGGGCAACCTACCTGGCGGGACAAGCTATTCTGAACGGAGTTAGGAAATTGCAGAAGGAACTCCAGAAGATGAGTGGGACTGAAGAGGATATTTCTGTTTACAATCTGGTTTCTAAGTTGGGAGATAAGGGTATTGGTATGACTGTGGAAGGTATATGGGACCCACCCCGATCTGATGTAGAACTGCCTAATATTGTGGGATTGCCCCACCCTGTATTTTCTTACA
>PUNT01000194.1 GCA_003551905.1 Halanaerobiales bacterium
AGGTCAGGCTGGTGGAAGCAGTGAAATTAGGTTGGAAAGGGTTGCCATCAATATAAGAGAAGCCAGGATTGCTGATAATCAGGGAGTCAAGCCGGCCGGGGAACCGGTAATTCCCGGTGCCCCTCCTGCTTATTTCTCTCCTTTGCCTTTACGGGAGCTGGAAGGAGTGCTCCTGGCAGAAGGCATACCGGTGCAGGTTTCCAACACAGCAGGAACGTTCGTGTGCAATGATTTATATTTTAAGATGCTCCATTACCTGGAGCAAAGAGGTTCCCTTTGCAAGGGTGTTTTCCTGCATATTCCTTTTCTTCCCCAGCAGGCTGTGAAACACAGGGGTACTTCTTCCATGAGCCTGGAAACGGTGGTAGAAGCCTTAGTCCGGAGCCTGAAATATCTTAAGGAAGACTATAATCAGGAGGAAGAATAATTTTTACTGGCACCGGGATCAGGTGGTTTTGAAACTGGCTTTAATTAATAGAGGAAAGAATTATCTGAACAGGGGGAGAGATCCTAGGATTATACTGTGGTGTTGAGCCAGGTAATACCTGGCAGAGTTTTTTGATAACTGGAGGAGGAGTATGAATATGAAATTTGACCCCCTTTATTACCCCTATAATTCCCAACGAAATGTTGTTTATAGCAAACAGGGCATGGTGGCAACTTCCCATCCCCTGGCTGCTCAAGCTGGTCTGGAAATTTTAAGAGCAGGTGGCAATGCTATAGATGCTGCCCTGGCTACTGCCATCAGTCTAACCGTTTTAGAACCTACTTCCAACGGAATTGGTGGCGATGCTTTTGCTTTGATCTGGTCTGGAGGAGAGCTGCATGGATTGAATGCCAGTGGACCTGCTCCTGAGTCCATTTCTGTTGCCCAGGTAAAGGAAAGAGGTTTTAAAGATATGCCTCTTCGTGGCTGGTTGCCGGTAACAGTTCCTGGCGCTCCATCAGGCTGGATCGCTGCATCTGAGCGTTTTGGCAGATTACCATTTTTGCAGCTTTTCCAGCCAGCCATAAAATATGCCCGGGATGGTTTTCCTGTGCCTGCTGAAGTGGGGAGAAACTGGCAGCGGGCTTTGGCAATCTTCAAAGAAGGTTTGAGAGGAGAAGAGTATAAACCCTGGTTTGACACCTTTGCTCCAGGTGGAAAGGCCCCAGGCCCGGGAGATGTTTGGAATTGTGAGGATATGGCCCAAACTCTATCTAAAATCGGTGAAACTGATGCAGAAGCATTTTACCATGGTGAACTGGCTGAAAAGATCTGTAATTTTTCCCGGCAGCATGGAGGTTTTCTTCGAGGAGAAGATCTGGCTGAGTACCAGGCTCAATGGGTGGAACCTCTCAAATCAGAATACCGGGGATATGATGTCTGGGAACTGCCACCTAATGGTCAGGGGCTTGTGGTGCTTATGGCCCTGAATATACTGAGTCTTTTGGATGTCAAAACCAGTGACCCGGTGGAGAACTATCATCTGCAGATAGAGGCCCTGAAACTGGCTTTCTCACAGGGGAAAGAGCATATTACCGATCCGGACTACATGATAGCAGATCCCCGGGATCTCCTATCAGCAGAAAATACCCGGCAAAAAAGAGAGCTAATAGGTTATGAAGCATTGAATCCGGAAGCAAAGAAACCCTCCTCCGGGGGGACAGTGTACCTTGTCAGTGCTGATGGTGAGGGAAATATGGTATCCTATATACAGAGCAATTTCATGGGCTTTGGTTCAGGTATCGTGGTTCCAGAGACCGGGATTGCTCTACAGAACAGGGGAGCTACCTTCAGCCTGGATCAGAACAGTATAAATTGCCTGGCGCCGGGCAAGAAGACCTACCATACCATTATTCCCGGTTTTTTAACCAGAAAAGATGAAGCTGTTGGTCCTTTTGGAGTTATGGGTGGCTACATGCAGCCCCAGGGACATCTGCAGGTACTGGTGCAGACCCTGGATTATCATGAAAACCCTCAAACAGCTCTGGATGCGCCCAGGTGGCAGTGGCTGGGTGGCAGGAGAATAGCGGTGGAAGCAGATTTTCCCCAGGAAATTGCCCTGGCTCTCAAGAGGCGTGGACATGAGGTAGAGAAACTTTTAGAGAAAGGATCATTTGGCAGGGGGCAGATAATCTGGCGGAATCAGCAGGGGGTACTTGTAGGTGCCACCGATCCCCGGGCTGATGGACAGGTAGCTGCCTGGTAGCAAAAAATAATATAAGATGAGAAAGCCACCTGATTTTCAGGTGGCTTTCATCATGTACTCAGCTTTAGCCCTAAATCAGGTTATATTAGGACATTCATTTCTTTATGCTCAACTAATGCTTAATAGGAAGAATCCTGTTCTTGGTTGCAAAAAATAACCCAGGCTGAAAATCAAAAATATAAAATATTCCTGCAATCTGGAGAAACAAGGAAAAGGGACCAGATGAAGAATGTAAGGGAAAGAACATTTAAATGGGTCCCATGTTTTTTCATTTCGTCTATTTGTTTTTATGTCATTAATTCCTGGGCTTTTTCCTGGATTAGATCCCAGGCTTCTTGCACCTGTTTTTTACTGGTTGTTCTCTGGCCGATGGCCATGCGTAGAGCATATTGATTTTTCAAAGTGGTATGTGTTAGAAAAACCTGACCAGTATCATTTATACGCTTTAATAGTAATTCATTTAGATAATTCAGTTCTTCAGCTGATTTCCCCTCGGGCTTGAAGCGAAAACAGATAAGGCTTAAGTTGACCGGGGCCATGAGCTGGAAATTTTTATCCTCTTCTACCCAGCTTTTGAAGGTTTGGGCCAGCTCCAGGTGATTTCTGAGCATTTCCTTTAGGCCATTAATACCATAGGACCGCAGGACAAACCAGAGTTTGAGAGCCCGGAACCTTCTACCCAGCTGTATTCCCCAATCGCGAAAATTCTTGACCTCTTTATCCTGGCTGGTTTTTAAATATTCCGGTTGAATTGCAAAGGTTTTGGTTAAAACTTCTGGTTCTTTGACAAAATAAGCTGAGCAGTCAAAATTTGTAAGAAGCCATTTATGGGGATTAACTACAAAAGAATCAACATATTCCATGCCCTGGAGCATTTCTCGTTTTTCTTCTAACATTGCTGCTGCTCCAGCGAAGGCAGCATCAACATGAAGCCAGATATTGTGCCGTCTACAGATCTGGCCAATTGCTTCTAGGGGATCAATGGCAGTAGAAGATGTGGTTCCAATGGTGGCAATGACACATGCAGGCTTTTTCCCTTCATTTTTATCCCTGATGATGGCTTCTTCCAGACTTGCTGGAATGAGGGCCAGATTCTCATCGGTAGGGATATTACGCAGGTTGGTTTTTCCAAACCCGGCTATTTTTACATCCTTTTCTATGCTGGAATGAGCTTCTTCAGAAGCATAAACGGTCAGGGGGTGGTCAAATCCCTGTTCATTTATGGAAAAATTGCTTGCTTTTTCCCGAGCAGAAAGGAGGGCACAGAGGGTAGCAGTTGAGGCTGTATCCTGTATTACTCCCTGCATGTTTGCAGGCAAACCCAGCATCTGCCCCAGCCAGCTAAGGACAACCTCCTCCAGTTCTGTTGCTGCTGGTGATGTAGCCCATACCATGCACTGTGCTCCCAGGCCGGCTGTCAGAATTTCTGCAAGAATAGATGGAGGGCTGGTGTTGGCCGGGAAATAGGCAAACCAGCCGGGGTGTTGCCAGTGAGAGATGCCGGGGAGTATAATCTCCTGGAAATCAGCAAATATCTTTTCCATGGATTCGCCTTTTAGGGGAGGGTTTTGTGGTAATTGAGATTTCACCTGGCCTGGGGTTACAGATGCCCTTACCGGGTATTTCTCCACTTCTTTATAATAATCAGCAACCCAGTCGATAAATTCATGTCCGTGTTTTCTAAAAGTTTCTATATCCACGAATTTTTCAACTCCTTTGGTTTTTATATAATTTATCATTCGCCACAATATCCTGCGGGACCTCCTAACCAGGTATGGTTTATATTATGATCAATTTATTTATAAATGTTTTCTTCTTTTTAAAGATAGGCAAGAAAATAATAAAAAAAATTAATAAAAAAATTAATTATTTTTATTTTACCCATTGACATTTACCGGGTTATCACGTATAATTAAATCAAACATTAAGATTGTTGATAGTCAACTTAATAAATCTAAATGAGAAACAACAAATGAGCAAATGGAGGTGATAAAAGATGCTACTGGCAAACGGAATGGCCAGCATAAGACTGGAAACAATGAAGCGGGAAAACAGAAGGAAAAATGGCAAGTAGGGAAAGGTAAGAAAAAAGAGAGAGGAGGTTCAAAAGATGCTGAGTGAGATTTTAGGAAATCAGAAGTACAACGAACTGGAAAGAGAAGCTCGTAAAAGAACTCGTAAGTAATAAGAATGAGGATAGGAGGTGAAAAAAGATGCTACTGGCAAACGGAATGGCCAGCATAAGGCTGGAAACAATGAAGCGGGAAAACAGAAGGAAAAATAGCAAGTAGGGAAAGGTAAGAAAAAAGAGAGAGGAGGTTCAAAAGATGCTGAGTGAGATTCTGGGGAATCAGAAGTACAACGAACTGGAAAGAGAAGCCCGTAAAAGAACTCGTAAGTAAGAAATAATAAGAACAAAACAGGTAAGGTGATAATTATGTTAAGTCAATTAGTCCTTTTTCTGGGATACGAAATGATAAAGAATGTATGTGGAATGGTGACAGTCCAGATTATTCATATGATGAATCAACAATAAATTATCAGGGAGGATTTATGAATAATTAATGACGAGAGGAGGTAAGGGGCCAGCCATAGAAGAAGCCTTATTGGCCTCGAGACAATGAAGAATACTTATGGGTTCTGATCTACACCCTTACTGGATATGGAGAAGGTAAGGGTGTTTTATTATTTGTTGAGTTATTTGCACCAGCAGTTGATTTTTTATATAATGAATTAGAAGGGACAGGAGGCCAGTTTACATGGATAAAAAATTTAGCAAAAAACCTTCTTTTTTTTATGGCTGGATTATTGTGGCTGTAGCTGCTTTGGGAGTTTTTTTCTCAGGGCCAGGTCAAACTTACAGTGTTTCGGTTTTTATTGATTCTTTCATAAAAGATTTTGGCTGGAGTCGTTCATTTGTTTCTTCCCTGTACTCAGGGGGAACACTCTTGGCCGGTTTTTTTCTCTTTTTTATTGGGCGGAGCATAGACAAATTCGGGCATCGGATCATGATGCCTCTAGTGGCTTTACTATTTGGGCTGTCATGTATTGGTTTGAGTTTTGTTTTTCACCCTTTTATGCTCTTTATGGGGTTTATGCTCATACGCCTGTTAGGCCAGGGTTCAATGACTTTACTCTCATCAACTCTTGTACCCCAGTGGTTTTTTCGCAGAAGAGGGTTGGCTCTCAGTTTTTTAACTGTGGGAGCGGGAGTTAGTTCTACTTTATTACCACCCTTCAATACCTGGATTATTCAGACATTCAACTGGCAGAGTGGCTGGCTTTTCTGGGGAGTAATGCTTGTTCTGGTAATGACACCGTGTGCTTTGATATTTGTCAGAAATCGGCCGGAAGATTTAGGTTTACGGCCGGACAACAGGGCTGTTAAAAATGATGTTGAAGTGGTGGATAATCCACTGGAGATAAATTCCTGGAATTTTCAAGAGGCCCGGAAGACTTTGAGTTTCTGGCTTATTCTCTTTGCCATGTTTGTGGCATCACTGGTGAATACCGGTATTACCTTCCACCTGATTTCCCTGCTTGCTCCTAGAGGAGTTTCTGCCATGGGAGCTGCCAGTGTTTTGAGCATTATGGCATTTGTTGCTCTACCTGTTGCTTTTTTGGCTGGCTGGATACTGGACCGCTGGCAAAATCCCAGAATATTTTTATTCTTAACTTTTTTAGGGCATTTGATATTTATTTTTATGATATATCAAACAGGCTCTGTTTGGGCTGCCTGGATTGCTGGAGTTATCTGGGGGGCTGTAGTAGGCAGTCAGAGTATGAGTTTTAACTATATCTGGCCCCATTATTATGGCCGTGAGTATCTGGGAAGTATCCGGGGTTTTGCCATGGTTTCCACAGTTCTGGGTTCTGCTTTTGGTCCCCTACCTTTTGGACTGGCTTTTGATTACTGGGGTGGTTATGGCGAAATTCTGCTCATAACTGCTATACTTCCTTTTCTTGCAGTGCTAGCCTGTTTTTTAGCAGTGCCACCTGATAGAAAAACTCTGCAGAATGGCTGACAGGATGACCTTTTTTCCTGTGGGCAGGTAAATATTATTTTTATGTAGAAAAATGTACCAGAGCTCTATGGATATGTTGAGGGGGATTTAGTGATGACAGTTTTTCTGGCCACAACATGTCTTGCTGTTTTGATCCTGCGTGTTTTGCTGGGTTTTGATGTGAGCTTTTCCATAGGTGGTGCTTTACTTATGGGCTTTATTGCCCAGTGGGTTCTGGGTCAGAAGAAAGCAAGAAAGGGGAAAATCCCCACAGATCAGCAGGTTCTCCTCATGGAGTACAATTATCTGGCTAATTATTTTAATGTTTCTCTGGCAGAAAAACTGGAGGATAACCTTGCTTCTGATCTAGGTATTGAGGATTTACCACCTGAAAAGAGGGAAGGGGTTTTAGAAAAAGCAAAGGAAGCCTTGCTCCTGGAAGTTCTTACAGAGGTTCTGTTGAAATTATCAGATCAAGATATAGGAGAGCTACAGCGAATACAGCAGGAAAGGGATGTTGTAAAGCTGGAGCAGTTTTTGCAGGATAAATTAGGTAATTATGAAGAGGCTTTTGGAAAACTACTGAAAAAGAACAAAAAAGAGATGCGGGAAAAACTTGTTCAGGTCAAAAAGAAGGTAGTAGGGAGTAGATATTTGTGATGGGAAAAAAGAAACTGCCCATGGATCAGAACCAGCACATATATCAGTATCCTGCTTATTATGAAATTGGGTTTGGTGACAGTAATATTGAG
>PUNT01000085.1 GCA_003551905.1 Halanaerobiales bacterium
AAAAGAGGACATTTAGTGCCTTTTGGCTTTATGTGTAATCTATTTCCTCATTTGATAAAATGGGGGCTTTAATTTGTCTTAAGTGGGCTTTGGTTTAAGAAAAAGATAATCGGGATTTTTGCTTGCTTTGCTGTGGCAAGCAATCCCGGTTTTTGTTTGATATTTGATTTTTGCAGGAAAGCTTTTTTAAATTTGTGCCGCTGTAGGTTATCAAGATTTTCAGCGGATTATAAAGTGCCAGTTGCCTGAGGAGGTGAGGGTAGGTTAGAATTTGGGGCAGTCGTATTCTTATTTCAATAAAACAATTTTCAGGAGGGTGATCAACTAAAAATGGAAGAGACTATGAACGTTTATGAAATCGTCCTTAAAGAACTGGGAGAAGCTTGCAAAATACTGGATATTGATCCGGGAGTATATGAGCTATTACGGGAGCCAATGCGTGTATTTACCTGCTCTATCCCTGTTAGGATGGATGATGGTTCAGTAAAAGTCTTCACCGGTTATCGCTGTCAGCACAATGATGCTCTTGGTCCCACCAAGGGGGGGTTAAGATTTCACCCGGAAGTTGACCTGGATGAAACTAAAGCCCTGGCAGCATGGATGACTTTTAAGTGTGCATTGGTTGGTATCCCATATGGTGGGGGTAAAGGAGGCGTTAAAGTAAATCCCAAGGAACTATCCAGGCGAGAAATAGAGAGACTTTCCCGTAATTTTATCAGGGCTCTTGCTCCTATTGTAGGGCCTGATAAAGATATACCCGCACCGGATGTTTATACCAACCCACAGGTTATGGCCTGGATGATGGATGAATTTAGCCAGCTTAAGGGTGTAAATGTGCCCGGGCTTGTTACAGGTAAACCCATAATACTAGGAGGCTCTGCTGGTAGGGAGGAAGCTACTGCCAGGGGTTGTGTGATTGTCATACGGGAAGCAGCCAAGACTATCAATCTAAAACTGGATAATGCAACAGCTGTTGTTCAGGGCTACGGAAATGCTGGTAGTGCAGCTGCCCGGTTGCTCTCTGAACTGGGTGTAAAGGTCATTGCTGCCAACGATTCTGGTGGCGGAGTATATAATCAGAATGGGTTTGATCCAGTTGCTCTCAAGAAGCACAAGGATGCCACCGGGTCAGTGAAGGGATTTGAGAATTGCTCGGATATTTCAAATGAAGAACTGCTGGAGTTAGAATGTGATATCCTGGTCCCTGCTGCCCTGGGGAATGTTATTACTTCCAAGAATGCTGACCGGATAAAGACCAGGATTATCGGGGAAGCGGCCAATGGTCCAACAACTCCTCAGGCCGATGAAATACTTGATAAAAAAGGTGTTTTGGTTCTCCCTGATATTCTGGCCAATGCTGGAGGAGTTACTGTTTCTTACTTCGAATGGGTACAGAACCTCATGCACTATTATTGGACAGTTGAAGAAGTCAATCAAAAGCTGGAAGATTATATGGTTAAAGCTTTTAAGAATGTATACAAGACATATCAAGAGACTGAAGCTGACATGCGGATAGCAGCTTATATGGTTGCCATTAAGCGTCTCGATGAAGCAATGAGAATAAGAGGTTGGGTATAGGGATAAAGGGGTCCTCAGGGCCCCTTTTTATTATGTTCATAAAGTTGGCTCAGGGCATTCCGGGCAGGATCTAAAAATCAGTTTCATAAACTCCTTGAGTTTATATTACAGTTAGGGTACAATTAATCAAGGCCATTTTTATTCTTGGGCTTTTTCAGTTGGTTTGTGAGAAGTTTTAATTTATGGATAAGGCAGCTGGTAAAATTTAACATAGGGGTGGTGGTATATTTGCTGAAAAATGATGATAGTTTTTTGTTCACATCAGAATCAGTCACGGAAGGACATCCAGATAAGGTAGCGGATCAGATCAGTGATAGCATCCTAGATGAAATAATAAAAAAAGACAAGGAAGCCAGGGTGGCCTGTGAAACCATGGTAACAACCGGTCTGATATTTATTGCCGGCGAGATTACTACTGAGTGCTATGTTGATATTCCTACGATTGCCCGAGAAACGGTTCGGGAAATAGGTTATACCCGGGCCAAATATGGTTTTGATTGTGATACATGTGCAGTTTTGACCTCCATCGACGAGCAATCTCCGGATATTGCTCAAGGTGTTGATCAGGCCAAAAACCACGAAGATCAAGAACTGGGAGCAGGAGATCAGGGTATGATGTTCGGTTTTGCCTGCAGAGAAACAGAGGAACTGATGCCCCTTCCCATTATCCTGGCTCACGATCTGGCCAGCAGGCTGGCAGAAGTGCGTAAACAGGATTTGCTCCCCTACCTGCGGCCGGATGGCAAAACACAGGTAACAGTAGAATACAGGGGAGGCAAGCCTAGACGAATTGATACAGTTGTAGTTTCCTGCCAGCATCATCCAAAAGTTTCCCTGGATCAGATAGAAAAGGATGTAATAAGGAATGTTGTCGAACCAACTATTCCACCCAAGCTCGTGGATAACAGTATCCGGTATCTAATTAATCCCACCGGCCGTTTTGTTCTTGGTGGTCCCCAGAGTGATACAGGTTTAACCGGCAGGAAAATTATAGTAGACACTTATGGAGGTTATTCCCGGCATGGTGGGGGTTGTTTTTCTGGTAAAGATCCTACCAAGGTTGACAGGTCAGGTAGTTATGCGGCCAGGTTTGTTGCCAAGAATATTGTAGCTGCTAATCTGGCTGAGAGATGTGAAGTTCAGATATCCTATGCAATTGGGGTAGCCAAACCGGTTTCCGTATTTGTAGATACTTTCGGTACCGGAGTTTTATCAGATGGCGAGCTGGCAGAACTGGTTAGGTCTATCTTTGACATGCGGCCGGGCAAGATTATCCAGGATATGGATCTGCTACGTCCTATTTACAAGAAAACAGCAGTTTATGGGCACATGGGCAGGGAAGATCTCCATGTCCCCTGGGAAAGGACTCATAAGGCAGAGGAATTAAGGCAGCAGGCTAACATTTAGTGTTCATGGAGCAGGAGGGGCCTTTATGGCAAGATTTGCTGAGGTTATTTTGGATGTGCCCCACGGGCAAATAGATCGTTTTTTTGATTATTTGATACCAGATGAGATGCAGGGATTCATAAAAGAGGGTATGCGTGTTCGTGTTCCATTTGCCCGGGGGACTCGCACCGGTTATGTAATCGGCTTAAAGGAATTTAGCAGCCTAAAAAAAATAAAACCAATAGAAAAGATTTTGCCTGGTCCATTCTTGGATGAAGAACAGCTGCATCTAGTTGAATGGCTCCGGGATAATTATTTCTGCTTTTACATAACTGCCATAAGAACTGTGTTTCCTCTGGATATGCTGGAGAGCCGCATTAAAAGGACTGCCATGGTCTATATAGAATTACTTGATGAGAACTGGGAACCTGATCTTAAAAATGCTCCCGGGCAGCGTAAAGTTTGGGAATTTTTAAAGAGTTGTGAGCAGGGAATAAGCATAAAAGAAATACAGGATAAAACCGGTGTAAGTGTGAGTACAATAAAAGCCATGGAGAAAAAGAATCTTATAAGAATAGAAAAGATGATTTTAGGGAAAGACCCTTTACCAGCTTTGCTTAAAGAAGTAATAAATAATAATGGCCAAACAGATGATGGTGAAGAATGCTGGAAAATAGAAGAGGCAGAGAAAAAACAAAAAAAAATAGTTTGGAAGAAAAGACCCTACCAGTCTACTTTCTCATGTTATTCACTACTCTTAAAAAAATGTTTGCAGGCTGATCAAACAGCCATGGTATTTGTCCCGGAAATATATTTATTGAAAGAGGTTCTGAAAATATGCTATCAGCTGGCAGGAGATGAAATAGCTGTTTTCCACAGTGGATTATCGCCAGCGGAAAAATACAGTCAATGGTGGAAGGTAAAGAATGGGCAGGCAAAAATTATAATAGGCAGCAGATCAGCTGCATTTTTGCCTGTGAGCAAACTGGGGCTCATTATAGTGCATAACGAGGACTCTTCCTCTTATGTTCAGCAGGAACACCCGAAATATCAAATTCAAGATATCCTGGAAAAAAAATCAGAATACCACGACAGTTCATTGGTTTTATGTTCATCTTCTCCCCGTGTGAGTAGTTATCATAAAGCTTTGGACCAGGAATTTGTGTTTGTCAAGACCACTAACAGAAAAACCATCCCCTATACTGTTCAGGTTGTTGATATGCGAGAAGAGTTTTCCCGGGGAAATGTGAGTATTTTCAGCCAAAAATTGCAGGAGGTTATAAAAAAGGAGCCCCCAGAGAATAAAAAGGTTCTCCTCTACATAAACAGAAGAGGATATGCTCCTTTTCTTCTCTGCCGATCATGTGGGTTTGTTTTTAGATGCCCACGATGTGATTTAACCCTCACGTTGCACAAGGAAGATGCTACACTGCACTGCCATCATTGCTCATATGCTGGAGAGTGGAACGAGGGGTGCCTGCGCTGCCAGAGCAGGTACCTGAGAAAATTTGGCCTAGGCACTGAGCGGGTAAGCGAGGAAGCAAAAAAACTCTTTAATATTTCTGATGTGACCATAATAGATTCTGATCGAATAAAGAGCGAGCAGGAGCTAAAGGAAAAAATTCTTCATGTAGAGAATTCTGCCCATAAAGAAATTTTGGTGGGCACTCAGATGGCTTTAAAGAGAGGGTTAATAAGATTTGATGTGGTGGGTATAGTGAGTGCGGATTTGACCCTCAATCTCCCTTATTATGGGGCTAGTGAAGAAACCTATCAGCAAATTATACAGGGACAGGAAATGCTCCAACCTGATGGTAAGCTCATTATACAATCTTATGACCCTGCTAACTTTAGTATAAGAACTGCTGCTGAAGATGACTATGAAACCTTTGCAGAGAAAGAATTAAGGTACCGGAGGATGCACAGATATCCACCTTACTATGAGCTTCTCATATTCACATTTAATCATGGTAAGGAGAAAACAGTTTCTCAGGGAGCCAGGAAATTTGCCAGTTGCGTACAGAAGCTGGCCCTGCCGGACCTGGAAGTTTTAGGACCTTGTCCTGGGGTAATGCCTAAAGTAAAAGGAAAATACAACTGGCAGGTTTCCCTGCGCAGCCAGAAAAGAGAAAGCTTGCATGCCCTGATAGAAAAAACTAGAAGCACGGTGAATGCTCTGGTAAGTGAAGGGATAAGGGTTAATCTTGATATAAATCCACGAAGAATGGTATAATTAAAGATAGATCTGGAGGGATAACCCATGTCAATTCGCACTATGAGATATCTAGGAGACCCAGTTTTGCGCATGAAATGCAGTCCAGTAAAAGAGATTACCCCAGGAGTTCTCTCACTGATAGATGAGATGGCTGAAATCATGTATGATATACCCGGCATAGGTTTGGCTGCTCCACAGATTGGCGTAAACAAGCGGGTTATTATATTTGATATAGGAGAAGGCTTGGAAGTCTTAATCAATCCTGAGATAATTTCCCGGGAAGATGAACTGGAAAGTCAGGAAGGGTGTCTCAGTATTCCTGATAGAGAACTATTGGTAAAGCGTGCACAAAAAATAACAGTTCGGGCATTGAATAAAGAGGGAGAAAAAAAGACTTTTGCTTTTGAAGGATTAATAGCCCGGGTGGTTCAGCATGAAATAGATCACCTCGATGGCCGGTTAATAGTAGATACTGGTAGGCCTGTTCCGGAAAGCGAGGAGGAAAATTGAAGGTTTTCTTAGCAGGAAGTGCGGAATTTGCCATTCCCTCACTTAGATTACTTCATAATGATAGATTTATCGAACTTGTTGCTATATTTTCCCAACCACCTCGACCCCGAGGCCGGGGGCAAAATGTTGTGCCCACACCCCTGGCTAAAGAGGCTGGAGAGCTTGGATTGCCAGTTATCGCTACAGAAAACATTAACCAAACAAAAGATCTTGAATATATTGAAAAAAGCAAGCCAGATGTCTTGATTGTGGTAGCTTTCGGGCAGAAAATATCCGGGAAGCTCCTGAACATTCCTAAGATGGGGGCAGTTAATCTCCATGCTTCACTTTTACCCCTTTACCGGGGCCCATGTCCAATTCAGCGGGCAATCATGGAGGGCAGAGATAAAACCGGGGTCACTACAATGCTCATGGATGAGGGATGGGATACCGGGCCAATCCTGGAACAGAAGGTGGTTAAAATACTGGATGATGACACAGGAGGAACATTGCATGATCGCCTGGCCAGGGAAGGTGCTGACCTTCTCCTGAGCACATTAAAAAAGATGGGGGCAGGTAAAATTACTCCCAAACCACAGGATGAGAAGCAAGCATCGCAGGCGCCTAAGATTGGAAAAGAAGAAATTTATTTGGACTGGGAGGAAGATGCTTTCACTTTGGACCACAAGATAAAGGCATTTAATCCCTGGCCGGTGGCAAGGACCTTATATCAAGATGAGGAGCTGCGAATATGGAAAGGCCAACCTGTTAAAGGAAAAACCATTGCCCTGCCGGGAGAAATTATTGAAGCCCGGCCGGGCAGCTGCCTTAAGATTCAGGCAGGGAAAAATCAGCTCCGAATATTGGAATTACAACAGCAGGGTAGAAAAAGATTGCCTGCTGGAGAGTTTTTGAAAGGTTATTCTTTACAAGTTGGTAAGATCCTGGGAGCTGAAAGAAAATGAAAAGACCTCAAGGGAATATATGGTTTCTACTCATTATAGCTGTGGTATTTTTTGTCCTTGCAGGGACAATGGCAGCTTTGTGGTATTTTAACATTGTAGGGATGACTGCTTCAGTTTACTTCTTCCTTTTATTGGCCACTTTTTTTCTCACACTACTTTTTCTTGCTCTGGTGTTGGGGTTTATTGGTGTTATTTATCTTTTGAAGAAGGGGACAATCCCGGCCATTCTCATCAAGCCTATAAGGATAACTGTGAGCTATTTTTTACCCATGGCCTTAAAAATTGGACAGCTTATGGGAGTAAGTGAGGA
>PUNT01000205.1 GCA_003551905.1 Halanaerobiales bacterium
CTTTCATCCGAGCCAATGTCAATGGTCCCCCCAAATGCCACCCGGGGGCTGGCAGCCATAGCTGAACTACCCGCTGTCAGCAAAATAACAATAATGAGCAAAACAATTCTCTTGGACAATTTCTTCAACACCTCCAATCATTATCCTCCCCAGATTTTCCTCCTGATCTCAAGCTTCTCCAACCTGTTCCTCCTTTCCTGGCTCATCCAGGGCCCGGAAAACAATCCAGAAAAATAGGGTGGAAAAAACATAAAATATTGCTGCTACATTATACACAAACTGATAGCTATAAGCAGTTATGAGCAAACCGCTGATGGGACCACAGATTGCCCAGCCCAGTTGAAAAACCATCTGATGCAGACTGGAAGCAGTCCCTTTCAAACCATCAGATACATTTTCCATCATCAGGTTCATGTTTATAGGATTAGCAGCATTCACCAGAGCTGCTCTGAACATAAAACTGATGATTGCCAGGTAAAGAATGTAGGTTTGCCCCAGAATCAGGAGGAAGATTACGGATGAAATCTGGAGAAGACAGATGGTCCTGACCCTTCCCAGTCTCTGGGCCACAGGAGCTCCTATAAGCATTGCCAGTGCCATTACTGCCTGGCCAGCTGCCATTATTACTCCAATAGATCCAGTTCTCAAATCAAATACACTGGCAAAATAGAGGTTGAAGTAAGGAACGATAAGACCTGCTCCCAAACCCAAGAGGAGAGAAGCAGCAACAAATCTCAAAATAATTCCCATCTCCCCACTCCCTCTTAGATTTCGGAAAAAACTTCTCCAGGAACTTTTGTCTGCCTTTCTTTTCTCCTGGGCCCTGAATAGAGGAATAACAGCAACAAATCCTAAAATGCTTGCTATAAAAAGAGTTATCTGCTTGCTGAAAACAGGACCGAATAAAAGGTAACTTTCCATGCTGTCTGCCAGCCATCCCCCCAGAACATTTCCCAGCATGGTAGAAAACATCATCATGGACCAGTTTATGCTAAAAAGATGCATTCTCTCCCTGACACCTGTATTTTCAGCCAAAAAGGGTGCACTGTTAACCATGAGGAGAGCCTGGCCTAAACCCATGCTGAAGGACAAAATCAACAAAAAAGAGCCGGCCTGTGTAAATGCTACCAGGAGCAGAGCAGCACTCTTAATAATACACCCTGCTACCATGATGATAAGCCGGCCCAGACGATCACTCATGATGCCAGCCGGAATGAGAATGATTACTGAAGCCAGGGCCTGCAATGAAACAGCCTGACCTACAAAAGCTTCGTTAAAACCAAGATCTCTCAAATACAGGTTAAAAAGGACCATGAAAATTCCACGGGAAACAGACGACAGGACCAGGGCCGCAAAGTATTTTTTCACATCATTGCTGCAGCTAATCAGGCAGGTTCTGTATTCACTTATTGCCTGCAAATTTATCGCGACCTTTCCTCTTTAATTCTATATACAATAGCTTTGCCGATCATCCAGCCAGTAATAGAAGCCTGCATCAACCCCCTGGTTATGCCTGCACCATCACCACCAACAAAGAGATTGGGTATCTGAGTTTCCATGTTTTTGTCTACTTCAATTCTGGAAGAATAAAATTTTACCTCCACCCCGTACAGAAGGGTATTGCGAGAATATATGCCGGGAGCCATGCAGTCCAGGGCTTCTAACATTTCTATTAAGGATTTGAGATGCCGGTAAGGGAGCACCAGACTGAGATCACCTGGAGTAGCTTCTTTAAGTGTCGGTTCTACCTGACCTCTTTCCAGTCTCTCCCGGGTTGAACGCCGGCCGGCCAGGAGATCCCCGAGCCTCTGTACCAGAACCCCTCCCCCTAGCAGGTTGGCCAGACGAGCAATATAATGGCCATAGGTGATAGGCTCCCGGAATGGTTCGGTAAAAGTCTTGGAAACCAGGAGAGCAAAATTGGTGTTGTTGGTCTTTTTGTCTGCATAGCTGTGACCGTTTACTGTTATGAGACCCTGATTATTCTCCTGGACAACTTCGCCATGGGGACACATGCAGAAGGTTCGCACTCGGTCGTCAAAAGTCTTGGAATAATATAGAAGTTTGGGCTCATAAACATCCCGGGTAATATCATGGGTTACTACACTGGGGACCTCTACCCTAATACCTATATCAACCGGGTTTATGGAAAGACTCAAACCCAGACGCCTGGCCTCCTCTTCAAACCAGCTGGCATTTTCTCTGCCTGGAGCTACCATGACATATTTACCACGGTATTCTTCTCCGGCTTGAGTCTTAACACCCTGCAGGGTATCTTTTTCCACCCAGATCTGGGAAACTTTAGTATTGGTCTTTATTTCTACGCCATCCTCTTGCAGCCTTCTATACATTTCCTGCAAAATTTTAGTGCTGTGGCCGGTTCCCAGGTGCCGGAGGTCAGCTGCAACAAATTTCATATCAGCCATTAATGCTTTCTTTTCCAGTTCCTCAAGCCTTTCTGGAGAAGGACCGTAAACGTGCTCCGGGGCACCAAATTCCAGGTAAACCCGGTCAACTTCCTCCATCTCTTTTCTCAACTTTTCCTCACCAATATCCTGAGCCAGGTTACCGCCAACCTGACTGGAGAGGGTAAGCTTACCATCACTGAAAGCCCCTGCTCCCCCCCAGCCGCATACTATGGAACAATTTTTACACTTGAGACAGTTTCCACCATCGTTCTTAGCAGGACAATTTCTTTTTTCCAGGGGGCGCCCTTTTTCCAGCATAAGGACTTTATAGCCCTGCCCTGCTGCCTGTAGGGCACAAAAAATACCTGCTGGACCGGCCCCCACTATTATAATATCATAGGTTCCCATTCCCTCTATCCCTCCACTTCAGTCTGCATCATCTACAAAAGGGGACCCTTCCCGTAACACAGCCATAATTATCGCCAGAACAGCATGCAAAAACACTATGAGCAGAAAAACCTCCAGAATGTCCAGAAAGCCTGTCAGCAAGAGGAAATTATAGGCACCGTGAAGGAATGCAGCTACTAATATGCCCAGGACAATCAATGGAATACCACCTATTCCCCTGTCTCGGGCCAGCCCCCAGAAATAACCAAAACAGCCTGAAAATGCAGCGTGGGCCAGGGTGGTTATAATAGCACGCATGAGCCCTACTGAAATGTCGAATGCTAAAGTATATAGCAGGTTTTCAACCGCTGCAAAACCCAGACCGCCAGTTATTGCATATATAATTCCATCCAGATTTTCATTGAATTCCTTCTCCTGTACAGCGCCTGCAATGATGAGAGCGGATTTACTCAATTCTTCTATTAACCCCACGGAAAAAGTTAAAACCGCTATACCTGAGAGGCCGGCCCGGCCTAAAGGACCAAGAAAGTCTTGCAAAAATAAAGCCGGTACCACTGCCAAACCTCCCAGGAGGAAAAACCGCAAGAGAAGCAAAGCAGGCTCCGGCTCATAAAAATCTCGCCGGACAAAGAACAACACCCAAAGAACTGGAGGAACGAGGGATATAAAAACCGCTGCAATAGTTTCCAGGGGGATAGCCTCCTCTTGCTTCCCCGGTTATATTTTCCCTCCCAGAGTCCCCCTATGCAAAAAGGGAAAGGTACTGGACCTTTCCCTTTTACCAGCTATTCCTCCTTAAACTGGAATCTGGCCAGCGCTTCTTTCAACTCTTCCGCCATCTGGGAAAGATGCTCAGCAGCTCTGAACACATCTTCTACTGTTGCCAGCTGCTCCTCGGTTGAAGCTGCTGTAGTTCTAGCACCTTCAGCTGTCCGATCCGATACAACAGAGACCTTTTCAATGGCCTTAACAATTTCTTCGGTAGCTGCCATCTGTTCCTGAGTAGCTGCTGCAATTTGCTGGGCAACCGATACTGTTCTATCGATGGCTTCAGAAATTTCTTCCAGGGCCTGGCCGGCTTCTTCAGCCAGTTTAACTCCTTCATCAACCTGGACTTCTTCATCCTGAATAGCTTTGACAGCTGAGCCGGTTTCATCCTGAATACCTGTGAGTATGGTGACAATTCTATCAGCAGCAGTTTTACTCTCATCGGAAAGAGACTTGATCTGTTCTGCTACCACAGCAAAGCCTCGTCCATACTCACCAGCCCTGGCAGCCTCTATGGCTGCATTCAATGCTAAGAGGTTGGTCTGATCAATAATTTCCTTGATTGTATCAATAATTGAAGTAATTTCGCCGGTCATCTCATCCAGATCCTGTATTACATTCACCGAGTTGCGGGTTGTCTCCTTTATTACCTCCATTTTCTCCATCATGGCTCGCACCGCATTGTTACCAAGCTCTGCCTTTTCCTTGGCTGTCGCTGAAGCATCTGAAACAACCTGGGCGCCGCTGCTAACCTCATCCACAGAGGCACTTACTTCCTCAACAATAGCAGAAGTTTGCTCGATACTCTGGGCCTGTTCTTCAGTGCCTGCAGCAATCTTCTCCATGGTTGTTGCAACATCTTCAGTAACAGCATTGGCTTCTTGTGCAGATGATGACAGCTGTTCTGCTGAATGGGCAACTCGCTCTGAAGAGCTCTGGATATGGCCCAAAAGCTCCCGTAAGTTGTTGGCCATAGCCTGAAAACCTCGCTGCAGAATACCCACTTCATCCCGGGCAAAGGACTTGAAGTCTACTCGTAAATCGCCGGTTCCCATGGCCTTTGCTGTCCTGGATAGATCAACTATGGGTTTGGAAATCACGCTGGAGACCAGATAAGCAAGGCCTACTCCTATAGCCAGAGTAACACCGAAAAGACCAACCAGTGTATAACGAGCAGTGCGAAGGCCGGTAACAACCGGCAGGCGAGAAATACTAACAGCCATTATTGTATTCTCCAACTCCGGGTCAATGGGGGACAATCCCACCAGAAATGATTCCCTGGTACCCTCCGGGTCAACTACCAGGTCCATGGTAGTAAAATGGATACCTTCTTCCATCTGTCTAGCTTTCTCCAGATCAGCTGGCGATATGGGTAGTTCTTCCAGTCGGAGCACATCCAGCTCATCCCTTATTGATGTGGCTATAATATCATCCTCGTGGAATATTGTTATATGGGCTTTGGTAATCTCTCTGAGATCATCTATGTATCTGTTGTCCATGTGGTAACCAATAACAGCCACAGCCTCTTCTTCCATGTCCCGGACCGGGAAAGCTCCAAATATAACTATGCCGTCCGGGGTAACAGCAGCTCTACCTTTATAGATATCCAGTTCATCAAGAAGAATCTCATCAGCAAGGTCATTGAGAACATCGAAAGCTGCCGGAGGAATATGTCCCATCTGGGCAAACTGGCGACCCTCCAGGCCAGCAATGGTTACACTGCTAACTGGCGTTCCCCTTTCAAATCTCTCAACAACTCTAAAAAGTTCCAGTCTTCTGTTTTCTTGCAGGTACTGGGTTACCTCAGGATTCGCAGCAAGATAGCGGACAAGCTGTTCTCCCTGATCATAATTGTCCTTGTAGATTTCCTGTACAACACTGGTTATACTCTCTACCTGAAGCATACCCTGACGGGAAATACCATCACCAATTAAATTGCTGGCTACAATAGTAACTATTAACATAGATATCAATATCAAAACAAAAAAACCTATAATAATTTTAGCCCTGATGCTGCCTCCTATCTGACCCGCCAGGTCTCGCCAACCCTTTACAAACTCATCTGGTTCATGCAACATGTTTTCACTCCTCGCAGGCTTCCTGCAGCCTCTTAAAAAATTCTTTATTATTACCTATCTAAAAATTATTCCTCTTCCCTTCCTAACCTCTCTAGCACCAGTTTGTAACCTTCTGCCCCGTAATTCAAATAGCGTTTTACCCTGCTGATTGTGGCAGTACTGGCCCCGGTGAGACTGGCCACTTCTTCATAGGTTGAGCCAGATTGCAATAACCGAGCTACCTCCAGGCGTTGAGCCATTGCCTTTATTTCATTGATGGTGCAAACATCTTCGAAGAAAGCATACGCTTCTTCTACGTTCCTTAACGAGAGGACTGCTTCAACAAGTTGATCAACTAGTTTGTCCTTTATTCGACTGTCCATTTTACCACCTCCCGATATTGATTCAAGGCTTTATTTACCTTTATATTTCTTCTTCCACCAGTACATTCCTTCTTTAATTAATAACAGCTGAAAAATCATCTACTCCCACTCTATGGTAGCCGGTGGCTTGGAGGTAATATCATACAGAACTCTGTTAACATCATCAATCTCATTGGTTATTCGCCGGGAGATGCGCTGCAAAAGTTCCTGGGAGAGATAGGCCCAGCTAGCAGTCATGGCATCCTCACTGGTAACAGCCCTCACCACCACCGGATAGGCATAGGTACGGCCATCGCCCATAACTCCAACACTTCTCAGTGTAGTAGGTAAAACGGCAAAAGCCTGCCATATTTCTTTCTCCAGCCCACCTTCCTTTATCTCATCCCGGACAATCTTATCCGCCAGGCGAACAATCTTGAGGTTCTTTTCATTCACCTCCCCAATAATGCGAACTGCCAGGCCGGGACCGGGAAATGGCTGACGCCAGAGGAGTGCATCAGGCAAACCCAGTAGCTTGCCGATTCTCTTCACCTCATCCTTGAAAAGCTCCCGGAGAGGTTCTATCAACTCAAATTTCATGGTCTCCGGCAGCCCACCAACATTGTGATGGGATTTTATCCGGGCAGCAATTCCCAAACCACTTTCAATAACGTCAGAATATACAGTTCCCTGCGCCAAATACTTAACATCAGGTATTTTTTGGGCTTCCTCTTCAAACACGGCAATAAATTCATGCCCAATAACCCGTCTTTTTTCCTCTGGGTCTGTTATCCCTTTTAACTTCTGAAGAAATCTATCCTGGGCAGCAACATAGATAAAATTCTCCCCCAGCTCCTCCTGGAAAACACTTTTCACTTCCTCTGCTTCGCCCTCTCTGAGCAGACCATGATTAACAAAAATACAGTACAGTTTTTTACCTACCGCCCTCTGAACCAGTCGGGCTGCAACAGCCGAATCAACACCTCCAGATAGACCGCAGACTAGAGCTTTATCACCTACTGTCTCAGCAATTTCTTGGGTCTTTTCCTCAACAAAACTTGCATCCGTCCAGTCTCCCCGGCAACCAGCAATCTCATAGAGAAAATTACGGAATATTTCCATACCCCTGGGAGTGTGGGTAACTTCCGGGTGAAACTGTACTGCAAAAATATTCTTTTCCTCATGGCCTACAGCAGCTATTGCTGAGTTTTCAGTCCTGGCAAGAATCTTAAACCCAGCAGGGATTGTCTGCACATGGTCACCATGACTCATCCAAACTTCCATACCCTTTTTAACCCCAGCAAAAAGGGGTGAAGGCGTCGTAACTTCCAGGTAGGCATGACCATATTCTCTTTTGGTGGCCCGGTCCACTCTACCTCCCAGCTGATGGATCATAATTTGCATCCCATAGCAGATGCCCAGTATGGGTATATTCGCCTTGAAAATACCACTGTCAACTCTGGGAGCATTGGGAGAATATACACTGGCCGGCCCCCCTGATAGAATAATTGCTTTGGGATTTAAGGCCCTGATTTCTTCCAGGGGCATATTGTAGGGCACCAGAATAGAAAATACACCAGCTTCTCTGATCCTCCTAGCAATAAGCTGATTGTACTGGGCACCAAAATCCATTACTACTACTACCTCGTGTTCCTTCACTTGTCAACCTCCCCGGGTTCGAATTCATTCCAGGCAAAGAGTTCCGGTGTCCCGCCGGTGTGGATAAAAAGAATTTTGCTGCCGGGCGGGAAGAAGCCCTGTTCCAGGAGGTCTAAAAGACCGGCTCCGGCTTTGCCAGTATAAACAGGTCCCATCAGTATGCCCTCCTGACGGGCAAAATATCTTATAGCAGAAGCTGTTGCTTCATCAAAATATCCATACCCAGGACCAACATAGTCCTGATTAATCATAAAATCTCCTTTTTCCATCTTCATTTCCATTCCCAGCATACCAACACTCTGGGAAAAAAGATCTTCAACCAGAGGGCGAAAATCCCTTCTCTCAACTGCTATGCCCAAAATTTTAGCCCGGAGGCCATAATAATATTTTCCCAGGAGTAGCCCAGCATGAGTGCCCCCCGATCCCAGGGGAGCCAGTATATAATCGAACTCTAAACCTAAAACCTGCTCCTGTTTTTTTATCTCTTCAGCAGCCCGTAAATAACCAAGGGTGCCCAGGGGAGTAGAACCTCCTGTGGGAATAATATAAGGGTTCAAACCCTCCTGCTCATAAAGTTCTCCCACCTCTTTCATGGTCTTTTTTCTATCAGATAGCGGGCAGAAATAAACCCGGGCCCCTAAAAAATCATCTAGCAGAAGATTTCCCCTCTTTTCTTCTGCTGCCCGGCCACCCAGAACCAGCACAGGCTCCAGGCCCAGCTTACGACTGGCTGCGGCAGTCATACGGGCATGATTGGACTGCACCCCTCCTTCAGTGATAACTGCATTAGCGCCCTGATCCAGGGCTTCTGCCAGCAGAAACTCCAGTTTCCTTACTTTGTTGCCACCAAAAGCCAGGCCGGTTAAATCATCCCGCTTCATATAAACCTGGCATGAAAAATCTCTACTCACTGCCTTCATTTCTTCCAAAGGAGTGGGGAGATTGGCCAGATTCACCTGAGGAAATCTTCTCCAGACCATAATATTCCTAACCTCCTATCTATGAAATAATTCCACCAAAAACCTTTTATTCCTGTAAAAAAAAATGGTCCTCCTTGCGAGGACCATTTTCTCGAATTTACATCATATCCATGCCGCCCATGCCGCCCATACCTCCGGGTGGCATTTGCTTGTTATCATCATCTTCTTTCTTATCTACAACCAGTGCTTCAGTGGTAAGAAGCATGGCTGCAGCACTGGCAGCATTCTGCAGTGAAGACCTGGTAACCTTGGCCGGATCCACTATACCCTTCTTAACCAGATCACCATATTCGCCTCTGAGAGCATCAAAGCCTTCATTGCTGGACATTTTCATTACCTTTTCAACAATAATACTGCCTTCAAAGCCAGCATTCTGAGCAATCAGGCGGGTTGGAGTTTCCAATGCTTTGCGGACAATATTGACACCTGTTGCCATATCTCCTTCCAGTTTGAGCTCATCCAGGCAGGGAATTGCCCGGAGGAAAGCAGTACCACCGCCAGCTACCAGGCCTTCTTCCACTGCGGCCCGGGTTGCAGAAAGGGCATCCTCTATGCGATGTTTTTTCTCTTTGAGCTCAGTCTCTGTAGCAGCACCTACCTGAATAACCGCTACACCTCCGGCCAGCTTGGCCAGGCGCTCCTGCATCTTTTCCTTGTCAAAATCGGAGGTTGCTTCATCAATCTGCCGCCGGATCTGATTTACTCTGTTTTTGATTTCTGAGCTTTCACCAGCACCTTCAATTATGGTAGTCTCTTCTTTGGTTATATTCACCTTGCGAGCCCGACCCAGCATGGAGATATCAGCGCTATCGATTTTCATGCCTTTTTCTTCTGATATTACAGTACCACCAGTTAGTATAGCAATGTCCTCCAGCATGGCCTTGCGGCGGTCACCAAAACCAGGGGCCTTGACTGCTACACATGTAAAAGTACCACGAATCTTGTTGACAACCAGGGTAGCCAGGGCTTCGCCTTCAACATCCTCTGCTATGAGCAGCATAGGCTTACCCTGCTGAACCACCTTCTCCAGGAGAGGGAGAACTTCCTGGACATTGGAAATCTTCTTGTCAGTGAGAAGAATATAAGGGTCTTCCAGATTGGCTTCCATTACTTCAGTATCTGTAACCATGTAAGGGGATATGTACCCCCTGTCAAACTGCATCCCTTCAACAGATTCCCAGGATGTTCCCATGGTCTTGGATTCTTCTACTGAAATTACGCCATCTTTTCCTACCTTATCCATGGCGTCAGCGATAAGTTCTCCTATTTCCTCGTCAGCAGCAGAAATTGCTGCTACCTGAGCAATGGCCTCCTTGCTTTCCACGGGAATGCTGAACTTGGATATTTCATCTACAACCCGCTCAACTGCTTTTTCAATACCCCTCTTGATAACCATGGGGTTAGCGCCAGCAGCCACATTGCGAAGACCTTCCTTGTAGATTGTTTGGGCCAGCACTGTTGCTGTGGTAGTTCCGTCACCAGCAACATCATTGGTCTTGGTGGCTACTTCCTTGACAGTCTGTGCACCCAGATCCTCAAATGGATCTTCCAGATCCATCTCTCTGGCAATGGTCACACCATCATTGGTGATGGTGGGAGTGCCAAAACCTTTCTCGATTACCACATTGCGTCCTTTAGGACCCAGGGTTACCTTTAGGGTATCAGAAAGGCGATCAACACCACGTTCTAAAGCCCTGCGGGCACTTTCACCGTACTTAATCTCTTTAGGCATTATTGTCCCTCCTTATTCTTCAATTATGGCCAGGATATCCTTTTCACTAACAATAAGATATTCCTGGTCGTTTCTTTTGATTTCTGTTCCGGCATACTTAGCATAAATCACTTTATCACCCTTCTTTACCGTCAGATCCACCCTCTGTCCATTTTCCAGAAGGCGTCCTTCACCAACAGCTACAACCTCACCTTCCTGGGGTTTTTCCTTGGCAGTGTCAGGAATAACAATTCCGCTCTTGGTTACTTCTTCTTGCTCCAGTGGTTTTACCAGAACTCGGTCCCCTAACGGTTTAAAATTCATTCCCAAACCTCCTTTAATGTGGAATTACTATTAGCACTCATTATCAGTGAGTGCTAATAATCACAATGATATAATAATCAAGGTCCTGGCAAAAAGCAAATTGTTACTAAGGCAATATTTGGTTATTAGTAAATATTATATTATGCTATCTCCCCCTTTTTTCCTATTTCTCTTAATAGCTCTGGATTGCAAATTTTTATCTCCTTCCACCATTTAGTATACCCGGTTTTTCCAGGTATATACAGTAGCTCAACCGGATAATTCCCACGCCTGAACCCCCAATTCCTCCTCAATTCGACATACCCTTTCTCCCCAGAGGTCTCTTCTATCCTCATCCAGCAGCTTTGCCGGTAAAATTACCAGGTCCAGTTTGTCATCTTCAGCATATTTACGACAGGCCTGTAGAATGTCCTCGATTGAAAGGAGACCGGTGACAGCAATTGACCCACCCAGCTTTTCATTTTCGACAGGCAGGACACGGGGCTCGGTTCCTGGGAAAATACTCTTCATTAGCGGACCGGCCAGCCTGGAAGTTATTAAAACTGCATTCCTCCCCCGGGAAATACGGGAAATATAGGCGGGCAGATAACCGGGCAGGTCCCGATGGAAAATAAGACCAGATTTTTTTCCGGCTGCTTTTTCCAGTACAGCTCTTTTTGTTATCCCCTGCCGGCTGAACATAATTTCCAAAGTCCCCCCTCCTTTCTCCAGCAGCTTATGTGCATCCAATCGCGATAAAGGTTTTTCTCCCCCCACCTCCAGTATCAAATCATCCTTCTCAAGACCAGCATTAGAAGCTGGTGAGTCTCTATAAACACCAGCTACCCGGGCCTTTAGGTCCTTAAGTTTTGGTGGTTCCAGGAGTAGGGGCACCGCAAGCTGGTAAGCAAGTTCCTCAACCAGTCCTTCCAGCTTTCCCTCCATCTCAACTCCGGGGCGCAGGGAAACCGGGGTCTTCCTGGTCCAGCCTGGTCGGTAGACAGTGATTTCCCGGGGGAGATAACTGCCACCTGTAAGGATGGTTTTCATCAGTTCATCCCAGCCGGAGAGGTGAGGAACTGCAACCACAGTGAAAGAATAAAGGAATCCATGATAGCAAAGCTTTTCCAGCACTGATCTGATATCAACCTCTTGGGAATCTCCCAGGAGCTTTTGGCGTAGAGAAGGCGTTATCATATTTAGAGAAATCTTCAAAGACATGGGCTCCAGTTCCTGAAGCCGGGACAGAATATCTCCTCCTAAACTGGCTATAGAGGTAACAATTTCAACCCGGGTTTGGGGATAGAGTTCACGGAGCACCTCCATGAGACGAAAAAAATCAGGGTGGCAGAGAGGATCTCCCTCTGTCACCCTGCTGGTGGACTCGCCAGTCCGGATTATCCTGGCCGGGTCTATGAGAGCAAGGGCTTCAAGCAGCATAGGAAAAGGTAGATGCCCTGGGGCATAAACCCTGATCCCTTCAGGATTATAATTGTTGCTACAGAAAATACAACTGTAAGGACAGCAAGAAGTTAAATGGAGCAAATTCTCTTCTGCTGCTGACCTGTAAATTATCTTTTTCCAGTCATCTCCCATATTCTCCACCTCTAATCCACATTATCCACAGGTTTATCCACAGGGCAATCCTTTCCAGCACCTATAATAGGGAGTTTTTCCACAATATATTCGAAAAATTGACCATTTATTCCTATTATGTGGAAATTTATTGTCAACTGCAAAACTCCCATGGGGAGAAAATTATGGGAGTTATCCACAGTTAACCCATTAAACAGATAAAGATATCCACAGAACTATTAACAACTCAGGGTCAGGGAGGGATCAGCATCCAGGGTCAAGGAGCTTATAATTCCTTTTTGCAAAAGATAATAGCCTGCACAGGCAATCATAGCCCCATTATCAGTACAATAAGGCAGAGAAGGGTAAAAAAGCTGTACCTGCCTCTTATCCAGTTCTCTCTTCAACTCAGCCCGTAAAAACCCATTGGCAGCAACTCCACCGGAGAGGAGTACTGTTCCTACACCCAGCTTTTCCACTCCTCTAACTACCTTATTTATCAAAGCTTGAGCCACTGTCTTCTGGAACACAGCAGCCACATCAGCCCGGGGTATGTCCAGCCCTTTTTGCTCCATATTGTGAACCAGATTTATTACGGCAGTCTTCAGGCCGCTGAAAGAAAAATCAAAGCTATTTTCCAGTACTGGCAGGGGCAGCTCAAATCGGCTGGCATCACCTTCTCTGGCCAGCTTTTCAATTTCCGGGCCTCCTGGGTAGGAAAGACCCAGGTAACGGGCTACCTTATCAAAAGCCTCGCCGGCTGCATCATCCCGGCTGCGGCCCAGAACTTCATATTTACCCCATTCTTCAAGATACAAGAGATCCGTATGACCGCCAGAAACAGTAAGACATAGAAGAGGTGTTTCTATTTCCTCATGCTCCAGAAGATTGGCATAGACATGGGCCAGGATGTGATTGACCCCAATTAAAGGTATATTGAGGCTCCAGGCCAGAGTTTTAGCTGTCACTATCCCGATGAGCAGGCTACCAACCAGTCCGGGCCCATAGGTAACGGCTACACCATGAAGTTGAGAAACATGAAGGTCCGCAGTCTCCAGGGCTTCTTTAATAACCAGGTCCATGATCTCCAGATGTTTGCGGGAGGCAATCTCCGGTACCACCCCTCCATATTTTCGGTGTAGATCCACTTGAGAGGAAATGATGTTGCTCAATACCTGATTCCCATCAGCAACTACTGCTGCTGCTGTTTCATCGCAGGAGGTCTCAATGCCCAAAATATAGTTCTTCTTGCCCAGGAATATCCCCTCCTTCATCCAGTTTTAGTCTCATAACCACAGCATCTTCACCGCTATCCCGATAATAGCCTGGTTTTATACCTGTTTCCTGAAACCCTTCCTGGCGGTAGAGTTCAATAGCAATATGGTTTGATCGTCGGACTTCCAGGGTAATGGTATGACATTCTTTTTGCCGGGCCAGACCATAAAGGAATTTTAGCAGGCACCGGGCAATACCCTTCCGTCGGTAATGAGGATGAACAGCCAGGTTGGTTATGTGAACCTCGCCACTTCTGAGTATCCAGGCTCCTATATAGCCCTGAATTTCATCATCCAGGCGAGCCACGTAGTAATAAGCCAGCCTGTTACCCACAATCTCCTGATAGAAAATTTCCACCGGCCAGGCCCAGGGAAAACAGACCTTTTCAATTTCCATTACCCGGCTGATATCCGATGTACTCATGGGCTCAATTAACAAAAAAATCACCCCAAGTTGGCGGGTTTACCCAGGTAGGTGGGAACAAGGCGGGTGATATTATCCCCGCCGGGAGATGTTTTGTGAGCATGCCACCCCATACAGGCAACAATTGCCCCCCTAACCTGATGGAAAGGTTCAGGCCCTACTTCCAGCTTTTCCCCCAGCAAATTCTCAAAGATCTGCACATAAGATGCAGGCAATTCTCCCAGCAGTATCACCTGAGGATATGCTTTTAGGATCTCTTTAACTACTTCTTCAATGCCGTTTAACCCCGCAGCAATGAGTTTTTCTGTACTATCTCCTTTATTTCTGTACAGCCCCCAGTACACCCTCTGTCGCCGGGCATCCAGGGCTGTTAGAATTGGCATATCCGACCGGGGCAGCCCCCGGGCCAGAGCTTCCAGGGTTGAAACACCCCAGGCAGGTATCTCCAGAGCCAGAGTCAGTGCCCGGGCAGCGGCAATCCCAACCCGGGTGCCGGTATAGGAACCAGGGCCCAGCCCTACGGCCACTCCTTTTATATCCTCTGGATTTCTGTTCACCATATTCATAAGGTCCTGCAGAACCTGATTCATAAAACGACCATGTCCCCGGTCCATCTTCAAGGAAATCTCCCCGATTATGCCGGTTGATCCCTCAAAGAGACCTAGGGAACAGGTTCTGGTAGCTGTATCAATTCCCAGTATCATCAGCAAGTCTCCTTATAATATCGCCGTACTCCGGGATAGCCTTAATGGTAATCTTCCTCTTCTCCTCCTCAACAGCCTTGAAGGATACAGTTATGTGGGCTGCAGGAATCTGGTGGGAGAAACGATCTGCCCATTCCACCAGCATAGTATATTCCCCCACAAAATCTTCCCAGCCCAGGTCAAGTAGTTCCTCCTCCTTCTCTATGCGGTACAGGTCCAGATGCACCACGGGGGGATCACAGTTATACACCTGCTGCAGCACAAAGGTAGAGCTGGTTACATAACCATCAAAACCCAGAGAACTGATAAAACCCCGGGCAAAAAGAGTTTTGCCGGTGCCCATTTCCCCCAGCAGGTAAATAACTTCCCCTCCTCTTAGCAGACGAGCCAATCTTCCTGCCAGGGAGATTGTTTCTTTCGGACTGCAAGAAAGAAAACTAAACTCATTCATTTCTTTCCCTCGCCAGGTAATTAAAAACCAGCCCAGCCATGATCTCCATACCTATACGCAAAGCTGATTCATCTATATCAAAATAGGAATTATGGCCGGGGTATGCTGTTTCAAGTCCTCCTCTGGTACCCAGGCGGAAAAAACAACCAGGGACTTTCTGGGCGAAGAAAGAGAAGTCCTCACCACCCATCAAAGGAGTGGTAATTTCACATAAAATATCATTGCCATAAAGTTCGTCAGCTGTCAACTGTAAAA
Organism: Halanaerobiales bacterium; assembly: GCA_003551905.1. Taxonomy (GTDB): domain Bacteria; phylum Bacillota; class Halanaerobiia; order B1SED10-174; family B1SED10-174; genus B1SED10-174. The sequence goes on from PUNT01000205.1 coordinate 15,340, forward strand.
TTTCTACCAGACTTTTATCATTAACCACGGCCGGATATCCTGGCAAGAGGTTAAATTCATAATCCCCATCAAAGGCAGAGACAATGCCCTTGATTACCTTTTCTATTCGCCTGGGCAGTTCCTCCCTTAATTCACTGCTCACAGTGCGCAAAGTCCCCTCCAGGGTTACTTCCGGGGCAATAACATTACTCCGGTATCCTCCCTGTATACGCCCCAGAGTAATAACCGCAGGCTCTTGAGGTTTGACGGTTCTGCTGATAATGTTCTGCAGAGCTACTATAACCTGCCCGCTGAGAGCAATGGCATCCACGGTGACATGGGGGGCTGCAGCATGACCACCACGACCTAGTATTTTGATAAGCACATCATCCACATTGGCACTAACAGCTCCCACTCCAAAACCTATCCGGCCGGTCTCCAGTCGATTATCCACATGCAGGGCATACATAGCCTGTACGTGAGGATCTTCCATGACTCCATCCTTTATCATGGGCTCAGCTCCTCCTGGCCCTTCTTCTGCCGGCTGAAAGATGAATTTAACTGTTCCCGCCAGGGGAATTTTGCTTAAGAGCAGTGCTGTACCCATGAGAATGGCCACATGGGCATCATGGCCACAGGCATGCATCTTACCTTCTACCCGGGAAGCATAAGGCACCTCCTTCTTATCTTCAATGGGGAGAGCATCCATATCTGCCCGCAATCCAACTGTTGGGCCGGATTCAGAACCCTTTAGAACAGCAACAACTCCAGTACCTCCCACTCCTTCTCTAACCTGCAATCCTGCTCCGGATAAAACCTCTGCAATTTTTTTGGCTGTCTCCACTTCTTCACAACCCAGTTCCGGGTTCATGTGAAAATGCCGGCGCAGGTTAATTACTTCCTGCTCTAAAGAGCCGGCAATGCTATGTAATTTCTGGCGTAGTTCTTCCTTCATCCTTATCCAACACCTCCCCCAGGGAAAAACAGGGTTCAATCCTTCCCACATTTTCGCCCCGATTGTTTTTGATCACTGGATAAAATTTTTCTCTTAAAACTGGCAGGTCATCTTCTGTTACAACACCCAAACTGTTCAACAAATAACCTGTTATAGCTCCCATTCCCCTTCCATTGCCGTCTGCTATTTTTACAGCCATACCCAGATCCCTGTTACGCAAACCAATGCAATAAACTCCTTCAGCCCCGGATTTGCTAACTAACCTGTTCCCCATCTGCTCTAAAAGGGCTGTGCAAAGGCGTCCTTTTCCTGCCACCATATAAGGTTCCCGCTCCATGGCCTTTAACACCTTTTCAGCAGGAGTTCGGAACTTCTCCGGCAGGTTTTCTGGGTTGGCCAGACAGGCGAAGAGATAGGCCATCTTGTAAACCGGTAGTCCAAAAACAGCAACTCCACACCCATCAACTCCAACAGGAACACAGGACTGACTCATACCTGCCAGTTGAGCCACTGTCTCATGCAAAAGATTCTGTAAGGGATGTCCTTTCTGAATATAACCCCCATGATCCCAGCCCATATGACGACACAAAAGGAGCATACCAGCATGCTTGCCAGAACAGTTGTTATGTAGGGCTGAAGGTTCTTCCCCTCTAGCCAGAAGATCCCGGGCACTTTTCCGGTCGATGGGCAAGTGAACACCGCACTCCAGGTCTTCCACAGAAAAATTTCCCTTCTCTAAAATTCCCTGAACTGCCTTTATGTGGACAGGTTCACCGTTGTGCGAAGAACACATAACAGCAAGTTCCCTATCAGTAATTTTAAAATCCTCCAGGGCTCCAGAAGCAATAAAAGGTAAGACCTGTATTGGTTTGGCCGCAGAACGAATGAAGGTTACTGTACGGGTGTCACCAACGGTCTTTATCTCCTGACCTTCCCCATGAACTATAGATATAATTCCCCTGTGTTCAGATTCTATAATACTGCTTCGAATAATATTAACCAGTGGCTCTGACTGCATGTTTCCCCTCCTGTACTTTTCTGTAAATTAAAACCTCAGGCTTTATTGTCTGTTAAATATCTATGAGCCCGAGGCTTATTTGCAAAGCATCATTTATTTTTTCAACCATTTCTATATCCAGATGAGTTATCTGCCTTTGCAGACGTCTTTTGTCAATAGTCCTGACCTGTTCCAGCAGGATAACTGAATCGGTTTCCAGATTGCTTTCTGTTGATTTTATTTCAACGTGGGTAGGCAGTTTGGCTTTCTTTATTTTTGAAGTTATGGCAGCTACAATGACTGTTGGACTGTATTTATTGCCAATATCGTTTTGCACAACTACTACCGGCCTGATTCCTCCCTGTTCTGAACCGATAACAGGGTTGAGATCAGCGTAAAACACATCACCTCTTCTCACTACCATTGTCATCAGATTCCACCAGACCTTCCTCATATTTATCCAGGAGCTCCTGTACTTCCCCATTCATATCCTCGTTGGCCAGGAACAGGTTAAGGCCTGCCATCTCCCTGTAACCCTGGCGCATGCGCTCCCGAAGTTCCCGCCGACGCAGGTCCTCCAGGTACAGGCGCATGGCTTCTCTAATAAACTGACTGCGATTTCCTTTCTCCTGCTGAATAAATCCATCAACTTCAGCTAAAAGACTTGCTGGGAGACTAACCATGACCCGTTTCAAGTTATCCATTCCCTGCACCCCCAGATAAAAGTTGTTACCCCTGTATGACAGTATATACCTAGAAGCAGAAAAACGTCCCTACACTCATTTTACTCTGTTGTAAGTATATGCCAAACTTAAACCATCTATACACCCACATATATATCTTTTATACATAAGCTGCAATAATCCTGCTACCTGAAAAAGGCAAATATTTGCTAACCTCATAAATTTCTAGCCATATATCACCCCTTACCTTTAAAAAAATTACTGAGAGCCACACCAGCAACACCAGCCAGAAAAATGATCTGATCCAGGGTGAACATGAATACCCCTACCGCCACGCTGAGAAAAACCAGATAAAATACCATAATAGAAATATGAACATTGCCTGCAATTATTACCGGCATGAGTAAAAGCAGGAGAACCTGCCCTGTTATAGCTGCCAGCATCCCAAGGAGAAGCCTGCGGAATCTAAAACGTATTCCCATAAATTCCATATCTAGAGGGCTGAATCTGGCCGGCGTTCTCATGCTGTCCACAAAAGCTATAATAGCCACCACACCCAGTATAATTCCAAAAACAATAAACAGTTGCCTCAAAAGAGGCAGAAAATGCTCCAGGAAATTAGCCATTAGCTTGCCTCCTCACCTGTAGAAACGAGGAACTCGCTTACCTATTGTTGCCACAACCTCATAATTAATGGTCCTCTGAATCTGGGCCAGGTCGTGGGCATCAATTGATTGTTCCCCCTGCACCCCAATCAACACTGCTTCATCATTAACCTTAACATTCGGTATCCGGGTAACATCCACCACGAACTGATCCATGCAAACTCTACCCCTGATAGGTGCCCGCTGGCCTCTTATTAGAACATACCCCTTGTTGGATAAAGACCTGCTGTAGCCATCAGCATAGCCTACCGGCAGGAGGGCTACCCTGGCTTTGCCAGGGGTATGATAGGTCCGACCGTAACTCACAGGATGCCCAGCAGGCAGTTCCTTTACCTGGGCTACCAGGGCCTTCCATTCCAGGACAGGCTTTAAAAAAACCACGTCTTTCTTAACTTCCTGAGAAGGCCAGAGACCATACATCATTATTCCCGGCCGGACCAGGTCCAAAGCCATCTCCGGCAGATCAATAACCGTGGCGCTATTGCTCACATGACGCAGGGGAATCTCAAGGCCTTCTGTCTTCAGTTCCTGGATAATGGCAGCAAACCTTTTAAACTGCTCCCGGGAAAAAGATTTATCCAGTTCATCAGCTGTGGCCATGTGGGTAAAAACTCCCTCAACGAAAAGCTCGGGCAACCTGTAAATATCCCTAACCATCTCACTTTGCCCTGTGGGGATACCATATCGTCCCATGCCTGTATCAACTTTGATGTGAACAATGGCTTCTTTTTTATTGGCCCGGGCCCTAGAGCTTACCTCTTGGGCCATCTGCAAATCCCCCAAACTCATGGTTATATCCCATTCCAGGGCCAGGTCAATCTGTTGTGGCAGCAACCCGGCCATGGCCTGTATGGGCACCTGAAAGCCTTGCTGTCGCAGATACACCCCTTCCTCTATGTAGGCAACTGCCAGCCGGGAAGCTCCAGCTTCCAGGGCTGCTCCCGCTACATAAGAAGCACCATGCCCATAAGCATCAGCCTTTACAACTGCCATTATCTCAGGCGAAGGCCCCACCCGTTTGCGAACTTCAGCCAGATTATGGGCAATTCGCTCTAAGTGAATCTCAACCCATACCGGCCTGCTATCCAGCTCCAACAACATCCTCCTCCTTCAAACACCGCAAAACTGCCGGTAACATGTTTACCATATCACCTGCAGTAATGCCCAGTATGTCCAGTTGCCGGGCTGCCAGATCACCGGCCAGCCCATGCAGGTAAACAGCAAGCACAACTGCTTCTTCCAGTATGGATATTTGTGGTATGAGCCCACCTATAATGCCAGCCAGGACATCGCCAGACCCTGCTGTGGCCATTCCCTCATTACCACTGGTATTCACATAAACCATGCCCCCGGGAAGAGCAGTAAGGGTATGGGGTCCTTTTAAAACCACAATTACCTCATATTTCTGGGCAAAATCTCTGGCTGCCTTCCAGGGGGCTGACAGAACTTCAGAGGAGGTTTTACCCAGGAGGCGAGCCATCTCACCGGGGTGAGGAGTCAAAACAGTGGGGGCAGGACGTTCCTGCAAAACTTCTGGCTTACTCAGGGCATTAAGCCCATCAGCATCAATGATCAGGGGGCGGGAATAATCCCTTACCAGATAGCTGACCAGTTCATCCCCTTCCTTCTTGCGCCCCATTCCCGGGCCCACCACCATTACGTGCGAGTCCCGGGCTCTTTCCATAATAATGCTGTGAGCCTTAACCCCCAGGTAGCCTTCTTCTCCTTCCGGCAGAGGCAGAGTCATGGCTTCAGTTAATTTGCCTTCCATGACATTGTTGAGGCTGGAGGGTACAGCTGCTGTGACTACACCGGCACCACTCCTGAGAGCTGCCATTGCAGCCAGGGTTGGAGCACCGGTCATTCCTGGTGAGCCCCCTACGATGATAATATTACCACAACTCCCTTTATAGGCATCTCTGGGCCGGGCCGGTAACCGGGGCCGGGCCCAATCATCATGGACAGTCTCTCCTGCACCAGGAGCTTCGCCAGTAACAGAACCGGGAATACCAATATCCAGAACTTCCAGCTCCCCATTATACAACCAGCCAGGGCAGACCACATTACCTACCTTGGGCAAACCAAAGGTAACAGTCTTTGTGGCTTTAACAGCACAACCTAAGACCTCACCGGTACTGCTAGCCAATCCAGATGGAATATCCACACTAAGAACCGGAATACTTCTTTCATTTATCTCCTCTATTATTTCCAGAAAAATTCCCCGGACCTCTCCTTGCAGACCGGTTCCCAGTAGAGCATCAATTATCAATTCATGCTCACCGGTAAAAACTCTTTTTACGCTGGATTCATCATGGATCAAGGGGATCTCCCAGCCCATATTCTCCAGAATCTTATAATTTATCCCGGCATCTCCATTTTTGGGCACTTTCTTCACCCCAAAAATGTCCACTTCATAACCCCACTCTGCTAAGAGTCGGGCAGCAACATAACCGTCGCCTCCATTATTGCCCGGACCACAGAGTATAAGCACCTTTCCTCCCCGGGAGAGGAGCTCAGAAGCAGCTCTGGCCACTCCCTGACCAGCTCGCTCCATGAGCACGACACCAGGCAGGCCTACCTCTTCTATTGTTTGTTGATCTATCCGGGCCATTACTTCCCCTGTAACAACTTTCAATTGCCCTCTTCCTTTCCATCCCCCCAGGTGATAACAAAAGCCACTGCCCATTCATCCTCATGGGTCAGTGAAACATGGACAGATTCAATTCCTGCCTGGGAAGCTTTATAAGCCATATTGCCAAAAATATTGATCCGGGGTCCTGCGAGACAGTTTATTACTTCAACTTCCTGCCAGTTCAAGGAAATACCGGATGGCATTGCCTTTATGAGGGCTTCCTTGGCCGCAAAGCGAGCAGCAAAATGCTCAGCAGGTCGGGGTTTCTCCTTACAGTAGGAGATTTCCTCTCGAGTAAAAACCCGGTTGCAGAAGCGCTCCCCCCGCCTTTTGAGTAAATCATCCATTCTCTTCACACTCACCATGTCCACACCAATACCCCGGATCATTTTTCTTCCTCCTATTCTACCGTAACACTCTTAGCCAGATTCCGGGGCTGATCAATCTCACAACCCCGCAAGCGGGCAGCGTGGTAAGCCAGAAGCTGAAGTGGCAGTATGGTCAGTAGAGGTGTGAGCATATTCATGGTATCAGGAAGAACTATTAGCTCATGAACTTCTCTTCCCACCTGCTGCTTGAGCCCTGCCCTGGTAACCCCTATGATATAGCCACCCCTGGCCTTGACCTCCTGAATATTGCTGATCATCTTTTCTGTGAGTCCCTCTTCATTTACCAGGGCTACCACCGGCACACCATCGGTAATCAATGCAAGGGTACCATGCTTTAATTCCCCTGCAGCCTGAGCTTCAGCGTGTATATAGGAAATTTCCTTGAGCTTTAATGCTCCTTCCAGTGAAAGGCTGTAATCCAGACCCCGGCCGATAAAGAAGGTACTTTCCTGGCCGGCAATGTATTCTGCAGCTTTTAAAACATCTTCTTCAGTATCCTGGAGAGCCTGTTCGGCTTTTAAGGGCAATTCCCTAAGTCCCTCCAGCATTCTTATAATCTCTTCCTGATTTGCTTTGTCCATAAGCTGCCCCAGGTAACCAGCCAGGAGGTAAAAAGCAGCCAGCATGGCCAGATAAGCTTTGGTTGATGCCACAGCTATTTCTGGCCCGGCTTTCAGGTAAATGACATCCTGGGATTCTCGGGCAATGGAACTGCCCACAACATTAACTATTCCCAGAACTCTAGCACCTTTTTCCCGGGCATGACGTAGTGCTGCCAGCGTATCAGCTGTTTCGCCGGACTGACTAACAACTACAACCAGGGTTTTTTCATCAACCAGGGGCTGGCGATAGCGGAATTCACTGGCCAGATCCACTTCCACCGGAATCTGAGTCATTTCCTCCAGGGCTTTCTTGCCTACCAGCCCCGAATGATATGCAGTTCCGCAGGCAACAATGAATATCTTATCGATTTTTGCCAGCTGTTCTTGGTCCAGCTGGAATTCTTCCAGCTTTATCCCATCTTTCTCCAGGCGGCCAGCCATAACATGCCGCAGGGTGGCTGGCTCTTCATTGATTTCTTTGAGCATGAAGTGGGGAAAACCGCCCTTTTCAACCATCTCCGGATCCCAGTCTATCTCTTCCACTTCTTTATTTATTGTTGTACCTCCCAGGCTGAAAAACTCAATCTCCTGAGGGGTCAGCTGAACCATTTCCCCATTTTCCATTATTACAATTCTTCGGGTATGGTCCAGGAGAGCCGGTATATCTGAGGCCAGGAAGTTTTCTTTTTCCCCGACTCCTACAATAAGGGGGCTATCCTGCCGAACAGCAACTATATTGTAGGGGTCTTGAGTGGACATTACCGCCATAGCATATGACCCCTGAAGCTCCTTTACAGCCTGGGACACTGCCTGCAGCAGATCCCCCTGGTATAGCTCTTCTATGAGATGGGCAATAATTTCCGTGTCAGTTTCTGAACAGAAGAGATGACCCTTCTTTTCCAGTTGAGTCCGGAGCTCCTGGAAGTTCTCAATAATCCCGTTGTGAACCACTACAAAATTACCAGAACAATCAGAATGGGGGTGAGCATTTTCATGGGTAGGGCGGCCGTGAGTAGCCCACCTGGTATGACCCAGCCCCCATGTACCTTGAGGTGAATCCTCAGCAACTGTTTCCCATAATACGTCCAGATTTCCCACTTCTCGCTTTATGGCCAGTCTCTGTCCGTTATAGATGGCAATACCAGCCGAATCATATCCCCTGTACTCCAGTTTCTTCAATCCTCCAAGTAATATGGGAACCGCTTGCTGTTCTCCTACATAACCAACAATACCACACATTAATAAACCTCTCCTTTAAAGCCATACCTGACAGCTGCCTGACAACCCCTTTGCCTTGTAATCGCTTACAAGTTTTAAAAGTTGCCTGAGACCGGCAGCAGGCCTAGAGGCACCCGCCGATATTCGATAAACCTCTACCTCGTCAACTTGGTAGAATAACCAAGTCCAGGCGCTAATTTAATTCTTCCTTGATAATCTCTGTCAGATAATCCATGGCCTTCTGCAATTTTTCCTTCTGCTTGCCTTCCATCATTACCCTGATAACAGGTTCTGTCCCTGAAGCTCGAACAAAAATTCTTCCTCCTTCTCCCACCTCCTTTTCTGCTTTTTTTATTCCCTCCTTGATCCTGTCATTGCCCTGCCATTTTTTAGATTCTACCCTGACATTCTCCAAAAGCTGAGGCCACATCTTGATGATTCCGGATAGCTCAGAGAGGGGTCGGCCTTCATCCCTGACACATTGAGCCAGGTGCAGCGAAGTTAACAGGCCATCGCCGGTAGTGTTATAATCCAGGAAAATAATGTGGCCAGACTTCTCCCCGCCCAGAGAATAGTTATTTTTCAGCATGGCCTCCAGAACATAGCGATCACCATTTTTAGTTTCCCTGAGGGAACAGTTGCACTTTTTCAGAGCCTCTTCCAGGCCCCTGTTGCTGTACTGGGTTGCTACAACCACATCCCCCTTTAGCTGCCCCTTGCTGGCCAGCCTGTGGCCACATATGGCCATTATACAATCTCCATCCAGTATTTCACCTTTTTCGTCCAGGGCAATAACCCGGTCAGTATCCCCATCATAAGCAAAACCCATATTAGCCTGAGTTTCCCAGATAAGCTTTTTTAATTCCTCCGGGTTGGTTGAACCACAATTTCTATTGATCCGGTTGCCATCAGGTTCAGCATTAATGACAACTACCTGTGCACCCAGCTTTTCCCACATCAATGGGGCCAGTTCCCAGGCAGCACCGCAGGCTGGATCCAGAGCTACCGTATATCCTTTAAGGTCTCCTTTAAAAGTAGAAACCAAAAAGTCCAGGTATTTATCCAACAGAACTGATCTGGAAAATGCCCTGCCTACCATTCTACCCCGGGGGCGGGGCAAATTATCAGGATTATTCAAAAAATCTTCCACCTTTTCTTCCTCGGCATCGGTGAGCTTAAATCCTTCACTGTTAAAGAACTTTATGCCGTTATCGCCAATGGGATTATGGGAAGCGGAAATCATGACTCCTCCCACATATTCACCAGTTCGGGCCAGGTAAGCAACACCGGGTGTGGGAATGACACCTAAAAGATCAACATCCACACCTACAGAATTCAAGCCAGCCACCAGAGCTCCTTCCAGCATATCTCCGGAAAGCCGGGTGTCCCTGCCAACTAAAATCTTCTTTCTTTTCCCTTTTACCGGTTCCCCGGCCAGGAAAAAACCTCCTGCCTGGCCTAACTTTAAAACAAGTTCCGGGGTCAATTCCTTGTTGGCCACTCCCCTTACTCCATCTGTTCCAAAAATAGAAGGCACCTTAATGTATCACTCCTTTTCTTCAACAATAACTCGGTCTGTACCTGCTAATAATATATTCGCCTGCCTTGATACCTGTCAGGGCCAGCTGGAGAAATGAACCAGGACA
>PUNT01000065.1 GCA_003551905.1 Halanaerobiales bacterium
GATGCTCGAGTCAGCCAGGATCCGGATACCAGGGCGCCAATAATTTTGTTTGAACTGTACGATGAAGGTGGCCGAAAGTTTGAGGGTGTAACCAGGCAGTACCTGGGGCAGCAAATCCGCATATACCTGGATCAAGACCTGCTCTATCAGGGCACTGTAAGAAGTGTAATAAGTCATAGAGGACAGATAAGTGGGTTTGAAACTCTGCAGGAAGCACAGGATATTGCAGTTTTACTCCGGGAAGGTGCCCTGCCAGTTCCCCTGAGTATAGCAGAGAGCCGGACAGTAGGCCCTACTCTGGGCCAGATATCCATTGAGCAGAGTATCAATGCTGGTATAGTGGGTTTGATTTTTGTTCTAATAATTATGATAGCACTCTATGGTGTGCCTGGTGTTGCAGCGTGTTTGGCCCTGGTTGTTTATGGGGTAATTTTTGTAGGTCTTCTGTCAGGTTTTCGAGCTGTTCTAACCTTGCCGGGTATTGCTGGTCTAATTCTCTCCATAGGAATGGCAGTCGATGCTAATATTATTATTTTTGAGAGGATTAAAGAAGAACTCAGATATGGCAAGACCATGAGGGCAGCAGTTGATTCCGGTTTCAGAAGAGCATTAACAGCCATTGTGGATGCCAATATCACCACTATAATAACGGCCCTGGTCCTGGCATATTTTACCCTGGGGGCAGTTCGTGGTTTTGCCATCACGCTGATGATAGGTATAGGGGCCAGCATGTTTACAGCTATTTTTGTTACCAGGACATTCGTTGATTTCTTTTATGATGTAAAACTCCTCAAGGGCATTAAATCCTTTGGGCTGGCAAGGAGGTAGGGAAATTGGACTTTGTAGGCAAGAGAAATTACGGCTATATTTTTTCCGCTATTCTCCTCATCATAGGTGTAGGTTTTCTCCTGTTTCAGGGGCTTAACCTGGGGATAGATTTTACCGGTGGCGGTCTTATTGAATACAGGTTTGATAAGGAAATAAGCCTGGAAGATTTCCGGGCCATACTCATAGATCTTAATATGGATCAGGGAGCAACCTTGCAGCACACAGAAGGGGAAACCGGCATTATATTGCGAACTCCTACCATTTCGCCAGCGCAAAGAGAGCTGCTCTACAGCGAGATTAGCGAACATTTCCCTTCTGCTGTTCAGATGAGAGCAGATGATGTAGGGGAAACTATTGGTAGAGAGTTGGCCTGGAGAGCTTTGCTTGCTATAGGTGCTGCTTTCCTGGGAATAATTATCTATATTAGCATTCGTTTTCAGCTCAAATATGCCCTGGCAGCTATAGTTGCTGTCAGTCATGATGTTTTGATAGTGCTGGGTTTCTTTGCTGTCCTGCAACTGGAGATAAATACCCCCTTTGTTGCCGGGCTTTTAACCATTGCTGGCTATTCTATCAATGACTCAATTGTGGTATTTGACCGGATACGGGAGAATCTCAGTTTTAGGAGGAAGCAAACATATGACCAGGTAATTAACAGGTCTATCATGGAAACATTACCCCGTTCCCTTTTCACCTCCCTGACAACTTTGGTCTGTGTGGGAGCTATTCTGGTCCTGGGAGGAGTCACCTTGCGGACATTTCTTCTTACCCTCTTCATCGGGTTTTTGTCCGGCACCTATTCTTCAATATTTGTAGCAGGCCCTATGCTTTTTAACATGGAGAGCATCCCCCGCTTGAAAACTGAGAAATAAAATACTGCCAGTTTTTTTCAAGCTTAGAGGAAATTCCCTGTATTGTGCAGAAGACATCTCATATATGAGGTTTATCCCTTACTGGAGGTTAAAGAGATGCAAAGCCTTTTGATAGCTGCTTTGGTTTTTGCTCTGTTGGTTGCTGTTTTTGCCAGCCAGAATGTGGAGCCAACCCAGATAAACTTTCTTTTCTGGGGTGGAGAAACATCCCTGGTTGTAGTGGTTATTATAGCTGCCACCCTGGGGGCTTTGATCATGGGGTTGCCGGGCTGGATAAAACAATTCAGGTTGAACATCATGTTGAGAAATAGCAAGGCCAGGATAAAGAAACTGGAAGAGGAAGTAGAGACTTTGCAGGAAGCATTGAGTCGGCTGAGGAGAGCTGAAGAAGAAGATGAAGAAACCCAACTGGAGAGGCTGGTAGTTGAGGATAACAATAAAGAATAACAGCCCTGCTGAGCTTCAGTGGGGCTTTTTTAGATACAGGAGGTTCATTTATGGAAGATAACCCAAAAATTATAGCACCTTTTATTGATGGTGCTGAGCGAGATTTTCTAGCCCACAGGCTGGGTATCCACCCATCTCTGGCCGGGCTTTTAATAAATAGGGGAGTAAGAACCATAACAGATGCAGTTTCTTTTCTCAATCCCTCACTGGAAAACCTTCATCTTCCCCAACTGATGAAGGGTATGCAGGTTGCTGTCACGAGGGTTTTAAAAGCTCTGGATGGTGGGGAAAAAATTCTGGTCTATGGTGATTTTGATGCTGACGGAGTAACCGGGGTGGCTGTGTTATCTTCCTTCCTGCAGTATCATGGGGCCGATGTTACTACTTACATACCCAGCAGAATGACAGAAGGTTATGGTTTGCACCTAAAACCACTGGCAAATGCTGTTGATAGTGGTGTATCCTTAATCATTACTGTAGATTGTGGTATTGCTGCTAAAGAAGAAGTTGACTTCATCAATAAAAGGGGAGCAGATTGCATTATAACTGATCATCATGAAGTTCCAGAAGAACTCCCATCAGCCCTGGCCGTGCTTAACCCCAAACAGAAGGATTGCAAGTATCCCTATAAAGAACTAGCTGGCAATGCTGTGGCTTTCAAGCTGTGTCAGGGCATACTAAAGCATATTAACGGGATAGAGATAGATGAAATGCTCAAGGGATTGTTGGATCTGGTAGCTCTGGGCACTGTAGCTGATATAGTTCCCCTGACGGGGGAAAACCGGATTCTGGTTAAGGTGGGGTTGGATGAGATGAAAAAACCACGCCCCGGTTTGCAGGCTCTCATAAACAAGGCGGGTCTGGATAACAGAAGAATAGATGCTGGCCACCTAGGTTTTCAACTGGCTCCCCGCATAAATGCTGCTGGCAGGCTGGAAAATGCAGGGGATGCTCTGGATCTTTTGCTGGTCCATTGCTTGAAGAGAGGTATGCATCTGGCAGAGCAACTTGAAAAACTGAATACTCGCCGGCAGCAGCTGGAAAATCAAATAACAGAAGAAGCCCGGTTCATGCTCACAGATTCAGAAAATGAACTTGTTCTTGTGGGAAGTTCCCAGGACTGGCATCCAGGTGTTTTGGGCATAGCAGCTTCCCGGCTGGTAGAGGAATTTTACCGCCCGGTTTTTCTAATTTCAACTATGGATCAGACAGGGAAAGGTTCAGCACGGAGCATTCCCGGTTTTAATATCTATGAGGCTTTGCAAAAAGCAGGAGGTTATCTTGATAAGCACGGTGGTCACCGGATGGCAGCCGGCTTTACAGTAAAAACTGATTTGATAGATAGGCTGGCTAAGAAACTGGAGGAAGTAGCCAGACCAGTACTTACAGCTGATATTCTCAGGCCAGCATTTCGGGTTGATGGCCAGCTGGAGCCAGGTCTTTTGGACAAAGAACTGGTTATGGAGATGGAGAAATTTGCTCCTTTCGGGCTGGGAAATCCCCGGCCGCTGTTTTTCAGCCCGGATCTTAATATTGGCAGGAAGAGACAGGTAGGAGAGAGTGGCAATCATCTTTCTCTTATGGTGGGGGATAAAGGGGTTGAAAAAAAGGCCATTGCATTTAAGATGGGAGATAAATTCAGTGACCTGCAGGAAGATCAAGAATACAATTTTATTTATTCTCCCAGGATTAATGAGTGGAATGGTCGGCAGGAAGTGAACCTGGAGATTCGCCATATTGGCAGTAAAGATATGGAAATCTCCTCAATACATAAAACCCCCTGTTTGCACGGAGCTCTCTATATTGCAGGAAACTTATCCCTGGGGCGCCAGGATTTTCTGCAAAAAATACTGGAGGAAATAGAAGATGGAGGTGTTGCAGTACTACTGGTGCCAACTTGCTGCCGGGCTGCTGAAGTATGCAGGTTTCTAAAAGTCAATAAATTTCCCATTGGGTTCTCTGTTTTTACCGGCCTGCAAGATTTACAGAAAATCTCGCAAAGGTTGGAAACTATAAAGAACCAAAAAGAATCTCATCTAATCGTTACTACTCTTAACTACTTATTGCATAATCCGGCAGGATTTTTACCCTTAAAGTTATTGGCCTGGGAAAGTCCTTTTTTTGAAATACCTCCTGCAGCTTTTTATTCAGCCCTGGAAAGTCTTGTTTTCAGCTACAGAATTCAGCAAAACACTCAGCTCATAGGTTTAGAGTTCCCCGGCAGTCCTGGCAGATGGTTTGAATGGAAGGGAGAGAAGAAAGTAGTTAATGAACGTCAGCTAAAAGTTGAGATACCTCAAGGTAATAGAGATAATATTATTTCAAGTCTTTCCGGAAAAGCAACTATATGTGTGGACAGAAGAAATTATGTTTTTCTAAAGAAGAAATTTCCCCACTGGGATGTGATAAACAACCGGAATCCCATAGGGGAAACTGATGCTAGGGATATGCTTGTGCTGTACCATCATCCTCTTACCGCCAACGATTTTCGCCGCAACCTTGACCTGATTGGGGATGGAAAGGTTTATATTCTTGGCCGGGATCAGGACCTGGCTCAGAACAGAAATTCCTGGCTGCCCCTGGAGATGGAACGGAAGTATCTGGTTTCTTTATACCGGCATATAAAGGAGGCAGCAAAAAGTGAGCATGGTAATCTCTCCAGGATCAAAAAAAGCTGGCAGGGGAACAGGGTGTTATTCGAGTATGGACTTAAAGTTTTTCAAGAACTGGGGCTTGTGAAGATATTTAAAAACCCATCAGGAAATTCAGTAGAATTTAATGAAACAGAATCAGGAACTGTGGACTTATACAGGTCAATAGGTTATAATGAACTTATTGGTGAGAAGGCTTCCTATCTGTACTGGGAAGGACTGATTTCTGCGCCGGCGGAAAAACTTGCCGGAAAACTACACGTGTTGTTTTGCGACAACTGGGATTAGGCAGGTGCTCAAGGGTCAATGAGTTTTAATAAGCTGCTCAGCACTCTGGAAGAACAAAATAGAGATAGGGAAAGCATTGAATTGGTCATGAGAGCCCATGATTTTTCTTCTCGAGCCCACAGTGGCCAATTTCGCCTATCCGGGGAAGCTTATGTAGAGCATCCAGTGGGTGTTGCCATTATTATTGCTAAGCTGGAACTTGATATAACATCAATTGTGGCAGCTTTGTTGCATGATGTACTTGAAGATACCAGTATAACCCGGCAGGCCATAGCCAGTGAATTCAGTGAAGAAGTAGCTCTGATAGTTGAAGGTGTTACCAAGTTAAGCATGATTGATTTCAAATCCAGGGAGGAACATCAGGCGGAAAATCTGCGGAAGATGTTTCTGGCAATGTCCGAGGACATAAGAGTAATTATTATTAAACTTGCTGATAGGTTGCATAACATGCGAACACTGGAGGGCCTGGAAAAAGATAAGCAGAAACAAAAAGCCCAGGAAACCCTGGAAATATATGGCCCCCTGGCTCACCGGCTGGGGATGTTCCGGATAAAATGGGAGCTTGAGGACCTGGCATTTCGTTTCCTGGAGCCGGAGATGTACCGGGAACTGGCCCGGAAAATCGCCACCGGTCGGAAAGAACGGGAAAAAGATATAGAGGTTGCCATCAATATAATGAAAAAGCGACTGGAAAAAATTGATGTGGAGGCAGAACTATATGGCAGGCCCAAAAACCTTTACAGCATATATCAGAAAATGCTTCTGCAGGACAAGGATTTTACAGAAATTTATGACCTGATGGCCATGCGGGTTTTAGTTAATTCCATCCGAGCCTGTTATGAAGTTCTGGGTATTGTTCATGAACTCTGGAAGCCAATACCGGGTAGATTCAAGGATTATATTGCTGTACCCAAGTCCAATTTATATCAGTCACTGCATACAACTGTCATTGGTCCCAGGGGCAGCCCACTGGAAGTGCAGATCAGGAACTGGGATATGCATCGAACAGCAGAGTATGGTATTGCTGCCCACTGGCGCTACAAGGAGAAGCAACCAGGTAGCGGGGAGTCTGATGAAAAGCTGGCCTGGCTCAGACAGATGCTGGAATGGCAGAGGGAGATGCAGGATGCCCGGGAATTCATGGACTCTCTCAAGGTAGATCTATTCGAGGATGAGGTTTTTGTTTTCACTCCTAAAGGGGATGTTCTTTCACTGCCCCGGGGAGCTACACCGGTTGATTTTGCCTACAATATTCATACGGAAATTGGCAACAGCTGTGTAGGGGCTAAGGTTAATGGCAAACTGGTTCCCCTGGAATTTCAGCTGGATAACGGTGATATTGTGGAAATAATGACCTCCAAAACCAGCAGTGGCCCCAGTCAAGACTGGTTGAAGTTTGCCAAGACTTCAAGGGCTCGCAACAAGATTCGCAGACATATTAAGCGACAGAGACAGCAGGAAATTGTAAGTTTGGGAAAAGATGCACTGGAAAAAGAATTGAAAAGACGCAATTACCGTCTCCGAGAGGCAGAGAAGGAAAAGCTATTGGAGGCTGAGGCCAAAAAGCATAACTTCAGCAACAAAGATGAACTTCTGGCTGCTGTCGGTTATGGGACATTGAATGTTTCTCAGCTATTGTCAGCGTTTGCAGAAAAGGAAGAAACGGACAAGGAGTTATTGAAGAGGTTGCAGCAGGTGCAACCATCAGATATTCCCCGAGACCGTCAGGGCGGTGTTCAGGTCATGGGAATGAACGA
>PUNT01000056.1 GCA_003551905.1 Halanaerobiales bacterium
AAAAACTGCTGAGAGCAGCAATTTTACGGTTCATGGCAGCAGGACCGTTATTTCGCTCCCTTTTTAGATAGGCTAAAAAAGCCCGGAGATGTTTCTTTTCTATCTCCTGCAGTTTTTGCGGTTTTTCTTCAGCCACCTCCTGTAAAAAACGGAAAAAGACCAGAAGGTCTGTTCTGTACCCTGCTACAGTGCCGGGACTGAATCCCTTCTCCACCTCCAGATAGTTTAAAAAATTCACTAACTCCTGACAATATAAATCTCCCCCCACTTTAGTAACCTCCTCTGATAGCAGAATTGCATTTCCTGATTATACCATATTCTATCATTTCTGGCAATATCTTGCTGGCTAATGGTATAATAAAAGCCCTCCATCGGAGGGCCTTATTATTATGTTCTAGAACTCTACTTATTCAGTTATTCGCCTACTTTCCAGACCTCCCACACTCTCCCTACCAGATCAGGACCTGGTTTTAATGTCTTTTTACCGGGCTGCCAGCCTGCTGGGGTAGGTTCTCCAGTCTTTCTTACATGCTGGAAGGCCTGTAGCTGACGTATCAATTCTGAGAAGTTACGCCCAACTGGTGGGGACAGTACTTCCATTGCCTGCACAACTCCATCAGGGTCAATTAAGAATCTTCCCCGGATATTCACTCCTCCTGCTTCATCGTGAATACCGTACATCCGGCCAATGCGACCACCAGGATCGGAAAGCATGGGGAATGGGACCCCACCTTCAACCATCTTGGAAAGTTCCTGTTCCTGCCAGATCTTGTGGCTGAACTTGCTGTCCACACTGCAGGCCAGGACTTCTGCATCCAATTTTTTCAACTCATCATACTTGGCGGCAACTGACGCCAGTTCTGTAGGTCAGACAAAGGTAAAGTCACCAGGATAGAAGCAAAGCACCAACCATTTTCCTTTAAAATCAGAAAGCTTAAACTTCTTAAATCCTCCCTGGAAAAAAGCGTCTGCTTCAAAATCTGGGGCTTTTTTCCCTACTGTTGCTCTTATCTCTTTTTCTTCACAACCCATGTTATGCCCCTCCTTTTAATGAAGTTTTCGAATAAAATTTGTAAACAGTTAACTCTATATGCCAGAATGGCTGTTCATCTCCATTATAGCGAAGATATCTCAGTAAAGCAAGTATTTTCCTATAATATTAGAAACAAGCATAGGAATATCCTATGCTTGCTATAGGTGGAATAAATAGTTTTCAGTCAAGAATCCATTAAAGACTCCAGTATATGAAGTTCAGCCCCTCAGCTTCTTCCTGGGAGAAAACAGATTTAACATCAATAAAAACCGGGTTTGCACAGGCTATCTTTTGCAACTCATGCAAAGGCAGTTCTAAAAACTCCTGATGCTTAACTGCCAGAATAAAAGCATCGTAGGGAGCCATTCCCTCCATTTCTGTGAGCAATTCTATGCCATACTCTTTTTTGACTTCTTTTCCTTCTGCATTAGGATCATACACATAGGGGTTTACTCCATATTCAGTGAGTTCTTTGTATATATCAGGCACCCGGCTGTTCCTTATATCTCTAATATTCTCCTTGAAGGTTATGCCCATAATTAACACTTTAGTGCCTTTTACCGGTTTGGAAGCTTCAATCAATTTTTTTACTGTCTGCTGGGCAACGTGTTTGCCCATTTCATCGTTGATACGACGGCCGGCCAGGATCACCATGGGATTATAGCCCATGGCTTCTGCCTTATAGGTGAGATAATAGGGATCAACACCGATGCAGTGGCCACCTACCAGGCCAGGCTCGTAATAGTTGAAGTTCCACTTGGTTGCTGCTGCCCTGATAACTTCCATGGTATTTATATTGAGCTTGTTGAATATTAGTGACAGTTCGTTCATCAGCGCAATATTGAGATCCCTCTGAATATTTTCAATTACCTTGGCAGCTTCAGCGGTGCGAATATCCGATACAAGATGAACTCCTGCTGTAACGATGCTGCTATAAATATCCCCCAGGAGCTCTGCTGTTTTTTGGTCCTGTCCTCCCACCACCTTAACTATTTTCCTGAGATCATGTTCTTTATCACCTGGATTAACCCGTTCAGGTGAATAACCGACTTTGAAATCCACTCCCCATTTCAGCCCGGATTCCTTTTCCAGAACTGGCACACAAACCTCTTCTGTTGCCCCTGGAAACACGGTGGATTCATAGACCACATAAGTGCCTTTCTGCATTTTTTGGGCCACAGTTTCTGTAGCCTTAATGACCGGTGTTAAATCCGGTTTCTTGTGCTCATCAACCGGTGTAGGAGCAGTTATGATAATTATCCTGGCTTCTTCTAAACAAGCAGGATCTTGGGTATATTCGATACTTACTCTTGCCAGTTGATCTTTTTCTAACTCGCCGGTAATATCAAAATTATTCTTCAGTTCTGTAAGTCTCTGGTTATTGATCTCATAGCCAATAACAGAAAACTCCTCACTCAGATAATAGGCCAGTGGGAGCCCCACATAGCCCAAACCAACAACAGCAATTCTTTCTCTTCCATCCTTAAAATCAGCAAAAACTGGAAACATAAAGATTCATCACTCCTGCTCATTTAGATCACTGACTATAATTACCTATTACGCTCATATTTCCTCTTGCCAATCTCATATATGTCATTACCATGGACATCATTGGCAACAAATACCGGGAAATCACAAACTTCCAGTTCCCGAATGGCTTCTGGTCCCAGTTCTTCATAGGCGACCAGTTTGCTAGAAACTATCTTTTCCTTAAGCAGGGCAGCTGCTCCACCTACTGCCACCAGATAAACGCTTTTATTATCCTTTAGGGATTTCTTCACGTCCTGGGACCTGAGACCCTTACCTATGACAGCTCTAACTCCCCTTTCCAAAAGAGGTGGTGTGTACTTATCCATTCGACTGCTGGTTGTGGGACCGGCAGCGCCAATAACTTCTCCCTCTCTAGCTGGCGTTGGCCCAACATAATATATGATCTGCCCTTTTAAATCCAGGGGCAGTTTTTCTCCTCTTTCCATGAGTTCCAAGAGCTTCTTATGGGCCGCATCCCTTGCTGTATAAATGATGCCGGATATTAAGACCCGGTCACCGGCTTTTAGATTTTCCACATCTTTATCAGCAAGCGGTGGGCATAATGTTTTTGTCATCTGAGGTCGCCCTCCATTCAATTTACTCTTAATCTTTTCTTCTACTTCTAAATAATTGTCTCCAAATGCCGGCTGACGTGGCAGTTGATATTAACAGCCACAGGGAGGCTGGCTATATGAGCAGGTGCTTTTTCAACATGAACATCCAGGGCTGTAATCCGTCCCCCAAAACCCTGTGGCCCTATGCCCAGATCGTTAATTTTTTCCAGGAGGATTTCTTCCAGTCGGGCCAAATCTTCATCCGGATTTGGGTTTCCCAGCTTACGGATCAAGGCCTTTTTGGCCAGGAAGGCCACCTGCTCAAAATTTCCACCAACACCTACCCCAACAATAATAGGTGGACAGGGATTGGGGCCGGCTCTTTCTACAGTTTCCAGGACAAAATCTATTACTCCCTCCTCACCATCAGCAGGTTTTAACATCTTCAAGGCACTCATATTTTCTCCTCCACCACCTTTGGCTGACAGTACAATCCGCACCCTGTCACCGGGGACCAGTCGGGTATGAATAACAGCAGGAGTATTATCACCAGTATTGACTCGTCTAAGAGGATCAAGAACAATTGATTTTCTTAAGTACCCCTTTTCATAACCCCGGGCAACCCCTTCATTTATGGCGTCTTCAATGTAACCGCCGGTAAAATGAACTTCCTGGCCAATCTCCAGGAAGAAAACAGCTGTCCCTGTATCCTGACAGATAGGTGTTTTGGTATTCATGGCTATTTCTGTATTTTTTACCAGTTGTTCCAGAACATCCCTGCCAAGAGGTGATTCTTCTAGATCCAGACCTCTTTTTATGGCTTTAAGAACGTCCTGGCCCAAAAAAATATTGGAATCTATGCACATTTTTTCAACTACATCTGAGACTCTCTCTACCGGGATCTCCCGCAATTTAATCACCTACCTGACTTTTTGCCTTTCCCTTATTAGACTTCACCGCTCATGCTCTAGTTTCCTGCTATTTTTGCTGCCTTCAGGGTCCTGAAAAGGGATGATCCCCATGAAATAGCGAAAAGATACAAATTATGTTAAAGGAAATGCCTTAAAAATCTTTAAATATATCATTAAGTAGCTTTTTCTCAGAGATGAGTTGTCATATTATATTTCTCCAAAAAATCAGTACATACTTCCTGGGCCAATTACAATCTAACCCATCCTGGATACAAAGGGCAATTCTATCAATTGTTTTTGTTCACAACGGCAGAAAGGACTGCTGAACATGGAAATAATCCTTAAGTTTGCAAAATCCTTTGGGGTTCCCCTGCTTATTTTAATCATGGCTCATCTTTTGTTTTTAGCTGAGATTATACCCCTGATGTTCATTCAACCCCTGAATAGCTTTATTATTTTCCTCTTCCTGAGTCTTCTGGCCATAAGTGGTTGGTTCAAGCTAGCCCGTTTCTTCTTTGTTATTCTTTTCTTTTTCATAATCTACGGTGTCAGGTTCTATCTCTTCTATCATGTAGAACCTGTGGAGCTGGATTTTATTTATTTTTTGTTTTCACTTCTTTGTGCTCTCAATCTAATGCTATTCTCTTTAATCAGGGAAAGAGATTTACTATCTACTCTAAGCAAGTTATGCTTTGCTGCCCTAGGATTGCAGGTAGCTCTAATAGCGTGGCTATTTCTCCAGCATACAGATCTCTTAAACGAAATCCACTCACTATATATTGAACCTCATCTCATATTAGCTTTCCCCTATTTTCAGTTTCTCTTGCTAGCCGTGAGCATTGTGTTCTATATCATATTCAGCTTCATAAACCCTAAACAAAATTACGCCCTTTATCTGGGCTACCTCCTGACTGCTTTTTCACCTCTCTACCATGAAAATCATCTCCTGGCCTGGATCATATTCATAGCAGCAGCAGGCATTATGACTACATTTGCCCTATTCAAAGATATATACCGGATGGTGTTTTTAGATGAATTAACCGGTCTCCCGGGCCGGCGTGCCTTGAAAAATGATCTTAACAGACTGGGCAAAAACTATACCATTGCCATTATAGACATTGATCACTTTAAAAGTGTGAACGATAGATATGGACATGATGTAGGAGATCATGTTTTACGGTTCATCGCTACTATTATTGGCGAAGTCACCGGTGGTGGTAAAGCCTACCGCAGCGGAGGAGAGGAATTCACCATATTGTTTCCAGGAAGGATGAAAGAGGAGGCACTGCTGCATCTGGAAGCCCTGAGGATAATTATTGCCGAGCGGCCTTTTTTCCTCCGTTCTGCAGATAGACCAAGGAAAAAACCAAAAGAAATTCCTGAGAAAAAAGAGCCTGTTCCTAAAATCAATATCACCGTGAGTATCGGGGTAGCAGATAATGAGGATAGAAGAGCTACTCCCCAAAATGTCATTGATGAAGCCGATAAGGCTCTCTACAGGGCCAAACAAAAAGGCAGAAATCAAGTGTGCACCTGATAGATAATCAAAACACCTCTCCGGAGAAAAAAAATGATATAAAGAGGGTTGGGTTTTTCCTGACCCTCTTTATATCATCATAAAAGAAAAGGTTCTCAATAAGGAACGACTACAGGAGCAAATCTTTCCGGGTGAATACAAAAATGCCAGCAGCATTGGTAATGAAAGCGATCACAGCCATTATTCCTATGATCATTGCTGGAGAAGGATGGCCTGCCACTATTTCAGCTGGATTTAATAGAGTGAGAAGAGAAAAGTTTCCTACCCAGGAATACTGTTCATCAACATTAGCCAGCATATCAATTACGAAGAAAGCTACCGGGACACCAGCTCCCAAAGCCAGGGAATGCTTGGTCTCATGAAACAGACAGGAAAAGAAAAAACTGATTCCACCCAGGGCAAAAAAGGTTAAAAGCGTAAGAAAATTGAGGAACACAAATACACCTATATCCAGATGACCGGGGAACATAATTTCACTGATCATTATACCTCCCAGGGTTAAGAACCCGAATAGCAAACAAAGGCTCAACAGAAGGTATAAAGCCTGGGTGGTTACAATCTTGAAGCGGGAATTGGGTGTTGCTAAGAGATAGGCCATGGAACCCCTATCCACATGCCTGGCAATGAGGCGGTTGGCTATTATTATGCAGTAGATCATGGGAAACATTATGGCCAGGAAGCTGTAAAAGTAGCCGGCCAGGAATGCTGTCAGAGTGGTTGGGATTACATCCATCCCCATAATTGCAATGAGCTCCCGGGGCAACGTTTCCATAAAGGCTGTCAATCCTTCCAGGCTTTCCGGGTCAAACATGGATATGATAATAGATAGATACATGAACATGATGGCTAGAAAAATCACCAGTATAAGCCAGTTGGACTTGGCAGTGTTTTTTAACAGAGCTATATTCACGTTTACCCCACCTCCTGGCCGTAATATTTCATGAAGACTTCTTCTAAGCTCTGAGATACAACATCCAGTCCAATTACCTTGCACTGCCCCAGGACTTCCAAAAATTCCTGATAATTGGAAGTCACTGCTATTTCCACATTGTTGCCATCTATCCTTACTGTCTCCAGTCCACTTGCCTTGAGAGTATCTACATCCTCAGAAGACCCAACAGTAACCAGGTAAACCTTGCGCTGTGATTCTTTTAACGAGTGCACATCCTCTACGGCTACCAGCT
>PUNT01000220.1 GCA_003551905.1 Halanaerobiales bacterium
CCCTCCTGATCTTCGATATACTTTCTTATTGTATCTTCAGAGATATGCCCGACTGATTCAATATAATAACTATGTGTCCACAAAGAAGGTAGCCTTGATGTTAAAGAAGGAAATTCATTACGAAGTATTCGAGAGCTATAGCTTTTAAGTTGTCTTACAATAAAATGTGGCGCAAGAGCTGGACTTGCCTTGACAACTAAATGTACATGATCCGGCATTATCGTTACATCTTGAATGTCTAAGCTTAGTTCGTCTGCTTTCATCATGAAAAGTTCCAACAGACGTGCCTTAATTTGTCCCGTCAAGACTTTTCTCCTATATTTAGGACAAAAGATAATGTGGTACCCCAGGTTATATGCAGCTTTATGACTGGTCTTCCATCTGTCTTTGCTCATAGTAAAATTATAACAATATAATAAGCTACTGTCAATTACCTGTTAAGCATTCAGCCCACGAATGAACCCCTGGGCTTTCTGCTAGCTTCATTGTAAATATATTTTCCATCAACAAAGGCAAATTATCTCATATATTAACAGAATTTTTCTTGCAAGTTGGCAGGGAAAGTGGTAGTTTTATGTTATTGGTAGAATTTAATTTTTAATAGCAGAAGGGGTTGATGGGCTTTGCAGAGCAAGAGAATTATCTTTTTCTTACTTGTTGTATTTGTTTGCTCTGTTCTCAATGCATGTGACCATCAGGAATATTCAGTAGGTGGTCAGGTTGTAGATACAGATGGTTCTCCTCTGGAAGGAGTGAGAATTCTCATAACTAAGGATACCTCCATGACTTTAGTTACAGATGAATCTGGCTCATGGGAATATGAGGCCAGGGGAGAAATAAGGATAACGCCCCGGAAGACCGGTTATGAATTCTCACCTGCTGAACTGGAAATAGATGATGCTGCTGATGGGATAGAGTTTGTTGCCCGGGAGCTACCTGGTATTGATTTTTCTCAATGGGAATGCCTGCAATTCATGGGGGGACATGGTAATCTAGTGCAGACTGTTTCCTGGTCGCCGGATGGCAGGTACGCTGCCAGTGGTAGCTGGGACAAGACAGTCCGGGTTTGGGATGCTTTAAAAGGAGTTGAGCTCAATTATTTTGACCGGCACACCGGTGGCATAACCGCAGTAGGCTGGTCGCCCTGTAGCGAGTACCTGATTAGCGGCAGCGCTGATGCAACAGCCAGAATCTGGAGGGTTGCAACCGGTGAAGAGGTGCAGGTTTTGCATGCTGAAGATTGGATTACCAGAGCTGCCTGGTCGCCCTGTGGTGCTTATGTTTTAACTGCAGGCTGGGATAACCATGTAACGGTTTGGGATCTGGAATCAGGAGAGGTGCAGAATGTTCTAAGGGGTCATACTGGCTGGATAAGGGCAGCCGACTGGTCCCCTGATGGCAGACATATAGCCAGTGGAGGAGGAGACAGTACAGTTCGAATCTGGGATTTGCAGAAGGGTGAAGTGCAAATATTGGATAAATTTGATGACCGCATTGAAGTTTTAGCCTGGTCCCCTGATGGCAGGTACCTTTCCATCGGCTGCAGGGATGAACTGATTTATATGTGGGATGTGGTTCAGGAGGAAATGAGCAGAGTTTTTACCGGCCACAGGGGCTGGGTTAAAGCTCTAGCCTGGTCGCCGGATGGTCGATTAATGGCCAGCGGTAGTGATGACCAAACTGTGAGAATCTGGGATGTAGAAAAAGGCCAGGAGCTCAGGAGCGTACTGGAGCATGATCACTGGGTTTTATCTCTCAGCTGGTCCCCGGATGGGCGCCATATTCTCAGCGGCAGTCGAGATCGAACCATTAAACTTTTGGATACTGATACCTGGGAGATAAAGAATACTATCAGAGGGCATACCGATTTAATACCTGCTCTAGCCTGGTCTCCGGATGGTCAGTACCTGGCCAGTGGAGGAGAGGACACCCTGATACTGATCTGGGATGCACTGAGTGGGGAAGAGATTTTTGATTTGAAAAGGCACACAGGAGAAGTATCTTCCCTGGCCTGGTCATCAGATGGTCAGTATCTTTTAAGTGGCGGTCATGATAAAGTGGTGAGACTCTGGGATAGCAAGGAAGGCCGGGAAATTAAGGCCATGGCCGGCCTGAGGCAGGATATTTACACCGGGGTGGAAATACGATCTTATATGACTGGCCTGGATTGGGCCTGGGTAAGCCATGAAAAGTGGGTAATGTCTGTTGACTGGTCTCCCTGCAACCGGTACATGGTCAGTGCCGGCTGGGAAGGAAAGATAATTATCTGGGACCTGGAAGGGGAAAAAAAGAAGGAATTTAAAAGCCATGACGGCTGGGTGAGGAGCATAGCCTGGTCACCTGATGGCAGATATATAGCCAGTGGTGGCTCGGAAAAACTGTTGCGAATATGGGATGCTCAAACCGGCAGGCTAAAGACAACTCTTGAAGGCCATACTGAATGGATTAGGGTTTTAACCTGGTCGCCATGTGGTGAATACCTGGCCAGTGGCGGGTTTGACAACGTTGTTCGTATCTGGAACCTGGCAGCTGGTGAAGAAGTTAAAAAACTAACCGGCCATGAAGATATAATTACCAGCCTGGACTGGTCCGGCTGCGGTCGCTATCTGGCAACCGGCAGTCGGGACAATAAGGCTATCATATGGGAAATGCTTGCTGGCCGAGAGCTCAATTCTTTTACCAATAACCGGCGCATGGTGAAATCAGTTGCCTGGAGTCCTCAAGGGAAATACCTGGCCATAGGAGATTACACTACAGTTCAGATCTGGGGATTGCCAGGTAGGAATGAGGAGTAGGTAAAAAGAAAAGGAGGTATATTTTTTGAGTCAGGATAAAAAAGTAAATGAGCTGGCAGAGAGAATAATGGAATGGTACTTCCGGGTTAACCCTTTTATTGCCACCATGCTGGGACGTCATGAATATGATGCAAAAGTGCCGGATTTCAGTAAAGATGCATTAAAGACACAGTTACAGAAGGTACAAAAATTCTTGGAAGAACTTGAGAGGATGGGGACAGAAGGGTTGAGTTCAGATGGCAGAGTGGATTATCAGCTCCTGGAGAATTTGCTCAAGAAGAACAGGCGCTCCCTGGAAGTTTTAAAAACCTATGAGAAAAACCCCGGTATGGTACCAGGGATGATAATGTCCACCACTTACCTCATGCTCACAAGAGAATATGCACCATTAATATCCCGGATGAAGAACATCATGAAGCGGCTTAAACACGTTCCCAGACTTTTGGAGCAGCAACGAGCCCTCATCAAAGATCCCCCAGCTGTATTTACTGAAATAGCGTTGATGCAGACCAGGGGCGGCCTTAAATTCTTATCCGGTATCAAGGAGAATGTTCGGGCTCGCACGGGAATTCTTTCACCATTGCTCAGCAAAAATATTGATAGGGCAATTGAAGCTTTCCAGGAACACTTAAAGTGGCTGGAAGAAATTTTGCCAGAAGCTACCGGTGATTTTGCAGTAGGAGAAAAGATTTTTGAGCAGATGCTGCAGGAAGACCATTTCCTGCCTTACACTGCTGCTGCTCTCCTGGAGAAGGGTCAGGAACTATTTGCCTATACCAGAAGACAGATGGAAGAATTGAGTAAAAAAATCGATCCCAGTAAGGAAACCTGGGAAATACTGGAGGATATAAAAAATCAACACCCAGAAGCCCATGATCTCATCCCTTATTACCGGCGTGAACTGGAGAAAGTTAAAAAATTCGTCCAGGAAAAGGATATTGTAGATATTCCAGAGGGGGAAACACTTATTATTGAGGAAACTCCATTCTTTCAGCGTTCCACCATTCCGTATGCTGCCTACATGCCTCCTGCGCCCTTTGAAGAAAAGCAGGAAGGTCGTTTCTTTGTGACACCGGTAGATCATGACAGCTCAGAAGAAGAGCAAAGGGAAAAATTGCAAGGCCATAGTATCTATAAGATTCCTGTTACCACCTTGCATGAAGGATATCCAGGTCATCACCTGCAACTGGTGTGGTCTAACAAAGCTCCTTCTCTCATAAGGAAACTTTCCATGAGTACATTGTTTGCTGAAGGCTGGGCATTTTACTGCGAAGAGCTCATGGAGCAATTAGGTTATATTGATAATGACAAGATGAAGCTGGCCCGACTTAAGGATCAACTTTGGAGGGCTGCCCGAATTATTATAGATGTAAGCTTGCATACAGGTAAGATGTCCATTGATGAGGCCATAAATTTCCTGGTGGAAGAAGTGCAGATGGAAAAATCCAATGCTAAAGCTGAAGTTTATCGCTATACTACTTCACCAACTCAGCCCATGAGCTATCTTATTGGGAAGCTAGAGATTCTGAAAATTGTGGAAGAATACAAGGAGAAAAAAGGTAATGACCTGCAGCTCAAAGAAATCCACAATCACCTTCTTTCCTTCGGTACAATTCCTCCTGCTCTGGTGAGAGAAGCTATTTTTCCCCAGTAAAATAACAGGTTTCTGCTGACAGATTGTTCACAGGAAGAAAAAGGGAATACTGGGTCCGTTATAGAAAATATGAGAAAGGTAATCTGGCAGGGTGTTAGTTAACAGAAATTATTAGCAGAAATACTGGGAAAAACAGGGTGGAGGAGGTGGCCTGGTCCAAAATGCCCGGTACATACGATTATGATACGGAAGATAAGTTTGAGATATTGCGGATAAAGACAAAGAAACCGGCAACTGCTGCAATGCTAAGGGAGCAGGACCTTCTGGGATATTTGCTGGAGCAGTTTCAGGGGAAAACCCCTTTCAAGCCTGGCGATATACTGGTGATCACATCCAAGCTGGTATCCATATTTGAAGGTCGGACCGTGGAGATGAAGTATATCAAGCCGTCAAAGCGTTCGAAGTTACTGGGTAAGATTTTTGGCAAAGACCCCTGCAAGGTTCAAATGGTGCAGGAAGAGGGTTCGGTTGGTGTGGTGGTGCCTTTTCGTAAGCTGGCCAGAATTCCTGCCATGTGGGAGCGGCTCATGGAACTTTCAGCTAACAGAGAGGGGACTGCTGAGATAATAGCGCAAAATAAGTCCATTTTCATGGTAAAAAAACATGGCACCCAGCTGGATGATGCCGGCATTGATTTTTCCAATGCTCCCCTTGGCTGGGTTTCCCTTTTACCTGAGGACCCCTGTGTCAGTGCTAAAACCATCAGGGAAGAAATAGAGGAGCGCTTTGACCTGGATATACCGGTTATTATCACTGATACATCTTCGGTGCTTGGTAAAATTGGTGCCCTGGATGTGGCGTTGGGTTATTCCGGTATTGATCCCATCAATAGAAAGCATGGCCATAAAGACCTTTTTGGCAATCCCAAGTCCGGTGGGTTGGACCTGATAATCGATGCTATAGCTGCTACTGCCGGGCTGGCAATGGGACAGACAGATGAGGCTACTCCAGCCTGCATTGTTCGTGGTTACGCCTATGTGCCGGCTAAAGAGGAGTGCAGGATGGATTTGCTCTCGTATCCTCGTGGTCTCATGTTCAGGGGTATTATATGGGCAGCATTAAGCACCTTTGTATTCCATGTATTGAATCTTATATTATATCCCTGGAGAAATAGCAGGCAGGAAAATTGATGTCTACTGGATCTTGATTTTTATTTAAATTAATAGAGAAAAAACCGATAAAAATAGGTAGGGCAAAGCTTAACAGCATTATAGGAGTTGATAGAATTTGCTGGACAATCTTTTAACAATAATTCCAGGCAGTCTCATGGCATTGTCCCTGTTGATTATGATTTTCTCGGTTCAGCTATTCCCACCTATACTGGGTATGGGTATGCTATATATAGGGAGTCTGTTGCAGGATTATATAGGAAACTCTACTGTTTCATTAAGTTACTTTTTTTCAGGTGGGGAGAGATCTCCAGCTGATTTATTTGTTTTTTGTATTCTTCTGGTAGGTGGTATGGGAATGGCCTGCAAAAATAATTTAAATAAGGGTAAGAAGAGTAAAAATAGCAGAAAGGAAAGGGAGGAAGAGCTGGAGGGTTATCGTTTACTCTATGAGACTGCCAATGATGCCATCTTAATCATGCAGGGGGATAAGTTTGTTGATTGTAATAAGAAGGCCCTGGAGTTTTTCCAGGTCAAACCAGAAGAGATTATTGGGAAAAATCCAGTTGATTTTTCACCACCTCAGCAGCCAGATGGCAGCCAGTCACGAGAAAAGGCCTGGGAGTATATAGAATCTGCACTAACAGGCAAGCCCCAGCTTTTTGAGTGGCAGCACAAAAAAAAGGATGGCACCAGGGTGGATTGTGAAATCAACCTTAACACCTTTGAACTGAAAGGAAAACTTTATATACAAGCTATTGTCCGGGATATTACTCATAGAAAAACCATAGAGAAGGAGTTACGCAGAAGTAAAGAAAAGATTGAAAAACTGCACAGGGTAGCTCTGGCAATGAGTAAATGCCAGATAGAAGAGGAAGTTTTTCATCTTACTGTGTCTGCTGCAGAAGAGATCCTGGAATTTAGTTTGTGCAGCCTGGACATGGTTGAAGGAGATTATCTGGTCGTTAAGGCTACCTCCTCTGGCTTGCCTGCCGAAGGAACCCGCTCCCTAAAAATTGATGAAGGTATTGCCGGTCGAACTTTATTGACCGGGAAGCCTTATCTTATAGATGATATAAGAAAAGATCAGCAGGCCAGGCCAGCCAGCGGTGAATATAGGTCTGCTATCAGCCTGCCCATCGGTAAGATGGGGGTTTTCCAGGTAGCGGCAAAAAGAGTAG
>PUNT01000111.1 GCA_003551905.1 Halanaerobiales bacterium
CCATCGTCCTGGCAAACATGCAGGTGAATTATGGAGGCCCCTTCTGCACATGCTCCCTCTGCTGCCTCTGCCAGTTCTTCTGGTGTGTAAGGCACGTTGGGATTATTATCTCTCGTGGTTTCTGCCCCCTTCAGGGCACAGGTAATAATTAGTTTTTCCACCGTTTACTCCTCCTTCTTCTGTCTTTCCCTGGGAACAACACAAATCCCTTCTGCTCTGGCCACCAGCACCGGTTCTTCCAGGACGTCCGCTCTTGAAAGTTGCTCGTCTGTGGGGCTGGCTGCAATAACTTTATGGGCTGTGAACTCCATACGCCGGGAAGTATTACCTTTTTTTATTATCTGTCCCCGGGCTTCCAGGAAGTCACCGGCATAAACTGGAGCCTTAAACTCCACATTTTCATAGGTAAGAAATAGTCCTTCATCGCCATCACTTCTGATGAGGAGTTCAGTTGCCACATCGCCAAAAAGACCCAGTATACAGGCGCCACTAACTAAATTGCCAGCATAGTGAACATCCTGCTGACTTATGCGTACCCGTATTAAAGATTCCATGCCTTCACCTCCCTCAACCCCCAATATTTTGCCTTTCTTGCCTTGCTGAACTGCTCTAAAATTTTGACAGTTTCTGCAGCTGTCTGTAAATGGGTTTTTCTGGCAGCAATTTCCCGCAAAAACCTGTCTTTTTGTAGAAACAATAATTATCTGTTTCTCCCTGTCGATGAAGAGAAAAAGAAAAGAGAAATGTCGATAAAAAAAGCCCGGGAAAAATCTTTCGACATATTTTCCACCGGAAAACTAGTCCTTCTCCTCCTGTCCCAGGAGGTGAACAATCCCTACAACCTTTTTCAGTTCCACCACAAAACTCAAGCCAGTTGCTGGTTTTTCCAGATTGCAGGCCCCTACTATGGCAGAAAGAACCTTATCAGTAATTTCTTTGTGAATAATGGTCAGGACAATGTCCTTCTGGGGATCTATGGATAAGCCCAGAAGTTTTTTCTGTTCATGGATACCGGTACCCGAACCATCCAGAATGGTTCCTCCTTCTGCTCCTGCCTCCTTGGATGCCCGGACCACCCGGTCCGCCCATCCTTTTTTAATTATGGTGACGATAAGGTCGTGGGTGTTATCCCCAGTTTTCATTCTACCTCCTCCTCCTTTTTACCATATAGCATACCCAGTATCATGACCGCCACAATAGGTGCCAGAGCCACCAGAGCAATTAGCCCAAAACCATCAGCAATGGCACTTCTCCCCTCTATAACAGTAGCCACACCCACTGCCATGGACATGATAAAAGTAACTGTCATGGGACCGGTGGCTACACCGCCAGAATCAAAAGCAACAGCAACAAAATCAGGATTGGAAAATTTGAGGAGAATAAGGACCAGCAGATAGCCCGGAATGATAATATAATAAAACGGAATACCTAAAAGTATCCTGACCATTCCCAGGGCCACAAAAAAGGCAACTCCCAGGGAAAGAGTATAGATTATGACTCTCTTTCTCAAGTAACCACCAGAGACATGTTCCACCTGGGAGCTTAAAACCCTTACTGCAGGTTCAGCATATGTTGCCACAAATCCCAGTACAAAACCTAAGGGAATTAGAATCCATCTATGAGGAGCTCCTCCCAGTATAATTCCCATCTCCCTCCCTACCGGCATAAAACCTACATGCACTCCCTGGAGAAAAAGGGCTAACCCTAGAAATGAAATAGCTATGCCTTTGAGGATTTTTAGTACATAATCCCGGGGCAAATCCAGATACAGGTACTGGAAGACGAAGAAAAAAACCAGCAGGGGGAGAAGGGCCAGTAAGGCCTCCAGGAGTACCCGGCCAAAACCGGTAAAAACAACCAGATCATTCACCCGTATATCACCCCCAGGATCATAACTGCCAGTATGGGGCCAATGGAGGCCAATCCCACCAGTCCAAATCCAAAGGTTAGGGAAGATTTGCCCCGGAGAACGCTGGCCACCCCAACACCCAGTGCCAGGATAAAGGGAACAGTTAAGGGTCCAGTTGTGACTCCGCCGGCATCGAAAGCAATGGGTACAAAATCCTTAGGTGTGAAGAACGAAAGCACGAGAACAGCCATATACCCTATCCCCAGAAGGTAAGCAATGGGAATATTAAGTATGGTGCGCAACATGGCCAGTACAACAAAAATCCCCACTCCCAGGGCTACGACTGTTATGAGTATACTGCTGCTTATGTAGCCACCGGAAACAAAATCCACCTGATGGGCCAAAACCCTGACATCCGGCTCAGCAACAGTAACCACAAATCCCAGGATGAAGGAAAGTCCCAGTATGATAATTAGGGATCCCCGGGCCGGCAGGCTGGAACCTAAAACTTCTCCCAGGGGAAGAAGACCTATCCTGACGCCCAGGAGAAAGAGGAATAGGCCCAAAAAAACCATGATCGATCCAATAACGAACTGGAAAAAAACCGGTGCTGGCAGCCTTAAAAAGGTCACCTGCAATATAAATATTACCAGAGTAATGGGAAACATGGCCATGGCAACTTCAGAAAAAAGCTCACGAAATTGCTGCAAGGAAAGCTCACCTCCTGACTGGTAAAAAAGGAAAAAGAAAGATCAAAAATCTAAAACTTCTCCGCCTCCTATAGACCTGTACTGACCACTGTTCACATCAAAGGTTTTCCCTTTTTTTATCTCTCCTGTCTCAGAATAACCCCGATTTTCCCAGTAGCCTCCCTCCTGGGCTGTGGTGAATTTTATTTCCTGAAGCCATTTGCAGCTCTTGTATCCCCAGAGATGGGGCACTATCATCCGCAGAGGCCCCCCGTATTCTCTTTCCAGCACTTCTCCATGTACACTGTAAGAGAGAAGGACCCGGGGATGTTGCAAATCCTCCAGAGCAACACATGTAGTATAGCCACCATAACTCCTAAAAGTAACATGGGTTGCTGCCGGCAAAACATTCAGCTCAGGAAAAAAATCCTGCCAGAGAACTCCCTCCCACAAAGCCCGTACTGACCAGCCACTCACAGAGGTCAGGCGGGCATTGACCTGGGAAAAAGGCATTCTCTTTATTGCCGGGAGAGAAAAATCCAGCTCTTTCTCCAGGCTTCCCCGCAGAGAAAGAAGATATCCTTTCTCATCTATCCTGGGAATTCCTTCAGCCTTGAAGACAGGAACCCCCAACTCCTTTAGAATACTCATATCAATTCCTTCTTTCCAGTATTTATTCCTTATCCTCCCTATATTAGACTACAATACTCTGCATAGTTTTTCCTGCCAAAAAACTGGCAATTAACCAGGTATATCTTTTAGTCTAACCTGACATGAAAAAATAAACCGGGGATCATCATGCCCCGGTTTATTCATCACTCCATAATGGCTGGGGTACTGCATTCTGGGGAACTGTTTGCCGGTCAGAAAGTAAAAGGGGAATAAAGCTGGAAATGATAAATAAAAGGGCCATAAGCATGGTCAGCTCCCTGCCCAGTGTTCTCAGGAAATAGGCTCCCAGGAGAGGACCCAAAAGCCCTCTGACTCCTACCAGAGAAAGGTAAAGCCCCACATATCGGGAAGACTCGGATCCTCCCAGGCGCATGAGGTTGTTGCTCCAGCCGGTTTCATAAGCTGCCATGGCAGTCCCGGCAAAAGCAGCCCCCAGGAGCACACCGGCAAAGAGAGGAGAACCCAAATATATGAGAGGTACAGCCAGATAGATCAGGACGGCTCCATAAACACTTATGACAGGTCTGGTCCGGTCTATGAGAACACCCCACAATGGAGAGCTTAAAAACCAGGAGGCCATAAACATTATGGATATCTGGCCGATTTGATTGTTACTGAGATCCAGAATATTGACCCAGTAAAGGGGAAGAACTGGCTGAATTACCAGGAAACCAAAGTCAAAGAAGGATATCCCCAGTATGAACCGACCCAGTACAGGATTCTTGCGGAGAAGACTCAAGATCTCCAGAAGGGAAAAACGGGAACATAGAATTGACCTTTTGCCCTCGGCCGGTTCTTTAATCCGTCTTAAAACCAGAGCTCCCACAATACCCAGGAGAGAGACAGCGATGAAAACCGGGCCAAAACCTAAAACATCTATTAGAACTCCAGCGGTAGCTGTGGCCAGAATATGAAAAAACCCAAAAACAAAGCGCACCTTACCCATGAGGCGGCCCCGGCATTCTACCGGGTATATTTTCTGCATGAGCCCGGTAAAAGCAGGCCAGGCTATGGCCCCCACCAGGTGATGCAATATTACCAGGAGGATAAAAAACCGCACATCACCAATAAAAGCCAGGGGAATAATTACAACCCGGGCCAGGATACCGGGGTAGATTATGAAAGGAAGCTTCTTCCTTTCCTGACAGAGATGGCCCCAGTACATGGTGAAAAGCTGGGCAACAAAAGGAGCAGCAACAATAAGTCCTACCATTTTCTCCTCTGCTCCCATCTGCACTGCCAGAGCAGCAACAAAAGGATAAAATGCACCAGCAAAAATGGCGAAAAAAGCCGCTGAGAGGGCATCTACAGTATAATTGTGGCGAACCTGTGAGCTTACATTGCCAGCTCGTATTAAGGAGAGAAACATGGTCCTTATCACCGCCTAATCGTATAAATCTTTTCCAATATACTCAAAAAATCAGGCGGTGTCAATGGGATTTTAGTTTTTTTCCTAAAATTTTTTAGCTGCCAAACATTCGGTTGACAATGAATACACTGGCCACAAACCCGGCCACATCACCAATTAGACCAACAGTGAGGGCATAACGGAAGCGCTTTATGCCCACAGACGCAAAATAAACAGAAAGGATGTAGAGGGTGGTATCTGTGCTGCCATGAATGGTAGAAGCCAAACGACCGGCAAAGCTGTCCGGCCCCAACCGATGGAAGAGCTCTACAGTCATGGCCATGGCTGCCATGCCGGAAAGGGGACGGACCATAAATAGGGGCACAACCTCCCCCGGTACTCCCACAAGGGAGAGAAACGGCTGCAAAATCCCAATACAGAGGTCCAGGGCACCAGAATCTCTGAAAAGGCCAATAGCCACGAATAAACCTACAATATAGGGAATAAGTTTCACTGCCAGCCAGAAACCCTCCTGGGCTCCTTCAGCAAAGACCTCAAAAACCTTGACACCACGAATAAAACCCACCCCCACAATCAGGAGAACAAAGAAGGGAATGGCCCAACGAGAAATCTGGGAAAAAATAACTTCCAGCATTTCAATCCTTCCTTCTTCTGTTCCTGCGACGGAACATATAATCAGCTGTAAGGGCAACCAGCGAAGCACACATGGTGGCAAAGATAACCGGTCCAACTACCTCACCGGGGTTAGCTGAACCGGTGGAAGCCCGGAAAGCTATAATGGTGGCCGGAACCAGAGTTACACTGGCAGTGTTAACTGCCAGGAAGGTGCACATGGCTTCACTGGCTGTTTCCTTTTCCCTATTCAATTCCTGCAATTCCTGCATAGCCTTGAGACCAAAGGGAGTTGCTGCGCTGCCCAGACCCATGATATTGGCACTTATATTCATTAAAACCGACCCCATGGCCCTGTGGCCCCGGGGAATAGAGGGAAATAGCAATCGTATCACCGGTTCCAGGATACCGGTGAGTAATTTAATCAACCCTGCTTCTTGAGCGATGCGGGCCAGCCCCAGCCAGAAAGACATAATACCAATAAACCCAATAGCCTGCTGCACGCCATGGTTGGCAGCATTGGCAACTGACTGGGTAACCAGTTGAATATCCCCTCGTACTGCTGCCACCACAATTCCAGTTAAAATAAAAAAAGCAAAGATAAAATTCACAGCCCATTTCCCTCCCATTTCTAATACATACTATGGCAGGGGAAAAATCTTTATGATAGCATAGGAACCCTGGGTAAAGGGCAAAATATTCTTGAAAAATGACCAGGAGGTGATTGTGTGCAGTTGACTCAGAAAGAACTTAACTGGCTGGCAGATCAGCTGGACCACGAGCAACTCATGATAACCAAGTTCAACAGTTACGCCAATTCTTCCACCGATCCCCAGACCCGGACCCTGTACCAGGACATTGCCCAGCGTCATCAGAACCATTTCAACACCCTGATGAATTACCTAAAATCTTCTTGAGGAGGTGTTTTTATTGCCAGGACAGGGAGAAATGCAGGAAAAAGACATGGTAACCGATGCCCTTGCCTCACAAAAATACCTGACTTCCAGCTATAACACAGCAGCCACTGAAGCCGCCAATCAGGATCTGCGCAGGGACCTCATGAACATTCTCAACGATGAACACAAAAATCAGGAGCGTCTCTGGAATGTCATGAATCAGAAAGGCTGGTACAAACCTTCTTCAGCAGATCAGCAGCAGCTGAATCAGACCAAAACCAAGTACACCCAGATCCAGAATCAACTGCAGGGGGGCGAAGGACAAAGTTCCTGAACTATTCTTACAAAGACTAAAAAAGCTGCTGAACACTGTTCAGCAGCTTTTAGACGTTTAATTAATATTTTTAGTAAGGCTCGGTGAAGAGCTCATAGAATCCTTTGGGATGGGCGCAGGCCGGACACACTTCTGGAGGCTCCTGCACATCATGCAGGTAACCACAGTTACTGCACTTCCAGGTCACTTCTTCTTCCCTCTGGAAAACTTTATCATCTTTTATGTTTTCCAGGAGTTTTAGATAGC
>PUNT01000202.1 GCA_003551905.1 Halanaerobiales bacterium
AACAGCACCAGCTATAAACATGCCCTGATTACCTAAAAGATCCATTCCCAGACCCAAAACACTGGGACCTACCATCTGGCCTGTCATGGTAAAAACGTAATATAGTCCAATATAGAATCCTACCCGGCTTCGCCCTCCCAGGTCAGCAACCAGTGGCATAGCTTGCACATTGACCAGAGCCCAGGCAAAACCGGCCAGTATAAATATTCCTCCAATAATCATGGGCTCCCGTACCGGTATAGCTAGCAGGAAAAGTACAGGTACAATAGCCAACCCCCATAACATAGCAGGAATTTTACCAATACGGGTACCGATGAAGCCAGCAAGTAGAGCAAAAACCAGAAATGACCCAGCAAAAGTTGTAAGAATAAATGCTGCCCTTCCTTCAGTCAGCCCCAGGGTTTCCACTCCATAAATAGGAAACATAGCATCCAGACCAGCAAACCCGATGAAGTAGCTAAACATGGCTGCTAAAACCAGGAATTGCCCACGATAATCAGGCTTGAGCAGCACCCCTATACCATGAACTGCCTCTTTGATCGGATTTTTAGAGGCTACAGGAGCATTGTCAATAAAAGGGGGCTGGCGGTCCGCCTTCCAGAGAACGATACCAAGGGTTACAAATAAAATTATGGCACCAATGCCAAAGGTAAGGCGAGGATCAATATCATAGAGGAGTGAAAGACCACCAAAGGCAATTAAAGTACCAATCCCCCCCATTAGATTTATAATACCATTTGCTGTGGAGCGTTTTTCTGCCGGAGTATGGTCCGGCATCAAAGAAATTACCGGCCCACGATAGGAGTGCATGGCTGCAGTAAAAGCTATCTCGGTTAATATAAGAACCCATAAAATAGAAGAGGCCAGAGGAATGGCAAAAAAAGTCAAAGCTGCAACCGGCAGAGCAATGAGGATAAAAGGCAACCTGCGCCCTAGGGGTGAGTTAACCCTATCAGACCAGGCCCCTATAACCGGAATTAATAGCAGACCCAGAAGGTTATCGGTACCCATCAAGAGTCCTATGATGGTCCTTGACTCAAAGAAATGGCGATACATCAATGGTAAAAAGGCATTGTATGTAGTAAAAGCCAGTTGAACACCCAAAAACCCAAATCCAATCCACCAGATTTTCTTGTAAGAAAATAGCTTCTCATCATGGCCCGAATTTTCGTGCCCTCCACCTTCTTTTCTCACATAATCAACTCTTTTCTTTTTAAATTTCAGCAGCAGATAATCTCATAGCATACTCCCTGGACTAAAAAGGTGGGATTTTGTGATAAAAAGAAATAGCTCCTATGAGAGCGGTTCCCTTACCCTTTATCCCTACAAAGATACCCCTGTCAAAAAAATTTGATCGCTGTGTTTTCAGCACAATGT
Source organism: Halanaerobiales bacterium (assembly GCA_003551905.1). GTDB lineage: Bacteria > Bacillota > Halanaerobiia > B1SED10-174 > B1SED10-174 > B1SED10-174. The sequence goes on from PUNT01000202.1 coordinate 1,378, forward strand.
GAAGGCTGTTAGTAAAATTCTCCGTACCAGCTCTTTTATCCTTTGATTTTGCTGATTATTTTTACATTTTGTAATAATATCATGTCCCCTGATAGAGATTACCCCTGGCAAACTATCAGTATGTTTGTAGATGTGGATGCTGGCCTCTTTTATTTTGGGCACTGCCAAAGATCAATGGGGCAAAAATACATAAAAAATAAAGAGCGGTAATTTTATAGCGAAACTCAATTACCCTAATACTCCTATCAGTAGGTTTATAGGTCCATATAAATATCGGGTTACCATTATGTTCCACAATAGGTTCGGTATGGGGTAACTGAAGGCGGTGGTAGTAGGGTGAATTTATCCTGTTCAGCAGTACGGACATACGGTTTTAAAAGGGCAGCGAGAAGTTTCTCCATAACACTATAGTCTCCTCTATCCACTGCAGCTTCTAATGCTTCTTCCACCAGGTAATTGCGGGGAATTACTTGTGGATTATTGTTTGACATCAATTGGACCGGTGATATTTTATTTTCACTTTGCCTGTTCAATCTATCCCGCCACAGCTTGCACCAAGCTGTGAATTCTTCTACACAAAAAAGATCCAGTTCTTCTGGTCTATTAATAGTTAATGCCCGGAAGGTATTGGTATAATCTGCACAGTGCTTATGCATTATCCTGAGAAGCTCTTCAACTAAATACTGATCTTCATCCTCATGGTTAACCATCCCTAACTTAGCTTTCATGCCAAAAAACCAGTTATGGTCAAACAAGTCAGGGAACTCGGATATAGCATCCTGAGCCATTTCAATGGCTTGTTTTTGATTATCATGCAACAATGGTAAAAGAGTTTCAGCAAATCTGGCTAGATTCCACTCCGCAATCGCTGGTTGATTTTTATAGGCATACCGGCCATGGATATCAATGAAACTGAACACTGTTGCTGGATCATATTCATCCATAAAAGCACAGGGGCCATAGTCAATAGTCTCTCCAATAATACTCATATTGTCGGTATTCATAACCCCGTGGATAAAGCCTACTATTTGCCACTGGGCAACCAAAAAAGCCTGTTTCTTGACTACCTCCTGAAGAAGGGAGAAATATGGATTATCATCAGTGGTCAAATCCGGAAAATGACGCTCTAAAGTATAGTCTGCCAGGGTACGTAGATCCTCAATTGTTCCCCACTGGGCAGCATATTGAAAAATCCCAACCCGCAAATGACTGCTGGCAACCCGGGTTAAGATGGCACCAGGAAGGTCTCTTTCTCGGGTTACAAGTTCACCGGTGGTCACAACTGCCAGGCTACGAGTAGTGGGAATACCAAGAGCACGAGGAACCATATTCTTTAACCACCCTACCCACCTCCCTAACTTGACTACATTATGGCATTATAAAATTATCTGTCAATGCAACCGTTCTTTGTTCTAAGAGTTAGCAATCCTTCTTCTTCTGCAAGTAATGGGTGGCATAAGCTTCTTCTATCCCAGGGTTGCCTGATTTACTGAACCTGAGTCTCATTTTCTTCCCCTTGCCCCATTTCTTATAAGCGGTCCAGGATGAAGGCAAATCTTTTTCCCTGGCATAGGATTTCAATTCTTTCATGATAAATGAAAGCTTACCGAGACTACCTATACAGACCCTTTCCAGGTACTGAACCCTACCCATGCGCCAGTCTTCATACTTTTCTCTAGACAGATAGCCTAGTTTTTGTAGTAGGTCAACCGGACTTATGTACCCCCTTTCAGTCAGGAGATTTTCTGCAGCAACTCTAACTCTTTTTTTTAGTTTTTCTCTGCTCATATCAGTATACCACCTATAGCTACTATATCCATGGCACCTTTCAAGACTACGTATTAAAGTGGAAACTCAGTCCTGTATTCCTCAGGCGAGCCCCAAAAAGATTCTTCAACTGTGAATTTCCGGTAGGGAATTGTCATTGATTCTCCTGCCATGTTATCGTAGAATATTTCTCCCCTGCTGGAGTTTGCTGAAAAGGAAATGCCCAGGATTTTGTTCATCCAGTCCATCCAGTTGTTAAGCTGATCAAGGGGTGCATACCGGATACGATTTACTACCCGGGAGCTGGAGAACTTGCTGTTGCCAACGAGTATTAAGTGGTCCATGGCCCTGGTAGCAGCAACATAGAGAAGCCTTTTCTTTTCTGAAATGAGCTTCTCCCTCAACCTCTTTTTAATGATCCTTTTTACCAGTACCGGCTCTGACTCCCATTCATTTTCTGGATCTGGAGCATTAATTCCCAGCTCCAGGAATTCCTCCCGGCAAATACAGCCATCTTCAATATCCATGGTACAGGGAACATAATCTACATCCAGGGCTTCTTTTTCCCCCAGGTTGAAAACAGCTCCTGAATCCGGCACAAAGACAAGGGGAAATTCAAGACCCTTGGCCTGGTGCACCGTCATAATCTGTACCGTACCACCCAGACTTACATCAATATCCGCTTCACCTTCTTCTTCAATATAATCAATCCGGTTGTCCAGCCACTGGGAGAAATCAGCCAGATCCATGTGGTCCTGGAGGCTCAGGTCTCGAGCACTATCCAATAATTTTTCAATGTTGGACATAGCTTGCTGTCCCCTGCTACCCCGGGCCAGGCTTGCATAATAGCCTCCCTCATTCAAAATTAACTGGAGAAATTCCATTAAAGGCATGCGTCCGGCTAAGGATAACCACCTGGAGAGCATCTTCAAGGCATTTAAAACCGCCTTGAAATCCCTTTCTGAAAGACCCTCTGGCTTCTTATCTTCATCACCAATGGATTGGAGCTTTTCCCAGAGATCTATCCCCCTCCCCTCTTTTGCTATAAAAAAGATGCCTTCATGTGTTAAGTGGCACACCGGAGAATATAAGAAACCCATGAGGGCTCCCTGGTCCCTGGAATTATTCAAAAATCTCAACAGATTGCCAAGATCCACAATCTCCTGCCGCTGATAAAAGCCCCGTCCCCTTACAACAGAAAAATTTATCCGGTTCATGCGTAGAGCTTCCTCATAAGTCTTGATCTTGGTTCTGCGGTTCAAAAGTATGGCACAAGCCGGCTCCCCAGCCCTGGCTTTTTCCCGGATTCTCTCGTACTTTTCATCATGACCTGTGAACACTTCTTTAAGCTTATGAACAATGAGCATTGCTTCTTTGTGATGAGGCTCCATTTCCTGGTCCATTATTTCATCACTTGTTTCAACATTGTTGTCCACCAGGAGAAGTTCCACGCTTCCCTTGTTCTTGTTCCCTGCACATTTAAGTGATTGGGGCCTGGCATCAAATTCCTCGTAAACCTCCTTGTGAAGGAGGTCATGAAAGAACATGTTGAAAAAATTAATGGGTTGGGCTGCAGAGCGGAAGTTATGGGCAAAAACAATATCTCCACTACGAAGTTCACTGTCATCAGTTACATCTGCACTATACTCTTCTGTGTAGTTCTTTTGCCCCTCTAAATTCAGGTCAAAATTATATCCATCCAGGCCATTGTCCCTGTTGCCCTTTTTCAACTCCTGCCGAACCCGAGAAAAAAGGCTCACATCACCGCCACGAAAAGAGTATATGGCTTGTTTTTCATCCCCTACCACAAAAAGCCTGGGATTAACTAGTTCTCCCGAATTATCAACTGCTATCCTCTTTATAATCTGCCACTGCAGATCATTGGTATCCTGAAATTCATCAACCATTATGTACTGGAAACGCTCCCTGAGCTCATCCACAATGTGGCTGTGTTTTTCCTCCAGTAACAGGTTCATTATCTTGAGCTGAAGATCCTGAAAGTCAAGGTAATTTTCCTTTCCCTTGGCTTCGTGGTAAGTCTTAAGACATTGCCGGGTCAGGTTTCCCAGGGCCTGCAGTAACTCAAAACCCCTCTTTTCATGGCTTTGTTTTACCTTGAATATCTCCACATCAAAAGAATCCAGTAGATACCTTATAGTTGAGAAAACTCCTTTAATATTATCATAGGGTTCCCCCTGCCAGGCCTTAGATGGAGAACCGGAGAGGCGAACATTTTTTAATATCTCTTTCTTGAGTTCATTTAATTCTTCTCCCTCCACTGAACCTTCCACAGACTCAGAAAGTTTTTCAGTGAATTCAGGCAATAAAGTCAGGAGATTTTCCTTTTTCCGGGTCAGGACAGAATAATCATTTGGAGAAGAAGGGTTAATCTCCTTCAGTCCATCAATGCAACCATTCAGTTCCTGGCTCCTGTAGAGTTTGTAGGCCATCTCCCTGAGTATACAGTCAGCATAAGCCTGCAGTCGCTTTTCATAGTCCTCCCAGCTCAGCCCGGAGAACTCCTTAATCCACTTTCCCGTATCCTCCCTCTTCTGTATAACTTTGAAGATGGCTTCAGCCATGGCTGGCCGGGACATCTCTCCACTCAAAAGGTGAATATCCCTGTTGTTTTTATCCCGGGCTATTTCCTTCAGTTTTCCATGTATGCATTTTCGCAAAAAGAACACCTTTTCCGTCTCATCCATAACGCGAAAATAAGGATCCAATCCGGCTTCTATGGGATATTCCCGTAAGATGGCAGCACAGAAAGCATGGAAAGTGCTTATATAGTTGTTGAAGAATGTGTCTTTCAATTTCTGCAGATGTACATCTCCAGTTCGGGCCAGCTCGTCTTCAATTTCTGCAAAGATACGCTCCTTCATCTCCACAGCAGCCTTGTCAGTAAAGGTTACTACCAGGAGTCGGTCCAGGAAGTGCTTCCTCTCTGTGAGTATTTTGATAATTCTCCGGGTAAGGACTGCAGTCTTGCCTGTGCCTGCTCCTGCTGTAACAGCGAGATTTCGCTGATAATCCGTTGCCATGTGCTGATAGAGTGTAGGGGTGAATGGTTTAGTCATATTAATAAATCTCCTTTACCACATTTAATTTTGCATCCTCCCAGAGATTCAGGCGAAGACTCTCTAAAAGCAGTTCATCCTTCCGACAGATCCTGCTGAAGGAACAGTTTGAACAAGTAAAATCCCTCACTCCACAGAGGGGCAGGTGAAAAACCCCTTTCTTCATTAAACCATGCAGTCTGTCCACGTGGTGCTTTATTTTTTCCAGGACCATGGGTAATTCATGGGAGCCAACAAAGCCATCTCGCTGTCCTGAGAAAACAGGTTTTTCACTGGATACACTGTTCTGACGGGATGCCTTAATGCTTTCAATACCCAGGTAATCCCTCCGCTTAATGTCTCTGGAACCCTTAACCATATAATAGCCTCCACCGGCAATTGGTACCGGTATCCCCTCCTTCTCTGTGTATTCAGTTAACAGGGAC
>PUNT01000119.1 GCA_003551905.1 Halanaerobiales bacterium
ATGGGATTCTTGCCCTAGCTCGGGCAGAAAGACAAGGGATAAGAGTGGATATAGAATATTGCAAACGGAAAAGCAAACACCTATCGAGAAAAATAAAACATTTAGAAAAACAGCTCGAGAAGACAAAATTATACAGGCTATGGAATCATGTCTACGGAACGAAGGCGAATATACACAGCAACCATCAGCTCGCCCGCATACTCTATAAGAGCATGAAAATCGAACCGATTAAGACGACTGAAAGTGGTGAGGGGGCGACAGATGAAGAAACCCTTCGCAGGCTAGATGTTGAGGGGCTCGACCTGATACTAAAAATTAGAAAGGCATCAAAGTTGAAGAGCACCTATCTAGATGCCTTTATGCGGGAACAGTGCGACGGATATATTCATCCATCATTCAACCTGCACACTGTGAGAACGTACAGGTCAAGCTCTGCAGACCCTAACTTCCAAAACATACCGAAAAGGGACAAAGAAGCCATGAAAATTTGTAGACAAGCACTATACCCAAGACCCGGACACCTGCTCTTAGAAGCTGATTTTTCCGCCTTAGAAGTTATGATTTCAGCTTGTTACCATAAAGACCCAACAATGCTAAAATACCTAGAAGATAAGAATTCTGATATGCACTTAGACATGGCAAAACAGATATTCATGCTCGATGAAATGGATAAAAAGAACCCGGTACATTACACACTCAGGCAGGGAGCAAAGAATGGGTTTGTCTTTCCACAATTCTATGGTGACTATTATGCAAATAATGCCCACTCTCTCTGTGAATGGGCGAAACTGCCGCAGGGGAAATGGAAAGATAACATGGGAATAGAGCTCCCAGAAGGAAATCATATCTCCGCTCACCTACGCAAGAATGGAATAAAATCATTTGAGCAGTTTACAGAACACATCAAAAAAGTTGAGGATGATTTTTGGAACAGGCGCTTCAAAGTCTACAACAATTGGCGGAAAAAATGGGTTGACCAGTACCGAAAAAAGGGGTATTTGAAAATGCTCACAGGGTTCACCTGTTCCGGCATAATGAGACGCAATGAAATTATTAATTACCCTATTCAAGGGACAGCGTTTCACTGCTTGTTATTCACCTTCATCAGATTAGATGAGATAATGATAAAAGAAAAATGGAACACCCGTCTAATCGGGCAAATACATGACGATATCGTGCTGGATGTTTGCCCTAACGAGCTAGACCATGTCAGACAGACTGTTCTAAGGATAGTGAAAGAAGAACTCCCAAAAGCCTGGGGCTGGATTATTATCCCGCTTGAAGTCGATATAGAAGAATATGCAGTAGACGGAGCCTGGGTGAAATAAGGTTGAGTAGTATAATAAGAACAGTAAGGATTTTTGAAAGGGGAGAGAGCTGTGCAAGAAACGATTTACCAGAAAAAAGGATACAAAGACCGTAGAGACTACTTGGAATCATTAGCCGAAGAACACAATATACCAGTGAAAGATGTCCTTGCTCTTGCTGTTATGTTAGGAAAGAGCGAAGATTTCGACGGGCTTGTGAATGCAGTAGAAGACTATTTTTAGAAAGGGGGATTTTGATGAAGAAGACACTCTGCCTGGAATACCGACCAAGCTCATTAGACGAGATAATAGGAAACGAAGATGTTGTGCAAGTGCTGAAGAACCAGCTCAGTGAAAAACCTAAACAACCACTATCTAAAAGCCTGCTGTTCCATGGTCCGACTGGGTGTGGAAAAACAACACTTGGAAGAATTGTGGCACAAGAACTGGGCGTAAAAGGAAATGATTTAAGGGAGATTGATTCTGCCGACTTTCGTGGAATAGATACTATCCGTGAAATCAGAAAACAGAGCTCTTATAAACCATTAGAAAGCCCGTATAGAGTCTGGATTTTAGATGAGGTTCATAGGCTGACAGGGGATGCTCAAAGCGCACTGTTAAAAGCATTAGAAGACACTCCAGAGCATGTTTATTATATTCTTTGCACAACAGACCCTCAGAAATTACTACCGACCATCAAAGGCAGGTGCGCTCATTACCAAGTAAATCAACTATCAGACAAAGAGATGAAACAGCTTCTGAGAAGAGTAGTAAAAGCAGAAGGAGAGGCGCTGTCCAAAGAAGTTTATGACCAGATTGCTCAAGACAGCCTGGGTCATCCTAGAAACGCATTGCAAATTCTTGCCCAAGTCCTTGCAGTAGAAGAAGAAAAAAGGATTGATGTCGCAAAAAGAACAGCTGAACTCCAGTCGAAGACCATCGAGCTGTGTAGAGCATTGACACAAAGGGATTCATGGAAGAAAATCTCTACTATATTGAACGGGTTGAAGACAGAAGACCCAGAACAAATAAGAAGGGCTGTGCTGGGGTACTGCCAGACAATTCTGCTAGGTGAACAACATGATGAAAGCATAGCTCAAATTATGGAGGAATTTATTGAGCCCTTTTACAATTCTGGGTTCCCTGCCCTAGTGCTCGCCTGTTACAGCACGCTTTTCGGGGAAGAATAGAAAATTAATACATCACTAAAATTTAGTTCGTTAGTATAATAAGGGAAAGGAGGGAAAATATGAACTATAACTACGAAGAGGACATCAAAATAGACCCAAATGCACTTGATGCAGAATGGCTAGAACAAGCAGACCTGATGAGGAAATATGCAAAACACGCGGCTGATACCAGAAAAGCCGCTGATGATGCAAAAGAAGCTCTAGATGTAGGAAAGGCAAGGATTGAAATGGACATCAGGACAAGCCCACAGCAATATGGCTTGGAGAAGGTTACTGAAGGGGCGATTCAAAGCACAATACTTCTACAGGAAGAATACCAAACACTTGTCAAGGAATACAATGATGCAAAATACGAAAACGAAGTCGCAGTGGCTGTGGTAAGGGCTATCGACCAAAAGAAGACTGCACTAGAAAACCTAGTCAAGCTCTTAGCCGCTTCATATTTTGCTGGTCCACAGGCACCTAGAGACCTTTATGCAGAGAATCTCGAGCACCAAAAAAGAAAGAAGGACAATGCAAAGGTCAAAATACAGCGGAAAGGAAGGGAATAGATGGATTTAATCATAGCAGGGGTCATCATACTATTAGTTCCAATATACGTGATTCTATTGTCAATGTGTGCTTATATCGGAAAGGTATGGGCAATACAAATAATGTTCAGAAGGGGAGATATGAATGGCAAAAAGAAAGAAGAAATTTAAAGGTGGAGTTTCACGAAACGCTCAGAGGCAGGCAAAAGGTTCGCAGTTCGGACATTTGAATTTACCGAAAGGACTGCAAGTTTTTAAAGAAGAACCAAAGACACGAGTGAGCCTAGACATCATGCCTTACGAAGTCACTATAAATAACCACCCAGACAGGGACGAGGAATACGAAATTGCTGTGCCGGGAACGCTTTGGTACAAAAGACCTTATTGGCTTCACAGGAATATTGGTCCGAATAATGACAGTATTGTCTGCCCAACAACTGCCGGACAGAAATGCCCAATTTGTGAGTACAGAGCACAACTGATGAAAGATGGAGCAGACTGGAATGACGATTCTGTTAAGGCTCTCAGGCCCTCAATGAGAAACCTATATGTAGTTATTCCAAAGGGACAGAAAAACTATGAAGAATCGCCGCATATATGGGATATTTCACAGTTTTTATTTCAGGAAAAATTGAATGAAGAAGTACAAGAAAATGAAGAATACGAAGCATTCCCCGACTTAGAAGAGGGACACACACTTCGCATTCGCTTCAGCGAAGGTACTTTTGGAACAAACAAATTTGCCGAAACAAGCAGAATTGACTTCCAAGAGAGAAAAGAGCCTTACGAGGAAAGCATTCTAGATGAAATCCCGTCACTTGATGAGATTTTAGAAATACCTAGTTTTAAAGCAGTGGAAGCGATGTTCTTCGGGGGTTTGGACCAGGACGAAGCAAAGGATGATGATTATAATGAGGATGAAGATGCGGTAGATACTGAGCAAGAGCAAGAAGAACAGGAAGAGGATGAGGAAGAGGAACCACAGCCTGCAACCAAACCAAGTCGCAGTAAAAAAGGAAAAGGCAAGGATAAAAGTAAAAAATCCAAATGCCCGCATGGATATGAATTCGGCACAGACTGTGAAGAGTATGATGAATGTGATGATTGTGAGGAATGGGAGGCTTGTATAGACGCCTCAGAAGAGAGGGGGTAGCTGATATGTTAGAAAGAAAAAACAATAATGCCCCGGCACACTTGTTCCAGCAGGAAGGGGAAACTAGGTTTGTCGGGGCTTATTTCCCCCAAGAACTAGCAGATTATCTAAAACTGTTATCCGCCGAAAAAGGGCTGAGTGTGCAGAAAACACTGCAAGACGTAGTCTATAGACAAAACCAAGAATGCTCGACTGAACAAATTATACAGAACCTGATTCAACAGGCGGATGACAAGTGGAAAGACGGCTTGGCACAGGGGCAAAAAGGAAATAGAGAACAGCAAAGACTCTACTTGAAAGAAATAAAGAACAGATTAAAGAGGCGAAAAGTGGCAGAACACCACATAAAAGAAATCCTTGCACAAGTAGAGCAAAGAATTGAGGAGGGCAAGGCATGAAAAGAACTAAGAAAAGACAGGAAAAATTGAGCGCACAAGTAGAAAAAAAGATAAAAAACAACAACAAACAAACCACTCCAGAATATGAAGGTAGTGATAAAGTAGTTTCCACAGGTTCTACTCTCCTCGACTTGGCTATTAGCGGGGGAAGGTTTAAAGAAGGTGGCCTTCCTACTGGGATTCTGGTTGAAATATTCGGACCATCTGGGACTGGAAAAACGGTTATGCTATGTCAAATAGCCGGGAATATACAAAAACAAGACGGACAGATAATGTTCCATGACCCGGAAGCTCGGCTCAACAAGCAGTTCGCTAAGATGTTCGGGCTAGATTCAGATATAATAGAATATACTATGCCCAACACTGTTCCAGAGGTCTTTTCTTCAGTGCGGGAATGGTTGCCTGGGGAAGAAGCTGATATCAAGACGCCTCATGGCGTATTTGCTGACTCCCTTGCCGCTCTTTCCACCGATATGGAACTGGAAAAGGAAGAAGGGGATAAAATGGGGATGCGGCGTGCTAAAGAGTTCAGTGAAGAACTCAGAAAAACTTGCCGCCTTATCACCCAAAAAGAAGTTCTTATGGTGTGTAGTAACCAAATCAGACAGAATTTGGATGCCGGACCATATGGAATACAGCATAAAAGCCCGGGAGGGGAAGCACTTGGATTCTACTCTAGCTTGCGCCTCAGATGTATGAGCCCGCAAAAAATAAAGACCAAACGAAAAATAAAGAGGAAAGAGCACGAGCGAGTGATAGGCATTAAAGCCACAATCGAAGTTTTCAAGTCCTCTGTCTGGAAACCTCATCGCAGTGCAGAAATCTATATACTGTATGACTATGGTATTGATGACATCCGGGGAAATTTGAGATTCATCAAAACTACTACTTCAGACACTGTCTACAGAGTAGGTGAGCAGAGCTTGGGTAAATCAATTGAGGATGCCATTCAAAAAGTAGAAGAAGACAATCTAGAAAACGAACTAAAACAAAACACTATTGAGCTCTGGAACGAGGTGGAGAGCTCCTTCTATGACAAGAGAAAACCAAGAGGAGGGGTGTAATGAACTGGAAATATCAATATATAGAGCTGAAGGAAAAATATTATAACAGACCATATTGCAGTAAACTCACACAACACTTGGTCGGTTGGGCAATAGACACTCTCTATTGTGACGGGGACAGGGTGAAGGCAGGCAGGATATACAGGTCCGCACAGCGAGTGGAACGAAGAAAAAGAGTTCATATAACAAAAGTGGGGGAGGTGGATTGATTTTGAAGACGCTAGATTTTGTGATTGAAAATTACCAAGAACAGTGTATAGATGGAAGAGATATAGCACGATTGGTGCAATTCGTACCTGAAGAGAGGTTTCATGAGATGGGACTTGAACTAAAAGAAGAGCATAAAGGAACACATCAACACACACCTTTCACAAGGGAGAATATACTGAAACAACTGGAGAAAGATATTGCATTTGGTTTTGAAAAGGCGCATAATGAACGTGGAATTTCATCATCTCTTATGTTTGAAGTGGTTAAGATGTGGAACTGGATACTTGAGGAAGGGCTAGAAGACTTTGATAATTACTATGCCTATGGAATCCCGCTATTTAATGCCACTGCTCAAAAATACGGATTCCCTATTCCAGCAGACAAGAGGTGGTAAAATGGCAAAGGCACGGATTAAAACCTCTTCAGCAAAAGCGAAAGGAAGAGCACTACAGCAATGGGTCTGTCAAAAGATTTCGGACATACTCGGTGTTCCATGGGGCAAGGATGAGATGATAGCCTCCAGAGAAGCGGCTCAAACAGGCACAGATGTCCGGCTGGTGGGGGAAGCCAAAAAAATGTTCCCCTTCTCAGTAGAGTGCAAATGGCAAGAAGCTTGGTCAGTGCCCGCTTGGATTAAACAAGCTAAAGACAACCAAGAGAAAGGAACCGATTGGTTGCTGGTTGTCAAGAAAAACAGAACAGACCCTATCGTCATAATGGATGCTGACAAGTTCTTCGAAATATGGTCGAGGAGTGTTAAGAAATGAACACCTGTAGAAAGTGCGG
>PUNT01000153.1 GCA_003551905.1 Halanaerobiales bacterium
GAGCATCAGGAGTAAAAAAACCGCAGATCCCTATTGTCGGAGGAGATAGCAAGTCTCTTGCTATTGCAGCCGCATCTATTGTAGCAAAAGTTACCCGGGACTGGATTATGGATATCTGTCATTTTGACTATCCTGAATATATGTTCAATGATAATAAGGGTTATTTAACCACTGAACATCTAGAAGTTCTCCAAAGGAAAGGCCCCTGTCCCCTGCACCGGATGTCTTTTGCGCCGGTAAAAAGAACCAATGTGAAAGGGGGAAACCTGTTTTGACTCAGAGGATAGCCAGGGCAGGATTGATCGCTGCCCTTTATATTTCTATAACTCTTTTACTTCATCCTATCAGCTTTGGTCCCATTCAATTGCGAGTTTCTGAAGCTCTAACTGTGCTACCCATATTGTATATTGAAGCTGTACCAGCTATCTTTATTGGTGTTTTGATTTCTAATATATTTGGTGGTTTGGGCATGGTGGACATACTAGGGGGTAGTCTGGTTTCCTTAGTTGCTGCTTTTTGTACCTATTTGCTGCGGCGAAATATAGGCGCTTATTTGAGCCCTGTTTTGCTCAATGGGTTTTTAATAAGCCTTTACCTTTACCACCTATTCGGTTTGCCCTACTGGTTTACAGCATTGAGCATAACTATAAGCCAGGCTATAGTGATCTTCGGTATTGGGTACCCACTAATTAGTTTTTTGAAAAACAAGAAAGAAAAATGGCCATTTCTCAAATAGTAAAACTATTCGACCCTATCTTCCAGCCTTAATCCGTCAATTTTTCCCGGACACCAGCTAAAAAGGCTGGCTGGTAGCACAATGAACTCCACTTTAATGACAATAATTTCACCGGTTATCCGGTTTTCTAGTTCTACTTCTGCTGGCACCCTGTTCCGTTCACTGAGAAAGCCCAGGCTGTATGACTCTACATTATAAACAGCTTTAACGCCAAGGTTGGTGAGAAAAGCTTGCAGGCGAGCCCGTTCCGTCACCAGGGACATAAGTGCATCCTCATCTCTCTCTTCTAAAGCCTTGAGGAAGAGATAAGGAGCTGGATAATAAGGTAAGATACTGCTAATCAGGTAAACCAGCAGTATAATAAACAGCAATAAGAGCACTCGGCGGAAATGTTTCAATTTTTTTCACCTCCAGGGTTTTAATTACACTCTGGCTTTTATTTTCCTGCTTCAAAAAATTATGGATTGAGAAAATTGGAACTTTACAAACAGGAAACCAAATTCTATAATTAAGGGGAATGCAAATTGCTGGAGAGTGAGGAGGGATATTTTGAACGATAATGTTGCTGAAATTATCAGCATACTGATGAGAAAAATTCTTGATGAAGACAATTCTTTTGAGAGAGAAGAAGATCTGGTCCGGGATCTCCTGGAACAGGGCTATCTAATTGAAGATATAGATGCTGCTTTCCAGTTGGTTTTTTTTGATGATGAGAGAGTTATCGACCTTTCTCCTCTGGCGGGTGTTAAACTAAATCAGCAGAGAAAGCGGGTAATAACCAGGGAAGAACAAAGTAAACTGAGTATAGAGGTTCTGGAAATTCTAGAAAAAATCCAGCGGTACAGCCTTCTTGATTTGCAGACCTGGGAATACCTCTTCTTAACATTATTCAATACTTCTCATGAAGGTGAGATCACCACAGATGTGCTTTGGGTTGCCCTGGAAATGGTATTAGAAGAGGAAGATCTTGGTTTAATGACCAGAACCATTCCTGAGTTGAAAAAATATGGGGAAGGTTTTGCAGATCAGTTGAATTGAAAGGATGGAATGATATGGCTTCCAAGTTGATCATTGTTGAATCTCCAGCCAAGGCTAAGACTTTAAAGAAATTTTTGGGAAAACGTTATAAAATTGAAGCTTCAATGGGCCACCTCATCGACCTTCCTAAAAGCAAACTGGGAGTTGATGTGGAGGAAAATTTTAAACCTCGCTATATAACTATCAGAGGCAAAGGGAAAATTCTGGATAAACTAAAAAAGGAAGCCAAAAAGAGTACAGAAGTATATCTGGCAACAGACCCTGACCGGGAAGGAGAAGCAATTTCCTGGCATCTGGAGCGAGTTCTGCCGATACCAAATAATAAATGCCGCATAAGCTTCAATGAAATTACTAAGGAAGCTGTCAAAACTGCAGTAAAAGAACCCCGTGATATTGATGAAAATTTAATCAATGCGCAACAAGCCCGCCGTATACTGGACCGTTTGGTAGGATATAAGTTGAGCCCCCTTTTGTGGACAAAGATAAAGAAAGGTTTAAGTGCAGGCAGGGTGCAAACAGTTGCTGTTAGACTCATATGTGAACGAGAAAGAGAAATTGATGCCTTTGTCTCCCAGGAATACTGGACAATAGAAGGATCTTTCAAAAGCAAAGAAGGAATTTTTAAAGGGCAGCTGTATCGTATTAATGGGAATAAATTCCATCTGGAAGAAAAAAGTTCCGCTGAGCAAACAGCCAAAGAAATACGAAAACAGTCCTATGTAATTAAGCGTATCCGGGAAAGGAAAAGAAAGAGAAATCCATATCCCCCATTTACTACCAGCACAATGCAACAGGAAGCAATCAAGCAGCTTAAATTTACGGCCCGGAAAACAATGTATGTGGCCCAGCAACTTTATGAAGGGTTGGATATAGGTGAGATGGGCACAACAGGTCTAATAACCTATATGCGCACTGACTCCGTCCGGACTTCATCAGAAGCCCAAAACATTGCCAGAAAGATAATTAAAAATCAGTTTGGTAAGGAATATGTGCCCTCCCAGCCGCGAATATTCAAACGTAGAGGACAGTCATCACAGGATGCCCATGAGGCCATCAGGCCAACTGATCCTGCTCTGAAACCTGAGGAGATAAAAAAGTATCTCAACAATGACCAGTACAATCTCTACCGACTAATTTGGGAAAGATTCATTGCTTCACAGATGGCTGCAGCAGAATTTCACGGCCTAACAGTAGATGTGACTGGTGGTAGCTTCCTTTTTCGAGCTACCGGTTCCAATATTGTTTTTCCTGGTTTCCTGGCATTAAGAGGAACAGATAGTTTTGAAGAAACTATTCTTCCTCCCTTGCAGGAGAAAGAAAAAGTTAACCTTGAGAAACTTGATAAAGAACAGCATTTTACCCAACCTCCACCCAGATATAGCGAGGGAACTCTGGTGAAAACCCTGGAAGAGAATGGAGTAGGCAGACCATCAACCTATGCTCCTATTGTAGCAACTATACAACAACGGGGCTATGTGCTTCTTAACAATGGGCGTTTTGTTCCCACTGATCTTGGTATTACCGTAAATGACCTGTTGGTGGAGTATTTTCCGGAAATTACAGAAGTGGAATTCACAGCTCGCATGGAGGAAAAACTGGACAGGATAGAAGAAGGAAAGGAAGATTGGTTGCAGATACTGAGAGATTTCTATGGACCCTTTGCCCAAAAACTAGAAAAAGCTCAAGAAAAGATGAGCAAAATTGAGATAGAAGATGAGAAAACTGGACTTTCATGTGAAAAATGTGGTGCTGAGATGATAGTTAAGGTTGGTAGGTTTGGTAAATTTTTGGCCTGCCCTCGCTTTCCTGAGTGCAAGCACACTCAACCATACATGCGATTGGAAAATATCGATTGTTTTGTCTGCAGTCAGGGTAAGATTGTAGAGAAGCGCAGCAAAAAAGGCAGGACCTTCTATGGGTGCGATAGGTACCCGGAATGCAATTTTGTTTCCTGGAAACGTCCTTTAACCGAAAATTGCCCGGAGTGCGGGGCATTTCTGGTGGAAAAAAGAAAAAAAGGACAGATCTTAAAAGAATGTGGTCGTCCCGAATGTGAATATCAAGAGAAAGAGGATGAGTCTGGTGCAAAGAGTTAAAATTATAGGAGCAGGCCTGGCAGGGTCAGAAGCTGCCTGGCAAATAGCCCGCCTGGGAATTCCTGTAGAACTCATTGAGATGCGTCCGGAAGTTATGAGTCCTGCCCATAAAACAGGAGACATGGCAGAACTGGTTTGCAGTAACTCTCTTGGTTCAGAAGATTTGAACACCGGCGCCGGTCTCTTAAAAGCAGAACTAGAATTATATGATTCCCTGATACTAAAAATTGCCCAAAATAACAGAGTTCCTGCTGGTCGAGCATTAGCAGTAGACCGTGAAATCTTTGCAAAAAAAATAACAGAAGAAATATCTGCTCATCCTTTAATATCATTAAGGAGAGGGGAAGTAAACAGTGTTTGTCAGAAGGGAATAAGTATAGTAGCAACTGGCCCTTTGACATCAACAAAACTTGCTGAAAATATTTTTTCATATACCGGAGAAGAAAATCTTTTTTTCTTTGATGCTGCAGCCCCATTGATTGAAGCTGATTCAATAGATGAGGATAAAACTTTCCGGGGTTCTCGTTATGATTGTGGTGATGATTATATAAATTGTCCCATGACTGAAGAACAATATAAAGTTTTCTGGGAAAATCTGATTAAAGCAGAAACTGTTCCACTTAGAGATTTTGAAACCGATAAACTTTTCCAGGGTTGCTTGCCTGTAGAATACCTGGCTAAAAAAGGTTACCAAACCCTGGTTTTTGGGCCTATGAAGCCTGTGGGCCTGGCAAGTTCCCAGGGGAAAAGGCCATTCGCTGTTGTCCAGTTACGTCAGGATAATGTGGCTGGCTCCCTTTATAATATGGTTGGTTTTCAAACTCGTCTGAAATGGGATGAGCAAAGGAGAGTGTTCAGACTTATTCCAGGTCTGGAAAAGGCAGTTTTTTTACGTCTGGGTGTAATGCACCGCAATATATTCATTAATTCGCCTCAACTATTAAGACCAACACTGCAGTTTAAGAAAAATGAAAAGCTTTTATTTGCCGGCCAGATAACTGGTGTGGAGGGGTACCTGGAATCTACCCTTTCTGGGTTATGGGCAGGTATCAATGCTGCAAGGTTGATTACAGGATATGAACCTCTCATTCCACCAGTTACCACTCCATCCGGAGCTCTCTTCAACTATATCTGCAACTGTAAGACTGATTTCCAGCCTATTAGTTTTAATTATGGCCTTTTACCTCAGCCAGAAAATGGCAAGAAATCTAAGAAAATTCGCAGACAGGAAAAAAGAGAAAGGGCACTCACAGCCATGGTAGACTTTCGGGAGATATTTTGTAAAAAATAAATTGTTCTAATATTCAAAAAAAGTGATTTGCAATGAGCAATTCCCCTAATAAGCAAAGGGTTTTCAGGGTGGGGAAAAAGAGTTTACTCCAAAAGATAGTGGTAGAAAGCCGGTTTTCGGAGTCAAATAGATAAAAATTAGCAGAATGACCATAGGGTTAATCTCTACCCTAAATTGAGTTAATTGAGTTTAGATAGCACTATTTTAGCTCCCTGAAATATATAACTCAGTTTTTTGGACTGAAAAATTGTTGCCCCAAACCTAACTATTTTTAAAAAAATGGTTGTAGCGCAAATGATTCAAAAATCCAATATCTTGCATATGTTTCTCCATTATGATAATATATTGTGATAAAGAAAAATAAGGTCATGGGAGTAAAACTTTTATGCGATCTACAACAATTATTGGTGTTAAACAGGGAGAAAAAGTTGCTTTGGCTGGAGATGGCCAGGTTTCCATGGGTGATACCATTATGAAAAGAGGTGCAGTCAAAGTTCGCCGCCTCTATGATGGGAAAGTCGCTGCTGGATTTGCAGGAACCTCAGCAGATGCTATAACCCTTTTTGAGAAATTTGAAAGTAAACTGGAAGAATTCCATGGAAACATAAAGCGCTCAGCAGTTGAGCTGGCCAAAGAATGGAGAACAGACCGGGTTTTAAGGAGATTAGAAGCTTTAATTATTGTTGCTGATCGAGAAAACTTATTTATTATATCTGGAAATGGCGATGTTATAGAACCTGATGATGGTGTTGCTGCTATAGGTTCAGGTGGCCCCTATGCTCTGGCAGCAGCCCGGGCTCTAATTGCCAATACTGATTTTTCTGCTGAAGAAATTGCCCGGCAGGCTATGACTATCGCATCAGAGATTTGTGTATATACTAATAACGAGGTTAATGTGGAGGTCATGGAATGAAAAAAACAGAACCTTCAAAACCCTTAAAATTAATAACAGAACAGGAGGATTCTCGTGGAAGAACTTACTCCTAGGCAGATAGTCCAGGAGCTTGACAAATATGTTATCGGTCAGGATGACGCTAAAAAGGCAGTGGCCATTGCCTTAAGAAACAGATATAGAAGAAAGAAGATTGAAAAAGAGATTAAAGATGAGATCTTTCCCAAGAATATTCTCATGATTGGCCCTACTGGTGTGGGGAAAACCGAAATTGCCCGGCGGTTGGCCCGTTTAGCCTATGCACCTTTTCTAAAAATTGAAGTCAGTAAATTTACTGAGGTTGGTTATGTGGGCAGAGACGTTGAGTCAATGATCAGAGACCTTATGGAAATAGCCATACGCATGGTCAAGAATGAGTGGTTAATGCAGGTGGGAGATAAGGCTAAAACCCTGGTTGAAGATAGAATTCTCGATTATCTCCTACCATACAAGACAAAGAATACTAACCCCCTTGCTGCTCTTTTTGGCACACAGCAGGAGACATCAGAACA
>PUNT01000234.1 GCA_003551905.1 Halanaerobiales bacterium
ATGAGCTCATAGCTGTTCGCTACAATGCTGAAGAAGAGCAGGATATTATGCTGGGGACAGCCCTGGGCAAAAGTATTCGGTTTGCCGCCAGGGATGTTCGCCCCCTGGGCAGAACCGCCCAGGGTGTTAAAGGAATCGCCCTGGGTAAAGGGGATGAAGTGATAGGTATGGAAATGGTAGAAGAAGGACTGGATCTCCTGACTGTTTCTCGTCTGGGATACAGCAAGCGAACAAAGGTTGCTGAATACCGGCCCCAAAGAC
This sequence comes from Halanaerobiales bacterium, assembly GCA_003551905.1. Taxonomy (GTDB): domain Bacteria; phylum Bacillota; class Halanaerobiia; order B1SED10-174; family B1SED10-174; genus B1SED10-174. Next base: position 262 of record PUNT01000234.1, read on the forward strand.
GAGGAGGCAAGGGAATATTTGCCTGCCGGGTAACGGAGCAGAGTGGCAAAATGGCTGGTTTCCGCATGGTTAGAGAGAAAGAAGATGTTATGGCAGTAACCAGGGATGGACGCTTAATTCGCCTGAAAGCCCGGGAGGTGCCCTGTATGGGACGGGCAGCTCGGGGGGTTCGTTTGATGCGCCTGGCCAAGGGTGATGAAGTGGTTTCCCTGGTAAGGATAAAAGAAGATTGAGAGCAGTCCATCTGGACTGCTCTCAACTACAGAGAGAAAAAGATATTGAGTTAATAATAGCTCTCCAATACTAATGCTTCCTTTCCTTGAGTATGTAGGGTATATAACCCCGGGGCGGCAGTGTTATAAGGTTTTTTTCCATTAAGACTTCAATAGAATGACTGATAAGCAAATTATAAAACCAGCAGTAAAATTCTGAGAAAGATGAATAATTAGAGCCGGGAAATAAAAGGAATGTTTCCATCAGCAACGAATAGTAATTGTCAAAAGCCGTACCTATTTTTTCGCCAAGGTTAAACCGCAGTTTGTCTATCAGCTCACAGTCTTTTTCTTCCCCCAGAGGGACTAGTGGGGTTTTTCCTCTATCCATGAGCAGGAAGTTTTCCAGCACCGGCACCAATTCTTCATCCGGCAAGATGCCCTGATAATAGAGGTTTTCATAGGCCAGCAGGCTTTGTTCTATTAGTGTCAGGGTTTTTTCCCGGCCAATTTTTTTCATCAGCTGATAGCCTCCATCAGGGAGGGCATCTCTTAACTGGCTGTTGGTGTCGCGTCCGTAGGTGCCTACTACATAGCCATTGAATCTGTCGGTGTGATTGTTATAGGTTCCCATGTGCTTTAAGGCTGGTCCTTCCAGTGCCCACAGATAGAAGTTCCCGCTTGACCGGGCAGGGGGAGGACACAACAATTGGTACTCTCCTTTGTTGGAAATCTGCTCCCTACCCATCTCATAAAGGAAGTTGCCAACAAAAAGCAGGGAAACTTCCTCCCAGGAAAAAAGTGGGTGGAAAGACATCTGTCTGTAATAATTATAGATCTCGCTGTACCAGTCTTCAACAGGAGATATCAGACCATGAGCAATCTCTTCAATAGTCATTTCTATCAGGGATAGTTCTTCCTTGAGTACTACAAAAAAACTGGGTAGATAAGTACCGTTTTTTTTATGGATAAAGGAGCTTTTTTCTAAAAGGTCCAAATCCTTTTGCAGTTCTTCTTCTGAACAATAGCATTCTTTGCTTATATTTTGGGGTGTTTTTCCTCTGTGTAGTTCTTTAATCAGCTTAAGTCTTTTTTTCCCCTCTTTGCTGAAAAATATCTGTATGGGACTGTGGGGATGGGAAAAATTGCATTGACCCCAAACTGTCAACTTCAATTCTTCACCTCCTTTCCACTAACTGATTTCGCCCTACAGTAATTTCGTCCTCTAGCCATAAAGGTATTTTTTGAAATAATGAGAAAAATCAAAAAAAAAGGATTAAGAAGGAGGCTATCTTATGAAACATCCTCGTTTACTAATTCATGGGCATAAGGTTGAAGAAAATGCTCGTTGTATAGCAGAAACAGCCGGGGAAGCCGGCATAAAAGTAACAGGTGTTACCAAAGCGGTTTGTGGCAGCACCCATATTGCCCGGGCCATGCTCCGGGGAGGAGTTCAGGGGCTGGCAGATTCCCGGCTGGAGAATTTGCAGAAACTCCGAAGGGAACTGGGTGAAGAAATTTCCCTCATGCTCCTGCGATTGCCCATGATAAGTCAAGCCCATGAGGTTGTTGCTATCGCTGATATGAGCCTTAACTCAGAAATGAAAGTTATTAGAGCCTTGCATCAGGCTGCTAAAAATCAGGGTAAAACTCATAAGGTAGTATTGATGATTGACCTGGGGGATCTCAGGGAAGGGGTGATGCCAGAGGAAGCCACAGAGATAGCCCTGGCAGTTGAAGCCCTGGAGGGTGTAGAGCTTCATGGTTTGGGCACCAATCTCACCTGTTATGGAGGGATAATCCCAACCAGAGAAAACCTGGGGCAACTGGTTTCTCTGGCTAAGGATTTAGAGTCTAAGGTGAGCAGAAAGCTGGAGATGGTTTCCGGTGGCAACAGCAGCTCGTTGCACCTTATCAGACCCGGGGAGATTCCAGAGGGAATAAACAATTTACGGGTAGGGGAAACCATTCTCATTGGCAATGATACTGGGCTCAATGAGCCTTTCCCCGGGACCCGGTCCGACACTTTCATTCTGGAAGCAGAGTTGATTGAGATCAAGGAGAAACCTTCGGTTCCCTATGGGCCTGTGGGGAGAGATGCTTTTGGCCGGGTGCCCAAGAAACCCAAGGACAGGGGAAGACATCTGAGAGGAATTCTGGCTGTAGGTGAACAGGACATAAATCCTGAAGGACTGAAACCGGTGCAGGAAGTGGAAATACTGGGAGCAAGTAGTGATCACCTCCTGGTGGACCTGAGCAAATTGGAAACAGAACCACAGATAGGAGACAGACTGGCCTTTACCCTTGATTATGGCAGCCTTCTCCGCTCTGCTACATCGCCCTATGTTGAGAAGGTGATTCTTTGAAGGAAAAGGCAATACTCCAACAATGCTAAAAGGAGCAATGTTAGCCCTTATTGCCCCCAAAGGATTCATACCTTATGTGTTCTCAGGGAAAGTATAGAAAGGCCTTTTGTTTTCCATTATCTTTGAGTATAATAGTTGAGGGATAACACAATATTAATAGAGGAGGCGTTGCTTTATGGCAGTGGATCTCAAAGGTAGAAACCTGCTTTCCTTGCATGATTTCACCACAGAAGAAATATTGCAGGTACTTAGAACAGCTGAAGAACTCAAGATGGAGGCTAAAAGAGGGCAGCCACATTCTCTGCTGGCCGGCAAACAGCTGGGAATGATTTTTCAAAAACCTTCACTCCGGACCAGAGTGGCCTTTGAAGCAGGAATGAGCAGGCTGGGTGGACATGCTGTTTATCTGGGGCCTGAAGATATTCAGCTGGGCAAGAGGGAAACAACTGAAGACATAGCCCTTGTTCTTTCCCGGTATGTAGATGGCATAATGGCCCGGGTATTCAAACATGAGGATGTGGAAGATCTGGCCCGCTATTCAAAAGTCCCGGTAATTAACGGTTTATCAGAATTTTGCCATCCAACCCAGGGTCTAGCTGACCTCCTTACCATTTATGAGAAGAAAGGGCGCTTGCAAGGCATTAAAATGGCCTTTGTAGGGGACGGCAATAACATGGCCCATTCCCTCATGTTTGCAGCTGCCAAGGTGGGAATTCATCTTAATCTGGCCATACCCGAAACTTACCGCCCGGATCCCAAAGCCTTGGAGTGGGCTAAAGAAGATGCTGCCAAAACCGGTGCCACAGTAGAAGTGTATACAGATCCCAATGATGTTGATAAGGCAGTGGAAGGCGTAGATGTCATATATACTGATGTCTGGCTGAGCATGGGGCAGGCATCAAAAGAAGAAGCAGAAAGGGAAAAGGAAGAAAGGCGCAAGGTATTTTTACCCTATCAGGTGAACATGGACATGCTCCAAAAAGCCAGAGAAGATGCCATAGTTTTGCATTGCCTGCCGGCTATTTACGGGGAAGAGATCACTAAAGAGGTAGTGGAAGACCCCAGAGGGCGGGTAGTTTATGACGAGGCAGAGAACAGAATGCATACTGCCATGGCTGTAATGGCCCTGGTAATGTAGATAGAGGAAAAAGGGCTGTGATAAATCCAGCCCTTTTTTTATGCTGAAAATAGAGGGAAGTTCCTTGACCTTTTACCTCTATCAGGTTATAATGAGGCTACTAACTACCTTTGTGGTTAACAGACAGGAGGCTTATTATGAATGATTTGATGTCCTCCTTCAAGGAGCTGGGTTTTAACTCGTACGAAGCTACAGCATACCTGACGCTCTTACAGAATCCCAATATAACAGCATATGAAATAGGAAAAATTTCTGGCATCCCCCAGTCCAAGGTTTATCAGGCAGTTCAAAGCCTTGTTTCCCAGGGTATCATCAATGTGGTAGGGGAAAAGCCGGCTAAATATGTGCCCCTTCCCCTGGAGGAGATACTAGCCAGATCCCGACAGAAAGTGGAAGAAGCCTGCACCTACATAGAAAAAAGCAGTCATCGTTTTAACCGGGCCAGGGCCATTGATTTTCTATGGCATCTGGAAGGTGCTCCTGAAGTCTGGGGTAAGGCAAAAGAAATGGTGCAGAATGCCGAAAAAACCCTGCAAATTGAGGGATGGGGTTCAGAGCTGGAGAAACTGGAAGAAATTATTCCCGCACCAGCAAAAAAGGGAGTTAAGATGATTTTTACCGTGTACGGGGACTTTTCCCCTGCTGGAGGTTATGTTTATCGTCATCCTCTGACTCTTCTTCATCAGGATTACAGGCAAGTGGGCCGCTGGTTTGTAGTTTTAAAAGACCAGGAGGAGGCCCTCTTTGCCACGTTTAACAGCGAAAATACACAGGGTGTTAGATCTGGGAACGAGAGTTTTGTAGCCATGGTCAAGGAATACATGATCCACAATATATACGTCACAGAAATTTATAATCGAATGGGGGAGAGGCTGGATAAAGAGCTGGGAGAAAACCTTTCTTCCCTAAAGCAGGAGCTGAAAGGAAGGGGTTTTGATATATCGTTATAGCTCTGCATGTTATCTAGCGTTATCAATTAATATTTTGGGGGTGCTTTTGTGGAAAATATTAGAGTGATTTTATGGGGTCTGGGTGCCATGGGGAGTGGAATAGGCAAATACTTGATGGAAAAAGAGGGAATAGAAATAGTTGGAGCCATTGAACTCAAAGATGGCATTGATCTAGGAGAGGTGCTGGGAACAGGAAAAACAGGAATAATATGCAAGAGCAATGCTCATGAGGTTCTAGAAATTCCTGCAGATATTGTGATCATTGCTACGTCTTCTTTTACCCGGGAAGTATTTCCTCACATCGAGAAATCGGTAAAAAGAGGTCTAAATGTTATTTGCATAGCAGAAGAAATGGCTTATCCCTGGGCGCAAGAACCGGAACTGGCAGAAAAAATGGATAGGATGGCCAGAGAGAATAGTGTTACCGTCCTGGGAACAGGAATAAACCCCGGCTTCGTCCTGGATCTTCTCATAATTACCCTGACTGGAGCCTGTGCCCGGGTGGACAAAATTAAAGCAGCCCGGGTCAACGACCTTTCCCCCTTTGGTCCTACAGTTATGAAAGGTCAGGGAGTGGGCACAAGCCCTGAAGAGTTTAAAAAGGGTGTGGAAGAGGGAAGCATTGTAGGACATGTGGGGTTTCCGGAGTCTATTCACATGATTGCTGATGCCCTGGGCTGGGAACTGGATGAAATAGAAGAAACCAGGGAACCCATTATTACCAACGTTTACCGGGAAACACCCCATGTAAAAGTTGAGCCAGGTATGGTTGCCGGCTGCAAGCACATTGCTTTTGGTAAAAAGGCTGGCAAAACTCTCATTGCTCTAGAGCACCCACAGCAGATCCATCCCCACATGGAAGGGCAGGAAACAGGTGACTATGTCTGGATTGAAGGGGAACCCAACATAAATGTGGCCAATAAACCGGAAGTGCCAGGTGGAATAGGAACCATGGCGGTAACTATTAATATGATTCCCAAAGTGATTGAAGCCAAATCAGGTCTTCTTTCCATGAAAGATTTGCCTGTTCCAGCAGCTGTTATGGGAGATTTTAGAAATTTAATTAAGAAACAGGAGGGATAAGGATGGAGCGGGCTCAGCGAGGTGACTGGGTAGAAATCCACAGCATTATACTCAAACCCGAAGAACGAGCAACTCAGGTTCCTGAGGAAACTAAAAAGGTTCCCCTGGAACTCAGGGTAAAAGGCTGGCTGGATGAAGATGGGGCCAGTGCAGGTGACGAAGTAAATATCCAGACACCAATAGGTCGCAGGTTAAAAGGGCGTCTTCTGGCTGTAAACCCGCCTTTTATCCATGATTTTGGCCGGCCGGTGCCAGAACTCCTGGCAGCCAGGAGAGAGCTCAGAGAATTCCTGGCCAGCGAAGGGGGGAGCCGGTGATGAAGGATATGAGCTATACAGCCCTCATGGAAAGGCGCAATGAAATAATGAAGAGAGCCGTGGGCATAGACTATGAGGAATTTGCCCGAACCCCTGTTGCTTGTGATTATGAAAGTATGATGGAGAAGGTAGGTTATTCCCTGGAGGAAATTCGCAAGATACAATTTGCAGCCAATGTGGGGAATACTCCTCTTCTGGAACTTAAAAATCTCACCAGACTGGCCCGAAAACTGGCAG